>CAXTAP010000075.1:0-16277 GCA_964241965.1 uncultured Mucilaginibacter sp.
TTCCTATAAAATGCTTAATATTCAACTTACTGCAGCTCTACAATAAATTCCGACCCTTTTCCCGGTTCGCTCTCTACCCGTATCTGGCCGCCAAAGGTTTCAATCTGAGTTTTGGTCATAAACAGGCCCACGCCCTTGCTGTCGTGACCGGTATGGAAGGTTTTATTAAGATTAAAAACGTCATGCCCATGCTTGGCCAAATCAATACCCAGGCCGTTATCCTTAAAGCTGAGCCTCACCTTATCGTTTATGCGGGCCGACGTGATAATGATCCGCGGCGGCGCTTCCGGCCTGCTGTATTTCAGGGCATTGCTGATCATATTATAAAATATGCTTTCCAGATACAGCTTCGGGAAGCTGACCGCCGGGCATTGAAAATCAGTGCAGATAACCGCCTGCCTGGTAACAAACTGGCCGGCCAGCATTTGTTCTATATTGGAGGTCAGGCTTTCGAGGTTGCATTCATCATAGGGCAGGTGATGGTTGTTGCGTACCTCAAGCACCTTCATCAGCTCATTCAGCGTTTGGCTTAGCGTTGCGCTCGATTTCTGCAGCATGGCAATCAGGCTCTGCTGCTCCTCCCTGTCGTTCTCCTCGCCAAGCATGCCCAGCAGCATAGCTATACTGTCGGCCGGGCCGCGCAGGTTATGCGCCACAATGCGGTTAAAATCCTCATACTGGCTTATTTTGTTCTCCAGGTTCAGCGCCCGCTTATACTCGTCAATATCGGTGCAGGAGCCAAACCACTTCATGATACTGCCATTTTCATCCCGCATAGGCACCGCCTTGCCGAGGTGCCATTTATACAACCCGTCTGATGCCTTTTTAAGGCGGTACTCCATTTCATAAGGTTTGCCGGTGTTAATGGCATCCAGCCATGCCGCCACACAGCCGGTTATATCATCGGGGTGCACCACCTGGTTCCAGGCTAAGGCGCCCAGCTCATCGGGCAGCGGCATGCCCGAGTAGTCCATCCAGTGCTGATTATAATAATCCACGCTGCCATCAGGTCGGGCCGTCCATATAAACTGCGGAACCGAATCGGCCAGGAATTTAAACTCCTTAATTTTGGCTATGGTTTCATCCTGCTCTATAATGGTTTCAATTTGCTGAAGCAGCACCTCATTCATCGCTTTCTGCGCTTCAACGGATCGCTGCAGCGCCAGCTCGGCGTGCTGGTAATCATTAATATCCTGAAAGGTGCCAAACAGCCGTGTGCATTTTCCGTTTTCAAATTCAACATTGCCCAGGGCCCTTACCCATACATCCTGGCCCTGCCTGTTTACAATCTGCAGCTTAACATCCCAGGCTTTTCCCTCAGTGAGGGCGGTATGCAGCGCCTCCTGTATTTTATTGCGGCTTTCGCCTTCCTTATAAAAATTAATACCAGTGGCAAGATCGGGTATAAAATCGGGCGGTACGCCATGAATTTCTTTAGTCACCGATGTCCAGTAAATCTTTTGCTGCGCCACATCCATGCTCCAGCCGCCCACGCGGGCTACCTGGTTGGTTTGCTCCAGCATTTGCCTGGTATGGTTTAAATCCTCTTGTAACTGATAGCTGTCGGTAATATCGCGGCCGATACCAAAGATGTTGCCGGTAGAATTTTCAGGGGTTGAAGTCCACTGTATGGTTCTGTACAGCCCGTTGCTGGCCCTGAACCGCTGCACAAACTTGGTGGTGTGCTTTCCGGCGGTTAAGTTATCGAGTTCTCTCCGGGTGATGGCTGCATCATCAGGATGCAGAAAATCAAAGGTAGAGGTTGCCAGCAGGTACTCCGGGCTCCAGCCTAAAATTTTTTGAAAAGCGGGATTGATCTTTTTGAAATAGCCATCCTCACCGCCAACAAACATCAGGTCGTTCGAATACTCGAAGAGTTTTTCAAAATCCCGGAAGCCGGCCTTTGCCCGGCGCTCATCAATAAGCGCGGCTGTTTCTCCGGCCAGCAGCGTTAATCCCCGCCGCTGCTTTTCCGACAGCTGCCCGGGTTGTTTACCGGCCACGCACAAAACGCCTGTTACCCGGCCGCCGGCATCAGTAAGCGGGCAGCCGGCATAAAAGCGCAGGTATTTATTATTAAACGAATTTCCGTTATGCAACCGGAGGTCGGAGCCGGCATCGGTGATTTCCAGTAAACCGGCAGTGCCTGCAGCCTGAGCGCAGAACTTTTTTAACGCAGCAATTTCTTTCAGGGTAAGCACTGCGCTGGTATTTAACTGCTGCTGATCAGCGGTAAGTGAAATAACGGCCATATCAGCATTGCACAGCAGGCAGGCCAGCTCCGTAATGCGGTTAACATCTGCCGGGGTAATTAAGTGTGCTATTGCGTCATCCGGTAATTGATCCGATTGAACCACAGTGCAATAGCTGAGTGATGATTTATGCAGTGTATCTGTTAACATCTATCCTTTTACGAAATTGTAACAGGTAAGTTACTTTATTGCGGGATAAATCTGATTGACGAATGTTCATGGAAATATCTGTTTATCAAACCTGTATATGCATTGCTTCATAGGTAAAAGGCTTATTATACATTAAATATCGCATTATCAGCAGCCTGATAAAACCAATTGCCTGCAGATAAGTTATTTAATTAAAAATTAACAACTACTTGTACTATGAATGAGCATGATAAAATAAATCGCCGCAAAGTAATTGGCGGCATAGGAGCGGGGCTGGCCGCAGCAGCGGTTGCACCGGTTCTTTCGGCCCAGGGTGCCTCGCAGCCGGCAGCGCTGACACCCGTACCCCTGCAGGACCCTACCACCAAGTACCCGAAACCTCCGTTTAAGGGCCAGAGCCAGACCTGGCCGGGGCTGGCCAGCCAGATGGACCCCAAACCCGACCACGGTGAAACGAGCTATAAGGGTTCGGGCCGCCTGGCAGGCCGCAAGGCGCTGATTACCGGCGGCGACTCGGGCATGGGGCGGGCAGCCGCCATTGCCTACGCCCGCGAAGGCGCGGATGTAGCCATTAATTACCTGCCCTATGAGGAGCCGGATGCCCGCGAAGTGATTGCGCTGATTAAGGCTGAGGGCCGCAAGGCCATTGCCATTCCCGGCGATATACGCGACGAGGCGTTCTGCAAGCGGATGGTGGAACAGGCTGTAAGCGGTTTAGGCGGACTGGATATTCTGGTAAGCAATGCAGGCCGGCAGCAGGCTCATGCCTCAATTTTAGACATTTCTACCGAACAGTTCGACTGGACGATGAAAACCAATATCTATGCACCTTTCTGGATCATCAAGGCGGCCCTGCCGCATATGCCGCCGGGTTCGGCCATCATTGGAACCACATCTGAGCAGGCTTACGACCCTACGCCCGAACTGTATGATTATGCACAAACCAAGGCAGCTACTATGAACTATGTAAAATCATTAGCCAAGCAGCTGGGCCCGAAGGGCATCCGGGTAAACGGCGTAGCGCCAGGCCCCATCTGGACACCCTTACAGGTAACCGGCGGCGCGCCGCAGGAAAAACTGATGCAGTTTGGCGGGCAAACACCGCTTGGCCGCCCGGGCCAGCCAGCCGAATTAGGGTCTATTTATGTGCAGCTGGCTATGAGTGATGCCAGCTTTGCCACAGGGCAGGTTTACGGTTCTTCAGGCGGCGCCGGGCAGCCCTGATAACCTGCCGTATATAAGCTTAGGTAAAAATAAAAGGGGATACAATTCTAAATTGCATCCCCTTTTATTTTATCTGTAATTATTGACCTTACAGCGTAGCCATATCAATGACGAAACGGTATCGTACATCACCCTTCACCATGCGGTCATAGGCGCTGTGGATATCTTTGATGTCAATCTTTTCAATGTCGGATACGATGTTGTGCAGCGCGCAAAAATCCAGCATTTCCTGAGTTTCCATAATACCGCCGATGCCTGAGCCGGTGAGGCTTTTGCGACCGCCTAATAAACTGAACGCCGAAATTTCGGCCGGTTTTGGCGGTGCGCCAACGCAGATGTGTATCCCGTTGGTCCGGAGCAGCGACAAGTACATATTAAAATCATGCTCGGCAGAAACGGTATCTAAAATAAAGTCGAAAGTACCTGTAGCTGCCTTAACCTGTGCCTCGTCGGAGGTTACCACAAAGTGGTGTGCGCCTAATTTTCTGGCATCGGCCTCCTTAGCGGGCGAGGTGCTCAGCACGGTTACTTCAGCGCCAAAGGCGACCCCGAATTTAACCGCCATGTGGCCTAGGCCGCCCAAACCCAGCACAGCCAGTTTATGGCCTTCGCCTACCTTCCAGTACCGGAGCGGCGAATAGGTGGTAATACCGGCGCAAAGCAGCGGCGCTACGGCGGCCAGATCTAATTTTTCGGAAACGTGCAGCACAAAATCCTCATTAACCACAATGGTATTGGAATAACCGCCATAGGTTGGCGTTTTGCGATCCTGCTCATAGCCATTATAGGTGGGCGAGTTGCCGTTAAGGCAGTACTGCTCCAAATCCTGCTTACAGTTTTCACATACCCGGCACGAATCTACCAGGCAGCCGGTGGCGGCAAGATCGCCGGCCTTAAAATCCTTTACCTCGCTGCCTACCTTTACTACGCGGCCCACTATTTCATGGCCGGGCACCATCGGGAATATGCCGGGGAACCATTCGTTCCTGATCTGGTGCAAATCTGAGTGGCAAACGCCGCAAAAAAGAATATCAAACTGCACATCGCGGGGGCCAACATCGCGCCTTTCAAAAGCCCAGGGTGCCAACGGAGTATTTTCATCCTGCGCGGCATATGCTTTGGTTTCAATCATGATTATAAATTTATATGTATTGTAAGATGGTTATCAGCATAAAATGTTTTAAAACAATAAAAAGTAATGGAGTTTCACCACAGGTTAAACAAAAACCGTTATGCTGGGGCCTTAAAGTATAGGTAAGCATGTAATAAAACATAACCCTTAGTTTGCAGTTACCTAATTAATAAGCTGCAGCGTACAGCAGGTACACTGTGCATTTGTGTTACAACCGTTAATCAGTAAATTAAGCCTTCACCCGTTAACATTTCAAGCCTGGTATGCATACAGCCTTCGTTTACTACCTTTCCTTGCTGATCATTGTGTTGTTTGTGGTTATGCTTGCAAGGCGGCTCAGGCTTTCCTATCCGCTGGTGCTGGTATGCAGCGGTTTGGCCATCAGCTTTATACCAGGCTTGCCGGCAGTGCAGATGAACCCGGAATATATCTTTCTTATTTTTCTGCCCCCCTTGCTGTATGAGGCAGCCTGGAGCACCTCCTGGAAAGAGTTTTGGAAGTGGCGGCGTGTTATCAGTTCTTTTGCCTTTGGCATTGTTATCCTCACGGCCTGCATTGTGGCGTTCCTGTCACATGCGGTTATCCCCGGCTTTACCTTAGCTGCAGGTTTTTTGCTGGGCGGTATTGTTTCGCCAACTGATGCCGTGGCTGCAACCACCGTTTTAAATAACCTTAAAGTGCCTAAGCGCACCCTGTCCATTTTAGAGGGTGAAAGCCTGATGAACGATGCCACCAGCCTGGTTATTTATCAGTTTGCGCTGGCAGCGGCAGTTTCAGGCACGTTTGTGCTGCGTGAGGCGGCCATGAGCTTTGCCGTGGTTATCAGCATGGGTATTGCGGTTGGCCTGGGCGTTGCCTTTGCCTATTACGCCATTCACCGCTGGATGCCCACCACTGCCAGTATTGATACGATTTTAACCTTTACAGCGCCTTACACCATGTATGTTATTGCTGATCAGCTTCATTTTTCGGGTGTGCTGGCAGTGGTAAGCGGCGGCCTTTTCCTGTCGGGTAAAAGGCATATCATTCTCACCAACGTGGGCCGCATCCAGGCTGCTAATGTATGGTCGGCCATTGTGTTTGTTCTTAATGCCCTCACCTTTATCTTCATCGGCCTGGAGTTTCCGGAAACAGTGAGGCAGCTGGGCAGCACCTCTTTGCATGATGCAATAATATACGGCCTTATCATCAGCGGCGTGCTGATTGTGAGCCGGCTTATTTTTACGCTGGGCGCCTCGGTATTTACCAGGCTGATCAGCAATGTAATTACCACCGCCGACAGTAATCCGGGCTGGCGCGGGCCGGTACTGTTTGGCTGGGCCGGTATGCGGGGCGTGGTATCGCTGGCGGCGGCGCTGTCGGTACCTCTGCTGCTCAGTAACGGCAAGGCTTTTCCGCAGCGCGATATCATATTATTCATCACCTTCGTTGTAATTATTGTTACCCTGGTTTTGCAGGGGTTTACCCTGCCCTGGCTGGTGCGCCGGCTGGCTATGGAAGAAACTGACTACCCCATGACGGACCAGGAGCAGGAATTAATTATCCGCAACAGGCGGGCCGATGTAGTGCTTACCATGCTGAACCAGAATTACCGCCAAGATGTTACAGCCAACCTGCTGCTGCAGGGTATGCAGTTTAAGGCCGAGAAAGACCATGAGTTTTTGAGCCGTTTTATGCACAACCTGAAAGGCGACAGCGGCAGTTCGGTGCAAACCTTAACCCGGTTTAAAGATGTTGCCTTTGAACTGCTGAAGCAGCAGCGCCTGCTGCTTGAAAAGTTTAATAACAAGGCTGAGTTTGATGAAAACATCATCAGGCAGCAGTTAGGGGAAATTGATCTGGAAGAAGAAAAGCTGAATCAGCATTTTTCGGAACAGGAGCAGCCCTGGTAAATGAACATTGCTTAAATAAATCCGGCCGCAGGTCTATTCCGTATTATATTAATAATTGTTTTCGCTGATAGCCCCCTGATTGATTAAACCTTCTGTTAAACGGCAGTACATAATTTTTGCCCTGCTTAACTTTTAAGTTATGTTTATACATGTTTAGCTAACCAATCAATCATGGCTCTTTTACATTACCTGTTGTCTGCCCTGGAGGATGCCGTCATGGCGTTTGATGTTTCCAGAAAAGAGTATTTATTTATCAGCCCGGCCATTGAAAAGATTACGGGTTATACGCAGGAACAGTTTGAAAAGCAGCCGGATTTATGGAACCGGCTGACCGACCCGCTGGATGCTGATGAGGTAACGCAGAAAGTTGGGCAGATGGCAACGCCCGGCGAACTGGTGCTTACCCATCGTATCAAGGATGCCGGCAGCAGGCTGAAATGGGTGCAGGTGAAGGTGGTTAACATCATCAGCCATGATGATGGCGGGCAGCTTACCATGCACATTGTTAAAGACATTACCGATATAGTGCTGCACCGGGAGGAAGCTGAAAAAAAGATAACCTTCCTGAATTCAGTAATCAACGCCGGGATTGCCCTGCTGTTCAGGATCGACAGCAAGTTCAACTATACCTTTGTAAACGATACTTACACCCGGGATTTCGGTTATCAGAGAGAAGAGCTGATCGGCAGAAACATAGAAGAGGTTTGCCACCCGGATGACGTGGCCTATCTTAAAGGAGCGCTTCAGGAAGTAATAAGCAATCCGGGCAAGGTGATACACATTACGCACCGCAAACTGGATGCTGCCGGTAAGCCGCACTGGGTAGAATCGGATGTGGTGGCAGTACAGAATAATCAGGGTGAAACCACGGAGATCCAAGGCGTAGGGCTGGATGTTACCCATCAGGTTGCCATGCAGGGCGAAGTGTTGCAAACTAAAATTAATCTTGAAGCACTGATTAACAACACTGACGATCACATCTGGTCAGTTGATCGTGAGAAGCGTATCATCTTTGCTAATCAGGCTTACCTGCGATGGGTAAAAAATATTTTCGGTATCGATGTTCATCCGGGCATGCAGCTTCATGAGCGCATTGAGCAGTCGGCCCGGCACTATGAACAGTGGGAGGAGTACTACCGGGCGGCCTTTAATGGCAGGCAGTTCAGAATTTATAACGAGTTCATTAATCCTCAAACCCATGAAAGTACAGTTTTTGAAGTCGGGTTTAATCCCATATATAACAATAGCGGTGAGGTTACCGGCACCGTCTGTGTGGCGCGGGATGTTACCCAGATGCTGGTTGCCGAAAGTGAAATCAAGGAACAAAATAAAAAGCTGCGTGATATTGCCTCCTTGAGCTCGCATGAATTGCGGGGACCGGTGGCCGCTATTATCGGCCTGGTTGGCCTGCTTGAAACTGCTGATATCACCAACCCGGAAAAGCAGCCTATCATCGACCATCTAAAGCTGACTTCAAAAAAGCTTGATGACGTTATCCATCACATTGTTGACCGTACCTTTACGCTTAAAAATAATGCGGGTTAACCGCTGCAGCTCAGCAGTATTTCATTTAAAGAATAAAAGCGCACCGGCTTGAACCAGTGCGCTTTTATTGTATAAGCACAATTAAATTACAGCTTAGTTCACTTTAGTAAACTCGCCGGAGGCTTTAAAGGTAACCTCATCGCTCAGCATCGGGGAGCTGTATTTGCTGCCAAAGCTGAAATCAGAGCGTTTGATAGTGCCGGTTGCTACAAAGCCTGCATCGGGGCCCTTAGTCATGGGATTGGTAATGGTGCCGCGATAAACCAGATCAAACGTAGCCGGCTTGGTTACGCCGCGAAGCGTTAAGTTACCGGTTACCTTGTAATGGTCTTTGCTTGCGGTTTTGATGCTTGTGCTTTTAAAGGTAACATTCGGATATTTTGCTACTTCAAAAAAGTCGGCTGATTTCAGGTGACCATCGCGCTGGTCGTTATCCGTGCTTACTGAATTGGCGTTGGCAGTAAAATCAAACTGCGCATCGCTGAAATCGGGCTTGGAAGCAATAATTTCGGCACTGAAATCCTTAAACGAACCATCAACATCGGATACGGCAAGGTGAGTAATGGTAAAGGTAATGTGCGAATGGGCTTTATCGGCCTTCCAGGTTTGAGCAAAAACTGCATTGCTTAAAGCCACCGCAGCAAATAATGTAATAATCTTTTTCATTTAAATTTTGGTTTTACAAAGTAATTAATGAAGCAAAGATAACTTTTAAATAATATGTGTTTAAACATTTAATAGTATTTACATAAATTTTACACATGAGAAGGCAGATGATATTTCTATTCATTTAACGTATGTTATGTATTATAATTTGCAGTTAATTATTTTAACCGCTATTTTTATAAAATAATAGCCGCTATTTATAAGCTGTTAAACAGGCACTTACAAGCATTTTACCCTAACTGCAAACTATTATGGATGATGCTCAAAACAACAAACCCGGGCAAGGCAAACCCTTTGTTAATGCAACGGAAATGCACATTTTGTTTGTAAGCAGCTTATTTACGGTACACAAGCTCGAAAACCATGTGGTGGACTACCTGCCTCAGATTGCGCAAAAGGCATCGTACCAAGGCTTAAAGTTTGCCATAATTAATACTACCAGCAATATCAAGGCGCAGTTATTCAAGCTGGAGGTTATTACCAATATGGCGAAGCATCAGTTACAGCAGCATCCTGCCTTTGTAAAGTATGCCCTTGATTTAAAAGGCTTTATCACTAAGAATATTGAGGGATTACCCTCTTATCAAACTGATTTTTTGCTTACCTGCCACCTGATAGCTTTAGAAAACCTGCTGGTAAACTATCTTCAGATACTGACCACGCTGGCTAAAGGGCTTAAGCTGAGAAAGGAACATTTGTTATTGAAGGAATGCCTGGCAGATTCCCTTGCACATCAAAAAACGATGATGTTGCTGCGCGCTAATTATATTGTTTAAGCAGCGAAGTTACCAAAAACGTATGATAAGCTGTTAAATACAAAGCAAGCAGGTACAATACTTTGCACCCGCTTGCTGATATTGATGAAAACAGACTTCTTAAAATAAGCCGCCCAACCCGCCGCCGTTGCCGCCGGAAAAAGCGCTGGTTAAGCTGCCAGGCGTTATGCTGTTGTCATTAGGGTCGTTAGCCTTGTGCGCAAATTTTTGCAGCAGGCCGGGTATGGCAGCTGCAATAGCGCCTGTTGCTGCAGCCGGTAAACCAAACTTGCTGCCCAGGCTGCCCACCAGTCCGCCGGTTATAGCACTGGTAATGGGGTTGCCCGAACTCAGGCTGCCTTCCAGTGAGGACAGCAGGCCGCCTGCGCCGCCCTGAGACTGAGCCTGACTTTGTAAACCATTGTTAATGTGACTGGCAATTTCGCGATGCACTTCATCTTCCTGCCCGTTGGGTATGGCTGCCGATGCCTGAGGATCGCCGCCGATGTGGTCTTTCACCATCTGTAAAATCTGGTCAAACATAATTACAAGTTTTCAGTCAATAATGTAATTAAGGGTTAATAAGTTTTAATTATGTGAAAGTTTGCAAATTAACACCTGAAATATTGGATAATCTGCCAGCATTTGCTTTATCAGATACGCCTTTTCAGGGTGAGAATCACATTCTCCGCCTTTTTATGATTATACACACCTAAAATAAGGTTGCGGCCATCTTTTGAGCAAAAAATCTCATCAATCTCCTCCAGGCTCATTTGCGCTACAGGTTTAAAATTAATGGTGGTCAGCTCGTCGCCGGTTTGCAGGCTGGCTGCCTCTGCGGGCGATCCGGGCTCAATACGGTTAATAATAATGTGCTTATAATCGCTGCCGGCAGCATAATATTCAATACCGCTCATATCGTGCTCAAAAGGTTCCTTAATTGTATAGCGCGGTTTGAGATACACGGCCTGATTGGTATAATCAAAAATAACGGTAAACTTTTTAAAAATATCCATACCGATGTTACCGTCATATTTGTTCTCCGCAATTAAATCCAGGCCCGTATCAGGGAAAGAAGACAGTACCGATTTTAACAAATACTTTCCCAGCTCAACGCCTGCTACCCGGCCTATCTTACCTTCAATAACGCCGGTTAAGCCAATGCCCAGGTTACCGGGTATGCATTGGGTAAGCGGCCAGTTCCTGACGGCCAGATCATTCAGCATCAGGGCATGGCCGCTGCCCAGGTCGGCTAATAATTTACAGCTGCGCACGGTCTGGTCGCAAAAATGCACAGGTATAGTTAAGTAAGGCTTGTTGTTTTCAACGGAAAGGGGCAGGCATACGTATTTTTTAAGATGCCGCAGGTTTTCCGGTCTGCATACAGTAAGGGTGCTGTCATTAAAGTTTACCTTAACGGCCAGCTCATTAAAAAATTCGTAACCCAGCAGGCCATGAGTCGGGATGCCGGTGAAAGCCGACAGGCCGAAATGATCTTTAGTAAACGCAGCGGCGCCCACACCAAAGGATGTTAAGCCGGAAACCTCTACCTGCAGCGGGGAGGTAAGCACAGCCTCAAAGGCCGGCTCATTGCCCACTCCCGAAAGTTTAACAAAGCGCTTGCCTGTTAAATGCAGGGTGTCAATCAATGCAGGCTCTGTAATAATCATCAGGCCCACGCCGGTATCCATAATAAAGTTGTATGGTCCCTTATTATTAATTTTAAGGCGGATAACCACCATGTTGCGCACAATGCGGAAAAGGATGGTAACCTGCTTCCGGTTATTGTTCAGTTCAAAATACTGCGCGTGCACCTTTGCTGTGCTGCCGGTCAGCAGCACAAATACCATCCAAAGGCATATAAATTTCCCCCACATACACTACATCAATTAGTTTAAAGCCTGAAAAAGATATTATAATCGGTATAAGTCGGATGGCTATTGCTGGGATAGCCTAACTGGTTTGTAACTATAAAGTTACGATATAATTAAATTAATTTAAAAACAATTTCCGGCACAAAATTCTGGTTCAAATAATATTATACTGCCGGGTTGCCTGCAGGCCTCCATGAGGCCGGTAAGGGTTTATAAAAGCACTTTCTAATCTTTACATCCGCCTAACACATTTGCCGCAAAATGCTGTTAAACTTGCAGCAATGAAAATCGGAATTGTTTGTTACCCAACCTTTGGCGGCAGCGGGGTGGTAGCTACGGAACTGGGCAAAGCCCTGGCCGACCGCGGGCATCAGGTTCATTTTGTAACCTACAATCAGCCTGTCCGCCTGGATTTCTTTTCCGAAAATCTCTTCTATCATGAGGTGGCCGTCAGCAAATACCCTCTGTTCGAGTATCCGCCTTATGAACTGGCCCTGGCCAGCCGCCTGGTAGATGTGGTACGCTTTGAAAAGCTGGATATACTGCATGTGCATTATGCCATACCCCATGCCTCGGCCGCTTATATGGCCAAGCAGATACTGGCTACCTATGGCATTCATATCCCGGTAATTACCACACTGCACGGTACGGACATTACGCTGGTGGGTAAGGACAGGACTTACCAGCCCGTAGTTACCTTTTCCATTAACCAGAGCGATGGGGTAACCTCCGTATCAGAGCATCTGAGGCAGGACACTTACCGGTTTTTTGAAATTACCAAGGATATTAAGGTTATACCCAATTTTATAGATCTGAACCGTTTCAGCCATAAGGCTAAGGGCCATTTTAAAAAAGCCATTGCGCCCGATGGCGAGAAGATACTGGTACATGCCTCCAACTTCAGGCGGGTAAAACGCGTGCCCGATGTGGTTAAGGTTTTCGCTCAGGTCAATAAGCAGCTGCCTTCCAAACTGCTGATGGTGGGCGACGGCCCCGAGCGTGCTGAAGGAGAGCAACTGGCGCGTGATTTAGGCGTGAGCGAGAATGTACGCTTCCTGGGCAAGCAGGATGCGGTAGAGGAAATTTTATCGGTATCCGACCTGTTCCTGATGCCCTCACAGTCGGAGAGCTTTGGTTTGGCTGCGCTGGAAGCGATGGCCTGTAAGGTGCCCGTCATCAGTACCAACACCGGCGGCCTGCCCGAACTGAATGTAGATGGCGTAACCGGCTTTTTAAAGGATGTGGGCGATGTGGAGGGGATGGCCGACAGGGCGGTTTATATACTGAGCGACGAAGACCGGCTCAATCAATTCAAAGAGAATGCCCTGGCCCACGCCAAAATGTTCGATCTGGCTACCATTATGCCGGTTTACGAAAGCTTTTACAAGGAAACCATTGCCGGCAGCAGGCGCGTTCAGGTAGTTTAATGTGATACTGGCAGGGTTTATGTAAGGGTGTACACAATCAACATACACACTTATGAAAAAGCTATTTCAAATTTTTACCGTACTTGTTACTGCCTCGTTTATTTTTTCGGCTTGTTCAGGTCCTAAGTATACAGCAGGCGGCGCTGATGTTTCCCGCTCAAAGTTTACCGGCGACTGGACGATCAGCAATGTAACCTACGAAGGTTTGGTAGAGGGAGCCGTACAAACTGTATTTGACCAGGCGCCTCCACGCAGCTTTGTAGGCAGTACCTGGAAATTAACCAACAGCGGCAATGGCATCTATACCCTGCCCAGCGGTACCTCGCAAACCATTTACTGGTCGGTAAACAACAATGACAGCCGGGGGCAGCTGTTACAGTTTAAAAAAATATATCAGGGTGATAAGGCTAAAAACGTCAGTACCGGTTATCAGCTTTTGGTTGCCGGCAACGATGGCTCAAGCATGACGCTTAAAACCCCGGTTGCTTACGGCAATACTACCGGCTATATAGTGTACTCATTTAATAAGGCAAAATAAGCAGGTCCTTTCTAAATTTCTCTTTGCAGGAAAGACTTTAAATCACAACTCTTATAAGCCCTCCCTGCAGGGAGGGTTTGGGCGGAGTTTATTGCTTTCCTTTTCGCATGGCAACAATTTCTGATTTACTCCGCCGCCGTAAACTTTAAACATACCGGGTTGCCAATAGTCAGGTTATTGCCGGTCAGGGTAAGCTTGCCGCTTTCGGTATCAATTTTATATTCAAAAATGCTGTCGCTGTTTTGATTGGCCACCAGCAGGAATTTACCGGTCGGATCAATCACAAAGTTGCGCGGTGATTTTCCGAGCGTTGATTTGCGTTCTACAAAGGTTAACAAACCGTTTTCAGGGTTGATGGCATATACGCTGATGTCGTTTACATCTCCCCGGTTGGTAGCATATAAAAATCTCCCGTCAGGCGATACATGCACATCGGCTGCCGCAGCGCCGTTGCCGGTAAAGCCGTCGGGCAGCAGGGACAGTGTTTGCTTTTGCTTCACCTTGCCGTTATCATAATCAAAAGTATAAAGCGTGGCGCCCATTTCAGTTACCAGGTACAGGTATTTGCGATCATTGGAAAAAGCCAGATGGCGCGGCCCGTGCCCCGGCGTTACATTCACATCGGCAGTTGATGCCGGGCTTAGCGGCTGCGCCTGTGAGGGCTTATAGCGCATAATGTTCAGCTTGTCGGTACCCAAATCAGTGTACAGCAGATATTTTTCATCGGGCGACAATACGGCAGTATGTACATGTGGTTTTTCCTGCCGTGCGGCGTTGATGCCATGCCCTTGATCCTGTATAATTTGCGAAGGCGCGCCCAGGGAGCCATCCTTGTTAACCGGCAGTACTGCAGCTGCCCCGCTGGAATAGTTGGCTACGAAAACGTTGCGGCCTGCCTTATCCTCCGAAACGTAGCAAGGGTCGGCCCCGCCCGAGCTTTGTTTGTTAATAAAAGTCAGGCTGCCCGATTTCGGCTCAAACGCAAAGGCGCTTACCCCGCCGTCCTTACCTACCTCATTAGCTGCGTAAACAAACTTATTGCTGGCTGCCACTGTCAGATACGATGGGTTAGCTACGCCGGTAGCCTTATTCAGGTACGCCAGGCGGCCGCTCTCAGGATAAAACCGATATACATAGATGCCCTCGCTTTTACCGGTGGTATAAGTGCCAATAACCAGGTCATAGCTGGTAGGGCCTTTCTTTTTATTTTTATTTTGTGCATGCAGCAAAGCAGGCAGCAGCGCCGCAATCAGGAATAGTTTTTTCATGGCTGGTTAGTTTGGCAGCCAAATTAGCAAACTGGCCGGTAAAAAAGAAAGGATAAACGATTATCCGTAAAAAGCAGCTGTTGTGAAGGACTTATGTTGTTTTAAATGAAGCGAGGAGTGTAAAGGAATTTACTTGGAAGCTGTTTAGAAATGGTTAAATAATTTGTTAAAGCCTGCTTTGTCATTTCGAACGCAGAGAGAACCTCTTCGCCGGGCAATAAGCCGCTTGCAGGGCCAGCTGCTTATAGAAGATTTCTCACTATCGTTCGAAATGACAGCGTTTTTTCTTTTAAACATTCTTTTAAATACGGATTCTTCTTTTTGTTCAGAATGATGTGCAAAAGTTCGAAGCAAAAAAGGACAGAAGATAAATTCCTTATCTTTTGTCCTTCAATTGATTTATTTGAAAAGCAGCTATATCAGGTGCTTTAACTGTATCAGTTCCTTTTCCTCTAAAAAGCGCCAGCGGCCCCGGGGAAGGTCCTTTTTGTTAAGGTTGCCGTAAACGGTACGATCGAGCTTTACTACCTCATAGCCCAGATGCTCAAATATACGGCGCACAATGCGGTTTTTGCCGCTGTGTATCTGCAGGCCTATTTCACGCTTGGTGCCGCCGGCTACATAGGTTACCATATCAGGCTTAATCAATCCGTCCTCCAGTTCCAGGCCGAAGCCTATCTTATTTAAATCTCCCTGGGTAAGGTTCTTGTTCAGCTCCACCTGATAAATCTTGGTGATATTGTTGCGCGGATGTGAGAGCTTGTCGGCCAGGTCGCCGTCGTTTGTCATCAGCAGCAGGCCGGTGGTATTCCGGTCCAAACGGCCAACGGGATAAATGCGTTCCTTACTGGCCTTTTCCACCAGCTGCATTACCGTACGGCGTTCCTGCGGATCATCGGTGGTGGTAATATAATCTTTCGGCTTGTTCAGCAGTACATAAACCATCTTTTCGCGCTTCAGGGTTTCGCCGTTATACTTAATAACATCCCTCATCGGGTCAACCTTGTGCCCCAGCTCTGAAACTACCTGTCCGTTTACTGAAACCACGCCTGCGCTGATCAGTTCATCGGCCTTGCGGCGCGAGCAGATGCCCGCATTTGAAATGTAGCGGTTTAAGCGGATTAAACCGGAGTCTTCCTTTTTAGAGGCCGCCTGCGTATCGTCGGTTTTTTTGTTACGCCCGCGCATCACACGGTCAGGCCGTGCATCCGATGGGCGCTGCCGCTCGCGGTAGGGGCGTTCATCTGCTCCCTCGCGGTCACGCATTCCGTAAGCCGTCCGTTTGCTGCTGTCATCGCGGTTGCCGGATGGGGCCGGCCTGCTGCTGTAGGCTGGTTTATCACCGCGTTTTCTGTACCCTCCCTCATCAGCCGGGGGCCTGCTGCGGAATGGCTTCTGCCCGCTGCCCTGCTCATCGCGGTGTGCGTTGAAATGACCGGCCGGGCGGCTGTCTTCGCGCTTATCAAACTTTTTAAACGGGCGGCCGGCGGCGCTATCCTGGTTGTTGCTGAAGCGGTTTCCTCCGGAGGCGAAAGGCTTTTTGCTGGCAGCATG
>CAXTAP010000076.1:0-15997 GCA_964241965.1 uncultured Mucilaginibacter sp.
AGGGGTTTTGTTGGTTTCAACATGTTATGGATTCGCAGCCTTCCAATATTCGAATTTTATTTTCTTCAGGTTTCTTTTACTTTTTCAGCGCCTCGCTGATGGGTACGCCTATGCAGCCGTTAGGTACCTGAATGTGCAGCAGAGCAGCTATGGTCGGGGTAATATCCGTCATGTGCGTAGGGCGGGTAAGGCTGCCGTGCGGGATGCCCCAGCCCATAAATACCAGCGGGATGTGTGAATCGTAAGGGTTCCAGGTGCCATGTGTGGTACCGGTAGCGCCATGGCCGGTGTACCAGCCTGGTTTTAAAATAATCTGCACTGCGCCGCTGTGTTCGGTGCTGTATCCGTTGATGATACGGGTACGTATAGCTTCCGGTAAGCTGGCTGTTTGTGCCCGTTGCATATCAACAGCATAGGCTACGCCCGGCTGCTGCATCAGGTAAGCTATGCAGTCGTATTTCAGGGCATCCTCATTCAGATTTTTCTCCTTAATGAGCGTATTGCTGAAATTAACCTGATAGTTGTCCATACTGATGACCAGTTTTTTTACCTTGTATTTGTCTTCGAGCATTTTATTCATGGCGTTCTGTGCCGCTGTGGCATCCCATATCCCGGCAGGGATGGCGTGGTCTGTTAAAAAAACAGGGTTATGGGCCACGCCGTGGTCGGCGGTTAAAAACACAGTATAATTGCCTTTGCCTACCTTAGTGTCAAGGTAAGTGAAAAATGCACTCAGGTCGCGGTCCAGCCGTAAATAAGTATCCTCAATTTCTACCGAGTTAGGCCCGAACTGATGGCCCACATAATCGGTAGAAGATAAACTGACAGCTAAAAAATCGGTTACCGGGCTGCTGCCTAATCGTTCGCTCTCCACAGCTGCCCTGGCCAGATCCAATGTTATTGAGTTACCATAAGGCGTGGAGCGGATCATCCCGGTATTGCCCTTGTACATCTGCGATGTTTTTACCGGCAGGGTAGGGGCGTCCATTCCGCTGAATTTACCTTCATGCAGGTTGTTGTCCGGTTCGCTCTGTATATAGGTACTGATGGGGTACAGCGGGTTCCAGTCCTGCTTCAGGTATTTTTCGGCCAGGTGCCGGTTGTTGAAGGCATTTACCCAGGCGGGCAGCTCCTTCATATAATAAGTGCTGGTAATCCAGTTGCCGCTGGCATCATCAAACCAGTAGGCCGCATTGGCGGTGTGCCCGGCAGGTAAAATGCCGCCGCGATCCTTCAGGGCAATACCGATTACCTTAGAGCGAAAATTGGTGGCCAGGCGCAACTCGTCAGTCACCGTATTAACCAGCAGGTTACGGGGCGACATCTGCCCGGCCTTTGAGGCGCTGCCCACGGTAGCTACGGTGCTGTCGCCCGTGCAGTAAATGCTTTTGCCGGTGGCCTGCACAATAAAGTCATTACCCGCAATGCCATGTATGGCCGGTACCGAGCCGGTGTAAATACAGGTATGCCCGGCAGCAGTTACTGTAGGTATGTAATCAATATTAGTGTTTTCGCAGGTAAAGCCCTCATTGAGCAGGCGCTTAAAGCCGCCGCTCTGGTAGCGATCGTAATAGCGGTACAAGAAATCCCAGCGCATTTGATCAACCACCAGGCCTACCAACAGTTTGGGGCGGGGCAGGGAAGCCTGTACAGGGGCCGTTTTATTTTTTTGCGCCAAAGCGCCAATTGCCGAAACCATTAAGGCAGCCAGCAGGAGGTGTTTAATTTTCATTGATGAATAGTTACGGCTCAAATATCTGTAATGTAGGGAGATATGCAATGTGATTTTTTTGTTAAGAAAGACTACGCTTTGATGTACAATCATTTAATCTGCATAACGGGTTTTATAAGCGCAGATTTTATATAGTAATGCCGCTTATCAGTCATCGGCGGGCTGCGGTACTCTGCAGTAACTGCCCTGCCCAAAACTTAATCACAGCCCTGCTGTTGAACAACTGAAAAACTTGTACCATTAACAGTTATGGCAAAAATTATTGAATTATCTGAAGCGCCCGATAACCGGAAATTATACTTCAACGCCGATCATATCCTCTACTTTTACGAGGTGGCCGATTTTGACGGCAACACCACCAAGGTATTTGTGGGCGACAGCAACTTTGATGTTATAGAACCGGCAGAAACTATAAGGCAGTTATTGAAGGAGTAAAGGTATTTAACGTGAGTAAACAAAAAATGCCCTGCCAAGCGGCAGCGAAGAAGCTTTACCTCAGTAAGCAACCTTACAGGTGCTTCGCTACCGCTCAGCAGGGCAAGAAGAAAATCAGATAAAACTTTAATTCCTCCGGTTGCCCAGCAGGGAGGCATAGTATAGCAAGGTGGTCAATGCGCTTAATGCGGCAACAACATAGGTCATGGCGGCCCACCATAAGGCATCTTTGGCCTGCTCATGTTCCTGGCGGGTTTGCATTACGCTGTAATTATTGTTCAGCCAGGCTAAGGCCCGCTGGCTGGCATCAAACTCTACCGGCAGCGTTACAAAGCTGAAGGCGGTTACCAGCGCCAGGGCCGCCACCCCAATACTCAAAATAAACGGATTACCCGAAAAGATAAGCAGCATTACGCCGATCATCAGCGTCCACTGGGTAATGGTAGAGGCAATGGTAATCATAGGTACCATGGCCGAGCGCAGGCTGAGCCAGGTATAGGCTTTGGCGTGCTGCACGGCATGGCCGCACTCATGGGCGGCTACGGCGGCGGCGGCCACGCTGCGGCTGTAATATACATCCTGACTCAGGTTCACCGTCTTATTTTCCGGGTTGTAGTGGTCGGTCAGCTGGCCCTCTGCCGAAATTATCTGTACATCGTAAATACCATTATCGCGCAGCATTTGCCGGGCCACCTCAGCACCCGACATGCCCGACAGCAGGCCTACCTCCGCATACTCCTTAAATTTATTTTTGAAGCGCCACTGTACAGCAAAACTGACCAGCGCCACAATGATCAGCAGCAGCCAGGCAGAATTGAACCCACCGGCAGCTATATAAGCGGTTATCAATTGTAAATGCATTTGTGTATTTTATTTGAACAGGATAGTTCAAAAAGTATTCCGGTATAATTTTAAGGGCTGTGCGAAAGCAGAAACTGACATTTCGTCGGTAGATGGATTATCAGACCGGCATTTTATGCAGCAGCAAAAAAACGCTTATTAATCTGCATATCTTCTGCCGCCACCTGCAATAATTAAAGGCCGGAAACTGACCGCTACAGGTAAGGCACCAGCCGCTCCAAAGCCATGCCCCTTGAGCCTTTAACCAGGACAGTAGCGCCGGTAATAGGCTGTTGCTGCAGGGCGGTAACGGCATCCTCCGCAGTCTGGTAGAAAACGGCATTATGCTGCGGCAGCAGCCTGCAAAACTCCTGGCCTATAAAAATGCGCTCGTCAACGTCGGCATCCAGCGCCTTTTCCATAATATATTGATGTTCAGCAGCGGCATCGTCACCCATTTCAAACATATCACCCAAAATCAGCACTTTGCGGCCGGCTTGCAGGCCGGCCATATTATCAATAGCTACAGCCATACTGCTGGGGTTGGCATTATAGTAATCGCAAATCAGCGTATTACTGGCCGTCTTTACAATTTGCGAACGGTTATTGCCCGGCTCATAGTTGCTGATGCCTGCATTAATCTCGCCGGCACTTAATTCAAAATAAGCGCCAATAGTAACAGCCGCCAAAATATTATCCAGATTATAAGCGCCGGTAAGCCGGGAGCTTACCTCATAGCTTTTTTGGGTGTGGTTGTCCGTCCATTCAAGCTTAAGGTAGGGTGAGTTTTCCGTTAGCCTTCCCGTAATTAAAGTAGTGGCATCATCGCCATAAAAAACAATGTTCTGTAAACTGCGGTCGGCCTGCATTTTCATCAGGTCGGGGCTGTTGCTGTTGATAAAGGTAACGCCGCCTGTAGCCTTCAGGTAATCATACATTTCCCCCTTGCCTTTTTTTACCCCCTCCACGCCGCCAAAACCTTCCAGGTGCGCCCGGCCAACATTGGTGATCAGGCCATGTGTAGGCCGGGCAATGCTGCACAGCAGCGCAATCTCCTGCTGATGGTTGGCGCCCATTTCAATTACGGCAATCTGATGGCTGCTGTTCAGCGCCAGCAGGGTGAGCGGCACGCCAATATGGTTGTTTAAATTGCCCTGTGTGGCATGGGTAACAAAATGCTGTGCCAATACAGCGTTAATCAGTTCTTTGGTAGTGGTTTTGCCGTTAGTGCCTGTAAGCCCGATGACCGGAATGTTTAACTGCTCGCGATGGTGCCGCGCCAGGCTCTGCAGAGCAGCCAGCACATCATCTACCAGAATATACTGCTCATTAGCGGCATAGGCAGCATTATCAATTACCGCATAGGCGGCGCCGTTTTCCAAAGCCTGAGAGGCGAAGGCATTAGCATCAAATTTATCACCCTTCAGCGCAAAAAATAAACTCCCTGAAATTATTTTGCGGGTATCAGTGCTGATAACCGGATGCTGCAGATAAACGTTGTAAAGCTGTTCAATCGTCATGGCAGGTAAAGTTGCTAATTATTCGGTTCGGTTCAGCCAGCTTACCACTGCTTTTATTTCTGAGTAGCTATACTCGTCGCCCAGAACCTCCTTCAGCGGGGCTAACCGCTCGGCACCGTAGCTCTGCACAGCATTTTCAATGGCGGGCATTTTGTGCGGGGGTACCAGCTCGCTCACCGCCATTTCGCCGCTTTGCACAAAGGAGCACAGGTGGCTTTCAATGGTAACGGCGGACAGCTTGCGCTCACTGGCAATTTCGGCAATGCTTTTGCCGGCCCTGAACAGGTTAAAGCTTTCCAGCCGGGTGGTGTTGGTGTGCGATGTCCTTGATGTTTTAGACTTTCGCTCACGTTTGGCCGCTTTGTGCCTAATAAGCGATGTAAGCTGGTGCCTGGCCGCATAAGCAGTAATAACCGGCAAGAACCGGTGGGCGTACCGCTCCAGCTTTACCTCACCAAACCCGGAGATTTGCTGCAGTTCATCAGCCGTTTGCGGCAGGTAGGCAGCCATCTCCAGCAGGGCCGCATCCGACAGGATAATGTAGGCCGGTACGTTTTCCTGCTCGGCAATGGTCCACCGCGTTGCTTTAAGCTGCTGCAGCAGCTCGGCCTCATAAGGCAGAGTTTGTGTTTCCTGCTGCTCCTCTGCTTCCTGTTCTGTAAGCTGTACCCGGGTTTTGCCCCTCAGTACTGCCTCGCTGGCAGGGGTAAGTTTCAGTATAGGATACTGGTCTTCAGTAGTTTGCAGGTAGCCTAAGGCTGTCAGTTCACGCAGGTAGCGCTGCCAGTCGGCCTTGCTCACATCGGCGCCGATGCCGTAGGTTTTAAGCTGCCTGTGTTCCTCACGTATTTTTTCGCTCTGCGAGCCGCGCAGAAAATCAATCACATAACCGCTGCCGAAGCGTTCCTGCAGCCGGGCCACGGCCGAGAGCGCCTTTTGGGCAATAATGGTACCGTCAAAGCGCTTAAACTCGGTAAGGCAAACATCGCAGGAGCCGCAATAATCAGGAAACTGCTCGTTGAAATAATGCATGAGGTATTGCCGCCTGCAGGTTTGCAGCTGGCAGTATTTCACCATGTCGTCCAGCTTTTTGAGCATAATGCGGCTCTGCTCTTCGTTGCCTTCCACTTTGGCAAAGCCCTGTAGTTTAAAGGCATCGCCCGGCGAAAAAAACAGCAGGGCTGCCGAGGGCAGGCCATCCCGCCCGGCGCGGCCGGTTTCCTGGTAATATCCTTCTATATTTTTGGGCAGATCCATGTGCACCACGTAGCGCACGTTCGATTTGTTGATGCCCATGCCAAAGGCAATGGTAGCTACTATAATCTTGATTTCATCGCGCAAAAATGCTTCCTGGTTACGGGCTTTGGTTTCATTATCCAGCCCGGCATGGTAAGCCCCGGCTTTGAAGCCCTGCTTTTTCAGGTCGCCGGCTAAATCAACCGTGGCATTGCGAGACAGGCAGTAAATAATGCCCGATTCATCGGGCCGCTCATTTAAAAAGCTGAGCAGCTTATCGTAACTGTTCTTTTTAGGCACTACCCGGTAGGTAATATTTTCGCGGTTGAAGGATGATAAAAACACGGCCGGGTTGTGCAGCCCCAGCTTGTCCTTAATATCTTGTTGGGTGAGCTGGTCGGCTGTGGCGGTCAGGGCGATCACCGGCGTTTTCGGGAATTCTATTTTCAGGCCGGCCAGCATCAGGTATTCCGGCCTGAAATCATGCCCCCAGTGTGAAATGCAGTGCGCCTCATCAATGGCAACCAGGCTTACCTGCAGGCCCTTTAAAAAGCTGATGAGGTTACTGCCGGGGCTAAACAGGCGTTCGGGCGCTAAGTAAAGGAGTTTTACTTGGTTACCTTGCAAGCGGGCAAAAATCTGCTGCTGCTCGGCAGGGCTTTGTGAGGAATTGATGTAAGCTGCCGGTATGCCGTTTACGTTTAAGGCATCCACCTGGTCCTTCATCAGGGCTATAAGCGGCGAAATAACAATAGTAAGCCCGCTGAACAGTACCGCCGGCAACTGGTAGCAGAGCGACTTGCCGCCGCCGGTAGGCATCAGCGCCATGGTATCACCCCCCTTAAGTACATGATAGATAATGGCTTCCTGCTGATGCCGGAAGTTGCTGTAGCCAAAATATTTTTGCAGTGCCTGTAATGGTGTCATTCTTGAAAATCAATTATTAATATAGCAAATCCGGGCAAGGCTTGCAAATAATATTTTACGGTTATCTATAAAACTTTATGATGCTGCCTGCTGCGCGGACAACAAGATTAAATTAAGCCTAAACTTCTTTTAAAGCCAGGCGTTATTAACAACAGATATAATTTTTTAACTTATGGGTATTAAAATATTTTTCAGCGGCATATTTTTGGCCTTTGCAGCATTGGCCTGCAGTGTTAAGGCACAAACCAAAACTCCGGTCATCAGTTCGGAGCAGCGTAACCAGGAAAAGCGGATTAAAAAGGGCATACGTAAAGGGCAGCTTACCCGCTCAGAAGCCCGCACCCTGCACAATAACACGCGTGCTATTGCCCACGAAAAGCAGATGGCCAAAGCCGACGGGCATGTATCGCCAACAGAACGGAGGAAGCTGCGCCGCATGGAGCATAATAACAGCCGGGAGATATACCACAAAAGGCATAACGATAAAAAAGCCAGGTAAGCGGCCCTTCCTGTTAAAAATGCGCCTGGCAATTGCCTGCTTTGCATTATGCTGAGCGCAGCAATTTACTGCGCCCGCAATCAGGCTACAAAATTCCTCAATCAGGCTACAGGCGGCAGGCAGCCTGCGGTGACCTTTGTTGCATTATTAATTAAGCTGTAATTATGATACAACAAAGTGAATCTTTAAGTACACAGCCTGCGCCAAATCGGGTTATCTCTGTTAGTCCGGTTGTGCTGCCTGCTCCGGAGCGAGCCGTTGACCTGCAAATGCGCATATCCGCACCGGTGATTGGGAGCGAACTGCCCATCATCCTGCTTTCGCACGGGCAAGGAAGGTCAAATCATCTTTCGTCACTAAACGGTTATAGCCCGCTCGCCAATTATTGGGCAGCCCAGGGTTTTGTGGTAATCCAGCCTACCCATCTGAGCTCAAGAACTTTGAGCTTTGATCCGGCAACGCCCGGTGCGCCATTATTCTGGCGGTCGCGCGCTGAGGATATGAAATTTATTATTGACCAGCTTGATAGTATTGAAGCTTCTGTTCCGGAGATCAAAGGGCGCCTGGATCAGAGCCGGATTGCCGTAGCCGGTCATTCCATGGGCGGGCATACCGCAGGCATGCTGCTGGGCGCGCAACTGACTGATGAGAGCGGGACGAAGGTGAATTTGGCCGAGCCGCGAATTAAAGCAGGTGTGCTGCTTGCCCCGCCGGGTAATGGCGGCGCTGATCTCAGTGAGTTTGCGTTTAAGCAGCTGTCCTTTTTAAGACACCCCGATTTTACTGGAATGACAACTCCGGCCCTCATCGTTGTTGGCGATCATGATGTCTCTCCCCATTTAACGGTTCGGGGTGCGGACTGGCATGCTGATCCTTATTTCCTGAGTACCGGCCCCAAGAGCTTGCTTACTTTGTTTGGCGGAGAACACGGGCTTGGCGGAATCTCCGGCTATGATGTGGCTGAAACAACGGACGAGAATCCCGGGCGGGTGGCCTTGGTGCAGCAGCTTACGTATGCTTACCTGCGCACAGCGCTTTATCCTGAAGATTTGTGTTGGCAGGAGGCAAGTAAGGCGCTGATGGAGGATGCCAATGCAATAGGCAGGATTGAATCTAAGTGACGTTGAGCAAAGTAGTCGATTAGCAGTATAAAGCACAAGTTCGCTGGCAGAAAAGGCTTCAATTAGCTATGTTTCTCAATTTGACTACGAAAGCCCTCAATTAAGCTACAAGCAGGAGGCAGCCTGCGGCGACCTTTGTTGCGTTATTAATTTAAGATATAAAATCATGGAACAGCAAAATGAATTTTCAGGCACAAGCTCCGCACAGGCATCTGCTGCGGGCAGTAAAATCTGGTTTATTACCGGCGCGTCACGGGGTTTCGGCCGCATCTGGGCTGATGCTGCCCTTAAGCGCGGTGACAGGGTTGCGGCTACGGCGCGCAAGCTGGAAAGCATTGCCGATCTGAAGGAGAAATATGGTGATAACGCGTTAACGCTGGAACTTGACGTAACCAAACCTGAGCAGGTAAAGGCGGCCGTAGAGCAGGCGCATGCTCATTTCGGCAGGCTGGATGTGGTGCTCAACAACGCCGGCTACTCGCTTATCGGCACTATTGAGGAGGCCGGTGCAGATGATGTACGGGCGCTTTATGAGACAAATATTTTTGGTACGCTTGCCGTTATTCAGGCGGCACTGCCCCTGCTGCGGGCGCAGGGCGGCGGCCATATACTGGGAACATCGAGTAGCCTGGGCCATGTAACCCTGCCGGTAATCGGTTACTACTGCTCCTCCAAATGGGCATTTGAAGCCATCCATGAAAGTCTGGCGGCAGAAATCAAGCCTTTTGGCATCAAGGTAACTATCATTGAGCCGGGCGCTTACGCCACTGAGTTTGGCAGCCCCGAATCATTAAAGTTTTCAGCAGGCCTTGACGTTTATAAGGATTTTAAGGCGCAGTTTGTTGATCGTTTAAAAGACTCGGAAAGGGGCGACCCGAACGCAACACCGGAAGCTCTATTTAAGATGGTAGATTCCGATAATCCGCCGCTGCGCTTCTTTTTAGGCAGCCATAACCTGCCCTGGGTACGCGCCGCGTATGATGAACGGCTGGCTACCTGGGAAGCCTGGAAGGAAGTTTCCGATTCGGCACAGGGCACATCAAAGTAAAATAATTGCTGTAATACTAAACGGTAATTAACCGGTTACCGTTTAGTAATCTATAATCAGTACAATGAAAAAGGAAGACAACGCCCCGCTCAGATTTGATTCTTTATCAGAAGCGCACCGGATTCTGGGTTTACCCAAGCCCCTGCACCCGCTGATCAGCCTGATTAACAGTGCAAACACCACGGCGCAGGTCAGCAGGATGCCCGGCTCCCATGTGCTGAACTTTTATAAAATATCTTACCAGCCAAGGCTCGGCGGGAAAATAAAATACGGACAGGATTATTATGATTTTGACGAAGGCGGCTTATTGTTCGCTTCGCCCAATCAGGTAATCGGCAGCGGCAGCGATGAAAACGTCAGGGAGTGTTCATTATATACCTTGCTGATACACCCGGATTTCTTTTGGAACTATCCCCTGGCAAAAAAGATCAGGCAATATGGGTTCTTTTCCTACTCGGCCAATGAGGCCCTGCACCTGTCGGACAAGGAAAAGGTAACCATCATCTCCATTTTTAATATTATAGACGAAGAACTGAGCAGCAGGATTGACGATTTTAGTCAGGATGTAATTATCTCGCAGATTGAATTGCTGCTGAATTATGCTAACCGGTTTTATAAGCGCCAGTTTATCACCCGCAAGGCAGCCAGCCATGATTTACTGCAAAAGCTGGAAGTTTTGTTAGACGATTATTTTAATAACGAAGAATCGCTGAGTAAGGGTATCCCCACGGTGCAGTATCTGGCCGGGCATCTGAATATATCGCCAAGCTACCTGAGCGATATGCTCCGGTCGCTCACCGGGCATAATGCACAGCATCATATTCATCATAAACTGATAGAAAAGGCTAAGGAAAAAATATCGACTACCAGCCTTTCGGTAAGCGAAGTGGCCTATGAGCTGGGCTTTGAGCATCCGCAATCATTCAGTAAACTGTTCAAGGCAAAAACCAGCCTTTCGCCGCTGCAATTCAGGCGCTCCTTTAATTAGCAGCTTTACCTTTCAGGCACCGAAAATTTGCTGTTCCGCCTCTTTTGATAGGTTCCTTTTCTCCCAGAAAAATTTTGATCAGGCTGCTCATCTCATCCTGCTCTTATAAGCGGCAGATTTACAAGTCGTTTTAGTAATGGCCGGCACGATTGTGCCAGTGTTAGTAAAAATTTAAGAACGTTCATGCCTCCATATGTGCAAATACCCAATGTTGCGGCAGTTGCCCTGTTTTTAATCAATAAATTAATGATTACATTAGGCAATAACTTATGATGAAAAATATTTACTTCCTTTTTTTAGCCTGTACCTTAGCCTGTGCAGGCTATGCCCAGAAAATACCTGCGCCCGCCGAGTTTTTAGGCTACCCGCTGGGTACACAGTTTACACCGCATTACCAGATTGTTAATTACTTTAATGCCGTAGCCAGGGCATCAAAGAACATGAAGCTGATGCAGTACGGCACCACCCACGAGAACCGCCCGCTGCTTATCGCTTTCTTAGCTTCCGACGAAAATATCGGCCGGCTGGAGGAAATCCGTGAGGACAATTTATCGCTTGCCGGTTTGGGTCAGGCCGGCGGGGCTCTGGCTGATGCCCCGGCGGTGGTATGGCTGAGCTATAATGTGCATGGCAATGAGCCCAGTTCCAGCGAAGCGGCTATGCAGGCCTTGTACGAATTCCTGAACCCCAATAATGCCGACGCCCGGCAGTGGCTCAAAAACACTGTGATAGTGATTGACCCCTGCCTCAACCCGGACGGGCGCGAGCGGTATGTGAATTTTTATAACCAGGCTAAAGGCATCAGGCCGGATGCCAACCCATCGGCGCGTGAACATGCCGAACCCTGGCCCGGCGGCCGGGTAAACCACTATTATTTCGACCTGAACCGCGACTGGGCCTGGCAAACCCAGAGGGAGGTGCAGGCCCGCGTGGCGCTGTATAACCAGTGGCTGCCCCAGATCCATGTGGATTTTCATGAGCAGAATTATAATAACCCTTACTATTTTGCCCCGGCTGCCGAGCCCATGCACCACGATGTTACCCGGTGGCAGCGCGATTTTCAGGTCACCATCGGTAAGAATAACGCTAAATACTTTGACCGGAACGGCTGGCTGTACTTTACCAAGGAAGAGTTTGATTTGCTGTACCCGTCTTACGGAGATACCTACCCCATTTATAACGGCTCCATCGGCATGACGTATGAGCAGGGCGGCATTGGCGCCGGCCTGGCGGTAGTAACCCGCAGCGGCGATACGCTAACCCTGGCCGACCGCATTGCCCACCACCTTTCTAACAGTTTAAGCACGGTAGAAACCGCAGCGGCCAACGCCGGCCGGTTATTAGCCGAGTATAAAAAGTATTTTGACGATGCCCGCAGCCACCCGCCGGGCATCTACAAAACCTACGTGGTAAAAAACACCAACGATGATAATGTAAGGGCGCTTGCCCAGCTGCTGGATAAAAACAGTATTCAGTACCATTATGGTACGGCTGCCAGCGCATCGGGCTACAATTACTTTACAGGCAAAACGGAGAAATTCTCCGTTGCCGGAAACGACCTCGTTATTAATGCCGCCCAGCCCAAGGCGGTACTGCTGAATGTACTGATGGAGCCCAAAACCATCATGACAGACTCAAACACCTATGATATTACCGCCTGGGCGCTGCCCTATGTGTACGGGCTGAAAACCTATGGCTTAACCCAGGCGCTGCCGCAGGCGGCACCCGGCCCCGTTACTGTACCAACGCCGGTTGTGGCGGCTGGCGGCCATGCCTACGCTTATGTAGCAGGCTGGCAGTCTTTCCAGGATGCCCGGTTTTTGAGCGCGCTGCTGCAAAGGCATATCAAGGTGCGCTATGCCGAGAGCCCGTTCAGCGCTTCGGGCAGGCCGTTTAATGCTGGTTCGCTGATTATTACCCGCGCCGGGAACAACGAAGCCGATTTTGACCAGGCAGTTCATGAAGCGGCCGCCCTGTACGGCCGCCGGCTGGTGCCGCTCAGTACCGGCTTTAATGATCAGGGGGCCGATTTAGGTTCGCGCTTTGTGCATTATATCCGTACGCCCCGGGTAATGCTGCTCACCGGCGAGGGCACCAATGCTGAAGCTATGGGCGAGGTATGGCACCTGTTTGAGCAGCAGCTGGGCTATCCGGTAAACCTGGTGAGGTATCAGGACATTGGCCGCACTCGCCTCGGTAACTTCGATGTAATTATTATGCCTGATGGCAGCTACAGCGACCTGCCTGCCGATAAGCTGCAGGACTGGGTACGCGATGGCGGCAAGCTGATTGCCATGGGCGGCGCTGTGGAGGAACTGGCCGATAAAAAGGGATTTAGCATCAAAACCAGGGATGCGGCAAAGGACGATAAGAAGGATATAAAAAAACCAAAGCCATCTGATGCCTATGGCAGCCGTGAGCGCGAATCCATCAAAGCCAATGTGCCCGGGGCTATCTATAAAATCAGCCTGGATAACACGCATCCCCTGGGTTACGGCTACCCCAATTACTATTACACGCTGAAGCTGGATGATAATATTTACGATTACCTGGGCGATAACGGCTGGGATGTAGGCACCCTGAAAAAAGGCGCTTACACAGCCGGCTTTGTGGGGCAAAAGGCCAAAGCCAGGCTCACCAATGGCACCGTGCTGGGCGTACAAACCATCGGCCGGGGCTCGGTGGTTTACTTGGTTGATGACCCGCTGTTCCGCAGCTTTTGGGAGGGCGGCAAGCTGCTGTTCAGCAATGCGGTGTTTATGGTAGGGAACTGATGAATGCCTGTTTAAGGGTACTATGCCTGCATTTGCACCTTGCGCTCATTTTAGAGCGGGCAGCGTAAATCTGCTGGGTCTGAGTTTAAAATTGCGTTTTAAACGGATGGCGTACGCGTTTTAAAGATGCGCGAGGAAAGGGTAAAAGTTTGGAGGTAAAGTTAAGTGGCCGTATAGAAATAAAACAAGAACGTTGTCATTTCGAACGATAGAGAGAAATCTTCTGTAAGCGACCGGCTCTGCAAGTGGTTTACCTGCCTGACAAAGAGGATTTCTCTCTATCGTTCGAAATGACAAAGCAGAGTTCAATAGCATTGTTTTACCATTTATAGGCGGCTTCTAAGCAAATAGATAATTATGGAAGATATTTTTGACAAATTAACCAATTATATAGCTTTTGCTCATTTATGGCATTATTTACAGAAAACAAGTACTGATGATGAATTAAATCATTTGATGCTAAGTATGGTAGAAATTGAAGAAGAGGTACTATCTTACTATGGCTTGCCCTGTACTTTAACTTATTCTGAAATTTTTCAGATTTAGGAATTAAAGAGGATTTCAAGCTTGAAGACATTAATGAATGCGTTGAAACAGTTGAACTTGCAGCAAATATTTTTTTTTCAAAGCCGGTTTTAACAGACATTGAATTACTTAAGAAGGCACAAACAGAGCAAATCGAGATTGATTTTATATTACCTGAACTAAGTTTAAAGCTGCATCCTGAACCTTATTTTGTTTACTGCTATTACGATATATTGTTAAAAAATAAAACTTCGCCCGAATCATATCTTAAAGAATTAAAATTAGTTGTTAAAGAAGATTGCTCTATGCAAATACTCAAACTTGCTGAAAATAAAAAAGTTGGCTGGAAAAGCGAAAAGGGCTACACAGCTTTGAATAAAATAGGATTACAATTTTTGGATGATTTTTTATCTAACCATTATAATTTTGACTATAAATTACTTTTAAAACCATTATAGACGACAATCATTATGTACAGAAACCTCCCAAAAAATTTGTTTAAACACAAGCATACTAAAGGCTGGTCAATTCCGGGTTATAGTACTGATGGTGTACTTTTTTTTACTTCAAAGGAAAAAGCCAGTCAGTACACATATACGGATGCTCCACTATTTAATGAATCAGAGGTATCTAATAATTCAGATGCAGAAGATTTTCCATTAGAAAACTTAAAACCCTTATTGGAATCATTAATAGCAGAGGGCCCCCACTTCGAACAATATAAAGCTGTTGTTTTCAATTTAACAAATGAGGGCAAATATGATGCTGTTTATGATGTAGCTGAACTATATAAGCTTTTAAAAGAAGATATTTATTATAGCGCCGACTCATCATATACAAGTGAATATTTTGAAAATCTATTAAATATTTATAATTATCAAAGAGAATTAACAGAAAAACTTGACGGTTACAAAGGTGATATGAATTTTTCAGAGGGAATTATTAATAAAATTGTATTATGGAAAGTTAACCGATATGTTAGTACAAACAGTAATAACGACTGGTTACCTGTACTTAACACCTTTAAAGACGATACCACAATAGAAGAAGATAAATTAAGAAACTTTTTAACAATAGTTTTGAATCAAGTGAGGGGTGTTGATATTGCTATGGCCTCTACTTTTTTAAGATTTAGAAATCCTGATGTGTATCAGATTATAGATGAACGAACCTTTAGGGTAGTTATGCGTAATGGCAACTCCAGAAAAAAATTAAAAGACTATAAAAATTTTGATGAAAAAATAGATTTATATATCGATTACCTAAAAAAATTAAGGACGGTTTGTGAGAGCCTGCAAATTAAATATCAAAACTCTGATAGAATATTGTATCAATTTGATAAAATCAAAAATGGAAATTTTAATGGCATTAAGTAACAATTCACCGCTTGGATAGAACCTCTCAATAAAGGGCCCCCTGTTGTAATTATACAGTCAAGCACAGGGTTCTCTATCAAAAATCATTTTTAGATTGCTGTTATTGATTTATCAGCATCTTTCTGACTTCAGGGTTAACAGCATTTGCATCTAATTTGTCTGCGATTTTCAAATATTTTCTGGCGCTATCCTTTTGCATGAAATAAGCATAAGCCGCAGTTAACTGATCATAAGCCGCTGCACTTTTCGGGTCAATTTTAACAGTCGCTTGCATGCAATCAATTATTTTGTTAAGGTACATCTTATCCTTCGTTTGCATAAACAGGTTTCCATAACTGATTGACACATCCATCCTTAATCTGATATTGGACGGATTAAGCGAAATAGCACGATTAAACAATGGTATAGATTCCTTAAAATTATGTTCTAAACCCATGAGATCTGCAAAGCCCCAGTACACATCAGCATTTAAACTATCGAGCATCCAAGCCTGATTAAAGCGAAACATAGCAGTATCCAATTTATGTTGATATACATAGTCCCAGCCGCGCTTGGTATAATATTTTGATGCTTCCTTTCGGTTTGGAAAGTTTTGATCTGCAAATTTGATGAATCTGTTATCAGCCTCAATCAGTTCTTTACACTTGGTTACTCTGCCATACATGGGCAGCCTGTTAATGGTTGGGTCGCAGCCGCTCTGAGCAGTGCAACGGGTTAAAAATACTATTGTAAGAAGTAAAAATAATGACAAGTATTTCATTTTGCCGTAATTGATGTAAGGTTTAAGCTTGAGGTAAATATAATGAAATTTAAAAAATTTATTGCTTTACGTACCCATATAATTTTTGTGCGACAGCCATAGGATCACCTGTTGAGCGGCCCTGCCTAGGCGAAAATAATCAGTTGAATTCTGTGTTCACAGTTCAGTATATTCTGCCAAAATACCTGCTTATGCGTAATAATGGCAGATTATTAT
>CAXTAP010000077.1:0-15699 GCA_964241965.1 uncultured Mucilaginibacter sp.
CCGGTACTGCGGCGTTAAGCATCAGTGGCAAATCTGCCTTATCGGCTCCTGCATCCACGAAAGAATATGTTTTGAAAGGGGATATCAATCAATCAGTAAGCCACTGGTGTTTTAGTGAGCTATCCTTAGATCAGCTATGCGTTACTGCAAAAAGTATAGGCATACGGGGTATAGATTTGCTTGGACCCAAGGAATGGCCAACAGTTAAAAAGCACGGCATGGAGTCGCCGATATGCAACGGCGCTGAAATCAACCTCACGGATGGCTTTAATGACAAGCGTTTCCACGAAACGCTGATTAAGAACTATACCGACATGATTCCGCTGGTAGCCAGGGCAGGTTATAAAAACCTGATTTGTTTCAGCGGCAGCCGCCGTGGAATGGATGATGAAACCGGCCTGAAAAACTGTGAGGAAGGCCTGAAAAAATTGCTCCCGCTGGCTGAGCAGCATGAGGTGGTGCTTACCATGGAATTGCTTAACAGCAAGAAGGACCATAAGGATTACCAGTGCGACCGCCCTTATTGGGGAGCTGAACTGGCAAAGCGCCTGGGTTCAGAAAATTTTAAATTACTCTTTGATATTTACCACATGCAGGTGCAGGATGGCGACATTATACAAAATATTAATGACTACCATCAGTACATTGCACACTATCACACTGCCGGCATTCCCGGCCGCCATGAAATTGACGATACGCAGGAATTGTATTATCCTGCTGTAATCCGCGCTATCAAGGCAACCGGCTTTAAAGGTTTTATAGGGCAGGAATTTGTGCCTGCGCGCAAGGATAAAATTGCTTCGCTTAAACAGGCGGTGCAAATTTGCGATGTTTGATTGAATACGTACTCAAAACAACCAATTACTCAATAAATCTCTGAATCATGACAACCAGAAGAAAGTTTTTAGCACAGGCCGGTTTAGCTTCCGCAGCAATGCTGGTAGCGCCCGAAATTTTAAAGGCAGCCGCTCCCTCTAAAATCGGCATACAGCTTTATACCCTGCGCGATCAGCTGCCTAAGGATGTACGCGGCGTAATTGCCAACGTTGCAAAGGCAGGTTATAAAGAAGTGGAAACTTTTGGCTTTAATAAGCAAACCGGTTACTGGGGTTTATCATCAAAAGAATTTAGCGCCCTGTTAAAAGAGCATGGTTTAACCACCCCAAGCGGGCACTATGACTGCAACTCATTTTTCAGGAACGGCAGTATGGATGACCTGAATGCTTACATTGAAGTAGCCCACGTTACAGGTCAGCAATATATTATTGTTCCGTCATTAAATGAAAGTTTGATTAAAACCAAGCAGGACTTTAAAACCGTTGCCGCCAACCTGAACAAAATGGCTAAGATTTTAGGTAAAGAAGGTTTAAAAGTGGGTTACCACAATCACAATTTTGAGTGGAAGCCTGTTGAAGGTACTACGTTTTATGATACCCTGCTTGCCGAAACTGACCCTGCGCTGGTACACATGGAGATGGATATTTACTGGGTAGTACGGGCCGGCCAGAACCCGGGCGAGATATTTAGTAAGCATAAGGGCCGTTTTTCACTGGTACACGTCAAGGACCGGGATAAAACGAATCCGGATATTACTACCGAAATAGGTAAGGGAACCATTGACTTCAAGAAAATAGTCCCCCAGGCTAAGGCTGCCGGCGTAACGCACTTCATCATGGAGCAGGAAAACTTTACGAACATTGACCCTTTTGTCAGTATTACGGAAAGTGCCGCTTATATGAAAAAATCATTGATGCTCTAAGCAGTTCTATTACCCTTTACAAACAACAATATGAAAACACATAAGCTACTATTAACCGCACTGCTGGCATCAGGCAGCATATATATGGCAAACGCACAGGAAACCGCCAAACATGAGGATACTGAATTCTATACCCCGGTACCCAAAGTGGTCACTCCGGGCAAATACGTTAATGATGCCCCCTCGGATGCAGTGCAGCTATTCAACGGCAAAAATTTAGACCAGTGGGTAACTACCGCCGACCGTACCCAGCCTGCCAAATGGAAAGTAGCCGATGGCATACTGACGGTTGATAAAACAGGCGGCAATATTGAAACCAAACAGGCATTTAACAATTATCAGCTGCACATTGAGTGGCGCATACCGGCTAATATTACAGGCAGCGGCCAGGCGCGCGGCAATAGCGGCATTTTCCTGGCCTCATTAGGTAAGGGCGACCTGGGTTATGAGCTGCAGGTGTTAGATTCCTATAAAAACGATACTTATGTTAATGGTATGGCTGGCAGTATTTACAAACAATTCATTCCTCTGGCTAATGCAGCCCGCAAGCCGGGTGAGTGGCAGAGTTATGATGTGGTATGGACAGCCCCGACCTTTAAGGATGATGGTTCATTAAGTACGCCTGCACGTGTAACTGTAATTTACAACGGTGTGCTGGTGCAAAACAATATAGAATTAAAAGGGCCGACATTATACGTGGGGCAGCCAAGTTACCAAAACGCAAAAGGAGGTCCGGCACCCATTAAGTTGCAGGCACATGGCGATAAGAGCGAACCTATCAGTTACCGTAACATTTGGGTGAGGGAATTGTAAGCAAAACATTTAACGATAATAAAACCCGGTTAAGCTGACTTAACCGGGTTTTTTTATGCTGGAACTTTGCGGTATCTACCTGTTGCAGCGTGGTAAATACGCTGATTATGTAATACAAGATTCAAATCCGGCCTTTTCATAAACTTATAAGTGTTTGGCTTGTAATATGTACGGTTAGAAAATAATATATACTAATTATATAAAATATTAACAGAAATGAAAAACAGGGATCATCAATATGGGTGTCCCATCTGTTAATATAAAGTCGGGACATTAAATAAATTCTATGGAAGTTTGGGGTGGCATTGAATGCACTATAAATCGTGTTAATGATAATTATTTTGATCAGCTTGAATACTCGGGTCATTACCTGCGCGAGAATGACATTGACGCAATTGCCGGGCTGGGCATTAAAAAACTGAGGTATCCGGTATTATGGGAAAAACACCAGCCTGAGAATGGCAGCGTGACAGACTGGACGGCCACTGAACAAAAACTGCTGCAGATAAAACAATCGGGGGTTGAAGTGATTGCAGGCCTGGTGCATCATGGCAGCGGTCCGCTGCATGTAAATACGCTTGATGCCTCCTTTGCCGATGGCCTGGCCGTTTATGCCAAAGCGGTGGCTCAGCAGTTCCCCTGGATAAACTATTACACGCCCATTAATGAACCGCTTACTACCGCCAGGTTCTGCGGACTGTATGGTATATGGTATCCCCACAGAAATGATGCATATAGTTTTCATCAGATACTGATAAGTGAATGCAAGGCTACGGTACTGGCTATGAAAGCAATCAGGGAAGTAAACCCGGATGCCAAGCTTGTGCAGACTGAGGATTTGGGTAAAACGCATAGTACCCCCTTGTTGCAGTACCAGGCAGATTTTGAAAACCAGCGCCGCTGGCTGGGGTTTGATCTGCTTTGCGGCATGGTTAACGAACAGCATCCGCTTTGGTTTCACCTCATTTATTCGGGCATAGCACAGGAGGAACTGGAGTTTTTTATAGATAATCCCTGCCCGCCTGATGTTTTAGGCATCAACCACTACATTACGTCCGAAAGATTTTTGGATGAAGATACAAGTCATTACCCGCAGCATGTAATCGGCACCAATGGAAAGCATACCTATGCTGATGTGGAAACCGTACGGGTAGATAAGGCAACCCTTGACGGCCCTTACAGGCTGTTGATGGATGCCTGGAACCGCTATCAGATTCCCATTGCCATTACTGAAGTTCATCTTCATTGTACGCGCGAAGAGCAGCTGCGCTGGTTTCGGCATGTTTGGCAAGCCGCTGTAGAACTGGAGCAAGGCGGTGTAAACATGCAGGGCGTAACTTCATGGGCTTTGCTGGGTTCGTTTGGCTGGAATAAACTGCTTACACAGCCTTATGGCGATTATGAGGCCGGTGCTTTTGATACCATATCAGGTTCCCTCAGGCCAACTGCCTTGTGCAAAATGATATCTGCGCTGGCCGGCGGTAAGGATTATGTTCATCCTGTTTTATGTACCGAGGGCTGGTGGAAGCATGACAGCCGTATCATTTATCGTTTCAACCAATTGATAAATGATAAGTCACTGATGACCGGCGGTTGCCAGCCCATCATCATCACTGGTAAAACCGGAACTTTAGGTAAAGCATTTGCACGTATTTGCGAACAGCGCCATATTCATTACCATTTGCTGGACAGGAGCGAATTTGACATTGCAAATCCTGTACAGGCTGAACAGGTTATCAGGTTAATGAATCCCTGGGCAATCGTCAACACTGCAGGTTTTGTTAAGGTTGACGAGGCGGAAACCGACAGGGATACCTGTTTCTTGGTCAATGCCGCCGGGCCGGCAAACTTGGCGCTGTTGTGTGAACGGTATGGCATTAAGCTGATGACTTTTTCTACCGATTTGGTTTTTGATGGCATTAAGAACGAGGACTACGAGGAGCACGATCAGATTAATCCCTTAAATATTTATGGTGAAAGCAAGGCGCTGGCCGAAAGAGAAGTGCTTGGTAATAACCCGGCAGCCTTAGTAATCAGAACCAGCGCATTTTTTGGTCCCTGGGATGTGCAAAACTTTGTTTACGGAACATTACAGCAGCTAAAAAGCAATAAGCCGCTGTTGGCTGCCAATGATGTATTTGTATCTCCTACCTATGTACCCGATTTGGTTAATACCAGCCTGGATTTATTAATAGATGATGAACATGGTATTTGGCATTTGAGCAATAAGGGCACCATCAGCTGGTCGGCGCTGGCGCTTGAGATTGCCCGGCGGCAAAAGCTGGATACAGGGCTTGTAACCTCGGTAGCTTTGCAAGAACTGGATTATAAGGCTAAAAGGCCAAAATTCAGCTCACTAAAAAGCAAGCACGGCAGTATATTGCCATCACTGGATAACGCTGTTGACCGTTACTTCGCGCAGCAGGAAGTTATCCGCTTTTAAAACAAACAGCCCGGTGAGTTTTCGCCGGGCTGTTTGTTTATATGAATTCAGTCAAATATTAATTAGTGTACATCGGCGCCATCTGCCTGTGCTCTTCTTACGGCATACTGACCAACGTTGTTGCCCGTAACCAGGCCGGTTTCACAATCAACCCGGTAATGCAGGCCGCCATACAGGCGCGACATTGCCGCCTGGTGAGCCATATCGGTAAACTTGGTTCCGCGGTCGGGCAGCAAGTAAGTTAATACGGCCGCCGCCGCTGCACTGAAGTTGGAGTGACCGGAAGTATAGGAAGGGAAATTAGGTACACCGGTTAAGGTTTTAATACTGGCATCCATCTGTGAGGGCCGGGCATTAAAGTAATGATATTTGGTATCCCAGCATACAATACCTGCATCCATCATGGCCATGTTAATCAGGGCGTAGTTACGGGCCCAGCGTACCTCACTGTAACCCTGCTTTACAAATTCATCTGCCGCTATGGCATTCCAGTGCCCCGGCGGCGAATAGGTGCCTGCACCATCCGACCAGAAAGCAACCTGTGCATTCTGGTCGCGGGTAATGTTTTGGGTAACGTTCTTTACTTCGGCTACCTCTTTCTTAAATTCATCAGAGCTTACCGAAGGCGGTGCCGGCGGCCTTAATGAAATAACGGTCAGCGAATCAAACAGAAATGTTTTCACCTTACTGAACAGCGGAAGCATGGGCGGCCGTTTAGGCAGTTCGAGGCTTATCCAGGGCGTTTCGCCGGTAGCTGCTGTTTGCGTTTGCAGCTGCGCCCATATAACCGGCGTGCCTACTGCCGCGCCGGCACGGTCGCCTTTGGCGCGGGCAACAAATTTAGCTGCTACCTGCTCGCCCAAGGCCTCACCGGCATTCCAGTCACTGCGTGTGTTTGCGCCCGACATCAGCCTGTACATCATTTCGTCGTTTACCTTTTGCTCAATATAGGCAATCTCAGTAGGGAAGAGGAGCTTCATCAGCTGTACAACCGTACCGGCAACCACCGCATCTTCGCTCGGGTAAGCCGGCAGATCGGACTTAGGAATTAACGCCTGTACGCCGGCATCATTTTTATAGGGCGCTGCACGGTTAAATTGCTTTTTAAAATGCCAGGCGGCTATCAGGGCATCATACTGGGCCGCGCTCAGATAAGCATAGGAACGTGCTGCATAAGGGGGATTGGAAAACGGGAATTCCGGGTATGAAAACGGGTTGGCTGAATTGGGTATAGGATAAGTACCATCCGGGTTTTGGTATGGCGGCAGATTATGTTTAGCCACCAATTCGCGCATAATCTCATTCCAGCGCAAAACGGCGCCTGCACTCCAATAATCAATATTAGCCTTCTGATCGTTGCTGAGGCTGTGCTGGTAGCCTTTAATTTCATTAATATCGGCCAGGTAAGCGGCTGATGTAACGGCATCAGGCGCAGCTACTGTAAGATCGCTGAAACCGGTAATCAATACCGGTTTCCAGGTATCAGCATTTAAATCCAGGTTGGAAGGAGCTAGGGCCGAATAGGACGAGGTATGATCTTCAATGGTCTTTTTGCACGACCAGTTTAATGCGCTAACCAGCAGTAACGCTGGTATAATTGAGTAAAAATTAATTTTCATCTTTTCCTAAAATTAATTATTGTGTACTTCAGCTTTTTTACTGCTGCTTAAATCAAATAAATAATAGATACCGCCATGCAGGGTTGTACTTTGGCCAACATTGCGGCCAGCCACCACATAATCTGCGCCGGCAGTAAACTCCAGCCCCGATTGGAGTGAATATTTAGCGTTAACCCCTGCCGAAGTAAAGTTCATTTTATTGCCAGGGAAAGGCATGTCATTTTTGCGGATGTCAAAGCCGCTGAGCGAAGTGCTTCGCTCAACAACCGCTTCAGCAATTATTTTATCGCTGCGGTAACCTGCACGAAAGTTGAAAACGGTAACATTGGGTACGGCCACCTTATTACTGTAAATCAGTTCGGTAGTGTAGTAAGAGTTGCGGTCAATAGTAATATTGCTGCGGTTGATATACTGGCCCGATGCCGTAACAAAAAAATTGCTGAGCTGGTAGTCGGCCATCAGGCGGGCCGCCAGATTTGTAGAGTGCATACCAATAGACATCGGCTGAAAATCAGACACATAATTGCTGAGCGGCACACTGACGGTACCAATGCCGTACAGCGATAATGTACCTTTGCCCAACTCTGCCTCAACCGGCATCCATTTCAGGGTACCAGCCAGATCCTGAAAGCCGTGCATGCCCGATAGCGTGCCGCCGGTAGCATGGGTGGTTACATAGGGTACACTCAGCAGTACATTCAATTTATTGCTGATGCCATAGTTACCCATTAAGCTGTACATATTGGTACTCAGCCTGCCGATGTTCAGGTTGTCTCGTTTAAAGGTGCCCTCCCAATACTTCGTCCAGCTGCTGTGGTTATACATCGCACCTCCGCAGAAGTAGTTTTTCGGGATCATGATGGCATCTGCATCTGTCTGGGCGGATGCCTTGCCGGCAAAAATTAGTGCGAAAGCCAGCAGCAACAGCCACCTTGGCTTACTAAAAGATATAAATTTACACATTGATCTTTAAGGTTGTTTAAATGAATTATACAGTTTAAGTTTACTAATAATATAAGCGCCTATTTCCTTACCCTGAGCTGAGCCGATCAGGCAGCTGTTTTTGTTGTGTATCCCTCCATAAAACCTGCTCAGCGCGGTTTCATTGGCGGCTTTGATGAACGATGGGAAATGCCGCTTTAACCCGATATACCGTATCTCGCTGGTATCCTGAAAGGAAAAGTTATCGCCGAACAAGTGGGTCAGTACAGTGGCCGATGCGCCGCTGATGTCGGCATGCCCGGCCGGGTATTCCGGAAACGGAGGCGTTTGCAATAAGGGCAGCCAGTCATGGTCGATCATCTCATTAATTTCGCTCACCGGCCTGATGTAACTGTATTGGTACTTAGCCTGCCAGCTGCAGATAAAGCTATCGAACAGTGCAACGGCCGTAAGTGCATAGGCCTGAGCCGTTTTTACAGCATTGGCATGGGTTTGCCTGCAGGCAATAGCCGTAATACCCATCCAGTGGCCGCCGGGCGTAATCTTCTTGTCGGCAAAGGTAACATGCCCGTTGTGCTGTATGGCAAAGGGGTTGTCATCCCAAAACCGCGCAATGGTTTTCTGCTCGTCAGTAAGGCTTTTATTTTGCTGATAAACCTCCAGAGCCTGTTTATAATACACACTGCTTTTATCCTCGCTGTAAACCGGCGGATGCGGAAGCATAAACTGACTGGAGGATTTGATGACAAAGGGTTCCATTGTTCCCCAGCAATACTCCACGCCGTCAAAATAGTCGGGAGGAGTAGGGCGCCATTCCGCGTGGCCGTTATTACCCAGATATTTCGGCTTGCCTCTGGTTTGCGGATAATTGTCAACGCTGGCGCGCTTCAGGATAAGCTTGCCTATCTGCTCGCCAAAGGCAACGGAACGGGCATAAGTGGAGTCGTCCAGCTCATCCTTGAATTTGTTATAAACGCCTTCCTCATACTTTTTCAGGGTATCTACCGAAAAAGTGATTTTATGGGCAACGGTAAACAAGGCTTTGGTAGCTGCCAGCGTAAAGTTATAGCTTTTACCCTTAACAGGTTCCGGCGGTTTGCCAAATCCCCTGATTTGTGCGATGAATGAATTGTATTTAGGGTCGGCAAAGCGCATAGCCTCGTATGCAGCCAGCGAAGTATAGCCGTAAATACGGCTTGCTACAGGCGGCGTAAATACATCATAAATAATTACCTGCGTTAACTTATCCTCGTTCTGGTTCAGGATTTCTGCATCCAGTGCGTCGCGGTGCTTTTGTTTGCTGTGGCAGGACACTAATACTACGCCGAGTACCAGAAAGGCCATGATTTGGTATAATCTGATATACTTAGGAATGTAATGCACAATAAATCAAATTTAATGGTAAGAAACTTGCTGATTGCCGTTATACGAAAGCCGCGAAGATTTCGCCTGCTGAACCAGCCATAAAGCCAGTATTACGCCGTAACTGCCGCCACGCTCCACAAACTCAACAATTTCATAATGCGGGTAAAATAACTCACTCAGCATTTTCCAGATAAACAGGGCAAGCAGCATATGCTTAAGTGCCGGCACCCAAACGCTGACAGCCACCGCAATTTCCAGGAGGCCGATAACAAAAGCAAATCTGACTGCGCCTTCAATACCCAATGTTGAATACTGCTGCACCAGGCTGTTTTTGCCCATGAGGTTAAGCCAGCCGTGCCCTGCCAGCAGCAGGAATGCAGCTGCTTTAAGGCTCAAGGTGAGCCTTGCCTTTACCTTATCGCTCAAAACAAAATCAGGTTTAATCAAGGTAAACCACCCTTTAAAGGTGCTGCTGCCGCCGCATAATAATAACAGCGCCAGCGGCGCTCCGAAATTACCGGCGCGTTCAATAAACTCGGCAAACGGCTCGCCGGAGAGCGGGCGCAGCATTGCTGTAACCATGCCCCATATTACCAGCCAGGCCGCAACTGCCCGCACCGGATATACCAGCATAATGATGCCCATTAAAATATCAGCAGATCCAACTATGGGCATCAGCTGGTAAGCCAGCTTGCTGCCTATGCCAAATACAGCGAAGTAGTTACACCATACAGGTTTGGTAATAATTCCGAATGTACCATGGCCAATGAAGCACATGGCAACGGCAAGCCTTAAGATAAAGAATAATTTTTGTTCAATAGTCGGAGATAGCATTATCAGTATTTAATATACGGTTCATTAACAGCCGGGCTTATTACGCTGTATGCGGTGCTAAGCCAGGCTGTTATAAAGCCTGGAATAAACTAATAAATGTGAAACGGGAACGTGTGGTTGAAAACAGATTAATTATGACAGGCTGCTTTTAGCGCTGCACAATCCAAGCTAATTTATGCCCGGATACTTTACGGTTAAATTTTCATTATCAACACACATTAACAAGGGTCAGCAAATTATTTTAGGCGGCTGATCAACCTGGGCAGGCAAAGCCGGGGGCAATGAAACCGCAAAATGCCGGTTAACTGATTTTAGCAGAACGGCAGGCGGCTCAATATAATATTCATAAACCAGGTGATTATATTTATCAATGCTAAGCTGCTTCATATTACTGGTGCTGCCCTTTTTGTTCAGGGGCACATCGCTCACCTGCCTGGCATAAATGATATTGTCCTTGATCAGGCGGGTGGTTTTATAATTGGGTATGCACATTACAAAAAGCGTATCGGTGGTTACCCTGAGCTTTACATAATTGTAGCTGGCGCCGTTAAGCTGCACCTGGCCGCTCACCGGCTCAAACTCCTGCCAGTTCTGGATGCCGGGCATATTTACCGGAATTTTGATTTCAACCAGTTCCTTAACATTGTACAGCCCCTTGCTGATCTGGCTTTCCGCAAAAGTATCCGACCGGTGAATCAGGCACTGATACATCAGCATGTAGCCGCCTGCATTAAACAGGTGTATCAGCAATAAAGCTATAGCAACTGATTTTTTCAATACGTTTTCTTCGGGGTTTAACCGGTTTAAAAATTAGTGTTGTAAAGTTTGCAAAAAGTTTTGATTGAACAAATTTTATTTTCAGTGACGATAGCAATCTTTACCCGCGTTGAACTAACCGATGGTTTTATCATTCAATTAAAACAAAAATTATATCTTAGTGACAATTTTTCTAAGTACTTAATATGCCCCCTGAGACAATCAACATTACAGCTTCAAAACAGGAGTTCCAAACCCTGCCTAAAACGCTAACCGGTATTAACGGCCTCGATGAGGTAACCCTGGGCGGCCTGCCAACCGGCAGACCCACCCTGATATGCGGCAGTGCAGGCTGCGGCAAAACCCTGTTCTCGTTAGAATTTATTGTGCGCGGCGCTCAGCAGTTCAACGAGCCGGGAGTATTTATTGCCTTTGAAGAAAAGGCAGATGAGCTGGCTACCAATGTAGCCTCGCTGGGTTTTGATTTAAACCAGTTGCAACAAGAAAAGAAGATCAAAATAGATTATATACATGTTGATCGCAGTGAAATTGAGGAAACGGGTGAGTATGACCTGGAAGGGTTGTTTATAAGGCTGGGTTATGCCATTGACAGTATTGGCGCCAGGCGCGTAGTGCTCGATACCATCGAAAACCTGTTTTCGGGTTTAAGCAACGAAGCCATTTTAAGGGCGGAGCTGCGCAGGCTTTTTCAATGGCTTAAGGATAAGGGAGTTACCGCCATTATTACCGGCGAGCGCGGCGAAAGCTCGCTTACCCGGCAGGGACTGGAGGAATATGTATCCGACTGTGTTATCCTGCTCGATCACCGCATCATTAATCAGATATCAACCCGCAGGTTAAGGATAGTGAAGTACCGCGGCTCGGTGCACGGTACCAATGAGTATCCTTTCCTGATTGATGAAGAGGGTATATCCGTGTTGCCTGTAACGTCACTGCAATTAGATAAACCGGTATCCTCCGAAAGAATTACGTCCGGCATTGAGGCGCTTGACCTTATGCTGAGCGGCGGGGGCTTTTACAAGGGGAGCAGTATCCTGATATCGGGCACAGCCGGAACGGGTAAAACCAGTGTGGCGGCCAGCTTTGCAAACGGCGCCTGCAACCTGGGCAAACGCTGCCTGTTTTTTGCCTTTGAGGAGTCGCCGCAGCAGATTATGCGCAACATGAAATCTATCGGCATAGATTTGCAGGCACACGCAGACCAGGACCTGCTGCAGTTTTATGCATCGCGCCCAACCCTGTACGGGCTGGAGATGCACCTGGTTGCCATACATAAAGCCATCAAAAAGTTTAAGCCAGACGTAGTGGTGCTTGACCCTATTACCAATTTAATTACTGTGGGCACCGTAAGCGACGTTAAGGCAATGCTGGTAAGGCTGATTGACTTTTTGCAGGTTGAGCAGATTACGGTAATGTTTACGGCGCTGACGCTCAATACCATTGTGAATGAACAAACCGACGAGGGCGTATCATCACTGGTGGATGCCTGGCTGCAGATAAAGGATATCGAACTGAACGGCGAGCGTAACCGGGGCATGTACATCATGAAATCGCGCGGTATGAAGCACTCTAATCAGGTGCGCGAATTTGTGATTACAGATAAGGGCCTCAATTTGGTTGACGTGTACCTGGGCCCTGATGGCATACTGACCGGCTCAGCCCGCAAAGCGCAGATATTATTGGAGGAAACCGGGCAGATACTGCATACACATGCCATGGGCCGTAAGGACCGTGAGCTGCTGCGTAAGCGCAAGGTGCTGGAAGCAAAAATTGACAGCCTGAGAACAGAGTATGAGTCCACAGAGGAGGAACTGAATAAGGTTTACGTAGAAGAGGAAATCAAGAAGGAAGTAATGGAACAAACCCGCCAGAAGGTTACCGACATCAGGCGCGGTAATTCATCTTCTGCAGAAAACAAGGCTCCGGCCAAGAAAAATAAAAAATAGTGGAACAAAAATACGAGCTGCGGCTTTATGTAGCAGGGAAGACGCAAAAGTCTGTTACGGCTTTGAATAATCTTAAAAAGTATTGCGAGGAGCACATGCTTGGCGAGTACACCATTGAGGTAATTGATTTGCTGACACACCCGCATTTGGCGGAGGGCGACCAGATACTGGCCATCCCTACGCTGGTTAAAAAAGTACCGGAACCTATCCGGAAAATTATAGGAGATCTGTCAAATAAGGAAAAGGTTTTGATAGGTTTAGACATACGTCCGAAATTATGAGCCGATACGATTATATACTTACATGATTAACAAGGACGACGGTACGCCAGCCGACTGGGACACACCAGATGATTCGGTTTACCAATTAAGGTTGTATGTCACCGGAGCCTCGCCCGCATCAGTGCGGGCCATTAATAATCTGCAGGTCATCCTTGAAAAATATTTGAAGGGGCGCTATGAGCTTGAAATCATTGACGTGCATCAGCAGCCGGAACTGGTGCAGCTTGCTGATGTAACGGCAGTACCGGTATTAATAAAAAGCCGGCCGTTACCCGTGCGAAAGCTGGTAGGTGATATGTCTGACAGGGAGCGTGTGCTGCGGGGCCTTAATCTGTTATAATTTTTTGAACAAAGTTGGAAGATTCAAAAACATACCAGGAACTTTTAGCCGAGTTAAAAGCCGTACGGGCAGACTTAGCAGAAAAGACGCTGCGGCTCGAAGAAGCGACCGATACCATTGAGGCCATACGTTCGGGGGAGATTGATGCTTTGGTGGTGAAAGATAATGATGGCCACCAGCTTTATACGCTCAAAAGCGCCGACCAGACCTATCGCATCTTTATTGAGCAGATGAACGAGGGGGCCGTAACGCTCAACCAGAATGGGCAAATATTGTATTGCAATTCTCAGTTTGCATCGTTAATCGGCCTGCCGCTCGAAAAGGTAACCGGACGCAATTTTCAGAACTTCATTCCGGATAATTGTCGGGCCGAATGCGGTAGCCTGATTACAGCCGCATGGACAAAAAACATTAAGGGCGAACTTATGCTGCTCACCATCAGCAGTACGGAAACGCCGGTACTGCTTTCCTTTAAAACGCTCGACCTGGACGAGGGGCTGTCCATGAGTATTATTGTAACAGACCTCAGTGAACAGAAAAAGACTCAAAGACTGCTGCAGCAGCAGAATATGCAGCTGGAGAAGGCCCAACTAACCACACAGCATCTGAATGCCAACTTGGAGCGCACGGTAAGAGAGCGGACTAAAACCCTGGAAACTGCCATTATACAAAAGGGTATTGTTGAAACGGAACTGCGCAGCAACCAGGAGCAGCTGACCCGTATATTGGAAACTATGGCTGAGGGGGTAGGCATCATCAATGCAGAGGGCAGGCTGATTTATGCAAACCCCATGGCGCAGAAGATTTTGGGCTTGCGGAAAGATGAGATACTGGAACGCACCTATCATGACCCTAAATGGCAGAACCTGCGGCTTGATGGTTCGCCGCTGCCTGAGGATGAGCATCCCATGACGATTACCATGACCACCGGACAGCCGGTTTACGATTATGAAATAGGGATACACCCGCCCGGCGGCGAACGTTTTTATATTTCCATTAACGCTGCCCCGATACGGGATGACAAGGGGCAGATTGTGGCCGGCGTTGGCACCTTTATGGACGTTACGCACAGGCGCAAATCCATACAGCAAAAGGATGAATTTATCAGCGTGGCAAGCCACGAATTGCGTACCCCGATAACCAGCCTCAAAGCATCGCTGCAATTACTGAACCGGATGAAGGATAACCCGTCTCCTGCAATGCTGCCAAAGCTGATTGAGCAATCAAACAAAAGCCTTAATAAGGTTAGCGTGCTGATCAACGATTTATTGAACGCTACCAAAATTAATGAGGGCCAGCTGGATTTAAATAAGAAACAGTTTGTGCTGGCTGAGTTGGTTAATGACTGCTGTAACGAAGTACGAAATGAAAATACCATACCAATAACCGTCAAAGGCGATCTTACCCTGGAGGTGTATGCCGATGCAGATAAGATTGACCAGGTAATTATTAATTTTGTTAACAATGCAGTTAAATATGCAGCTACTACCCAAGAGATAATAATCTGCATTGAAAAATCAACCGGTGCGGCCAAAGTATCGGTAATGGATAAGGGGCAGGGCATATCGCCCGAAAAGCTGCCTTATCTGTTTGAGCGTTATTACAGGGTTGATACCAGCGGCATACAATACTCGGGCCTGGGCTTGGGCCTGTACATCAGCGCCGAAATCATCAGGAAGCACAACGGTGTAATCGGCGCGGAAAGCATCCCTGGTCAGGGCAGTACCTTTTGGTTTACTTTGCCTTTATAAATATATGTAATTCAGGTCATCCGCTTTCAGGGAATAAGCATTTGCCGGAAGGCGGCGCTATCTCCTCTGAATACATTGAAATCCACTTTATGATTAATGCCGGTTACCCTGGCTTTATCTGAGTGCTGCCAGAACCGCCAGTTAGCTGCCCTGCCTGCCTTCAGTTCAGGCTGATAGTAGTGAGCTATCCACCAGCTGTAATTATCAAAATAACCTTTCAGGTAATCCTGGTAAAAGCTCAGACCCGAATATATCATTGGCCGTGCTTTGGTTCTCTGCTCTACATAAATTAAAAAGTCCTTCAGCTGCCTGCGCATGTTTTCGGGCGTAGTGCCGTCCAGCTTTTCCACGTCAACCACCATAGGCAGGTCGCCGGGTTCAAAGTCCACGTTCTGCAAAAAAAAGATGGCCTGCCATTTACCGTTCACCTTAGGCCTGAAAAAATGGTAAGCGCCGCAGGCAATGCCCACCTTCGGAGCCTCGCGCCAGTTACGCTTAAAGTAGGGGTCAACCTTAATAATACCTTCGGTAGCCTTGATAAAGGCAAAGGTAATATGCACGCTGTCTTCCTGCATGGCCTTCACTTTATGCCAGTCGATTTTACCCTGCGCATAGGAAACGTCGATGCCATGCACCGAATATTTTGCAGGAATGCGGATACCAAAGCTCTTGTAATTTCTGTAGTTGGGGTTTTCGCCGATATCCTCTATCCACTGCCAGGTTGAGGAAAATGTTTTTACGATATAGCCGTAATAAAACGGGGATAATAAAACCAGCAGTAAGCCGGCCGTAATAAGTTTCCACGGGAAGCCGGGTTCACTTTTTTTCC
>CAXTAP010000078.1:0-15599 GCA_964241965.1 uncultured Mucilaginibacter sp.
CATGATGCCTGTATTTATTAATTTCAATGGTGATTTACTGCCGATTGATACTCCCCTGTTAGATATCAGCAACCGCGCTTTCAGGTACGGCGACGGTTTATTTGAGAGTATGCGCCTGATGAATGGGCAGCTTAAATTTGCCGACCTGCATGCCGACCGCCTGCAGCAGGGCATGAAGGCCCTTAAAATTGAAAATTTTTCGCTGTTTGATGCCTGGTTTTTAAAAGAAAAGGCTGAGGAGCTGGCTATTATGAATAAGGCTAAATCAGGCCGCATCAGGCTGACCGTTTACCGGGATGCCGGCGGACTGTACACGCCCGATTTTAACAAGGCCGGCTGGTGCATGGAGTTGCAGGCCGATAGCAACGGCGCTTATCTGCTGAATGGCCGCGGGCTGATTATGGATACTTACACGGAACTGGTTAAGCCGCTCAATTACCTGTCGAACATTAAAACCTGCAACTCCTTGATTTATGTGATGGCCGGCTTGCACAAAAGCCAGGTCAGGGCTGATGATGTATTTATCCTGAACCAGAATGGATTTTTATGCGAGGCGTTAAGCTCCAACGTGTTTGTGCTGTATAAAGGGCACCTGTATACCCCGGCCTTAAGCGAGGGCTGTATTGCCGGTATTATGCGGCAGGTTGTTATTAAACTGGCGCTGCAAAATAATATTGCAGTAACCGAAGCACAGATGAACCCGGAAATACTTAACCAGGCCGAGGAAGTATTTTTAACCAACGCTACCCGGGGTATCCAGTGGGTTATCGGCTCAGGCATGAAACGGTACTTCAATAAAACCAGCAAACTCCTGATGGAAGAGCTGAACAAGCTATAGCAGGCCCTCTGCCAGAGCGGCAGGCGTTTCAATGGTTTGCAGAATACCGTTCCACAAGTCAATGCGCGACTGTAAGGCCGCTTTAACCGCCCGCGTTGCCTCCTGCCACTTAACATCATCTTCGCCGCATAACTCAGCCGTCATCTGGTAGGCTAACTGCGAATGATGGTCGCCGTCCACTTCAATGTGGCGCTCCAGGTAATACAGCAGTATATCCACCTTGCCCGGCAGCTGCCCGCTCAGTTCCTTTACAATACTGATAAACATATCCGGTATCAGATCTTCACGTCCGAAAGTGAACACCGCAGCAGCAATGTAAGGCTGGTTTAGTGCAATTACCTCAAAAGTATGCTGCACGAAATTACGGGCGGCAACCGGTATGCTGGCGGCAGCCAGCGCCTCGTTAACCGGTTTGCCGCTTTGCAGTTCGGTAAACAGGGCGTTTATGTAGCCGGCCTGTGCGCCTGCCTGCTGCATGGCCCGCAGGTAAAGCTCAAAATGGCTGGTGCGCACATTGTTTTCGTCCACATCGCTTTCCTCACCGGTTACTATCTCATTAATTAAATAGCGGGTATTGGCGCTGCCTACCGGCATCCAGGGAGGGGTGGTGCAGGTTAAATGCTGCTGCAATGATTTCAGCAGCGACATAAAATCCCAAACGGCAAACACATGGTGCTCGATAAAAGTATTAAGATCGGCCAGGGTATGAATGTGCCTGTATAATTCGTGATGAACCAGTTGCTGACGCAATGGTTCTATTTCATCTTTCAACTGCTCAATCCTTGAGTTTATAGCTGCCATACGCTTATAATATATGATACAAAAGTAGCGGTGATTTACCTGATTAAACAGGCATTTACAGATTATGACTGTAAGTTGATACCGGAATGTTCATATTAAGCAACACCATTTCAACAGAAAAAATGCGTTAACCAGGAAACTCTGATAAACGCAAGGTGTGGCCAATGCATGAATCAGGGTTTAATACCGCGTAAAAATTCCTCAATGCCCATCCGCCTTTTGCCCTCCAGCTGAACATCTGTCAGGCTGATGTACCCACCCGGGCAGGCAAATCTAAGATAGGTTTTATGGTCGGTTATGTGCTGGCCTGGCTGCACCTCAGGCTCATCCGGTTCTTTTTCTGCATAATATACTTTTAACATTTTACCATTCAGTTCGGTAAACGCTGCCGGGTAGGGGCTAAGGCCGCGTATAAAGTTATAAACTTCATTTACCGGCTTGCTCCAATCAATACGGCAGTCGTCCTTATAAATTTTAGGGGCATGTTTCAGCGCTGTACCATCGGCCGGCTGCTCTTGCGGCTGCTCGGTATAACGGCCGCTTTCAATGGCCTTTACCGTTTTTACCAGCAGGCCGGCGCCTTTGGCCATCAGCCTGTCATGGTATTCACCTGCGGTTGTATCTTCGGCAATGGAAACTTTTTCAACAAACAGGATATCGCCTGTGTCAATTTCTGCCTTTAGGAAAAAGGTGGTTACGCCGCTTTCAGTTTCACCGTTAATAATGGCCCAGTTAATGGGCGCCGCACCCCGGTATTGCGGCAGCAGCGAGGCATGCAGATTGATGGTACCCTTAGCCGGCATCCGCCAAACCACCTCGGGCAGCATCCGAAAGGCCACAACAACCTGCAAATCGGCCCGGTAAGATCTGAGCTGCGTTAAGAATTCCTCATTCTTCAGTTTCTCCGGCTGCAGTACCGGTATGTTTCTGGCAGCGGCAAATTGTTTAACAGCCGGTTCACTCACCTTTTGCCCGCGGCCTGCAGGTTTATCAGGTGCGGTAACTACGGCTACAACATCAGCGCCCGAATCAAGCAGGGCCTCCAGAGAGGCTACCGCAAAGGCAGGCGTACCCATAAAAATAACTCTCATAACCGGCAGAAGTAGATAAATCAGGTTGTATTAAACCTGAATAATAAGCAAAAATAGAAATTATTGTTTGTACGGTATTACACCATTAAACAATGCGTTGTGCAGCGAGCATAGGGTACGTTATGGATACAGCAGATATTTTTTCCTCATCGCTTTATAACCGGATAACGCCGGTTCCCAGCTTTTCCTGATTTCGGCTTCCGGTTTGCCGGCCTCCATCTGCTTTTGCAGCAGCGTATTGCCTGCCAGCTTGGTAAAGTAGGCATTAAAAAAGTGCTGCTTATCCGGAAAAGCCCGGTACAACTCCAGCAGCCAGCCGATGTTTAATTTACCGGAACTGATGATCTGGCGGGTATCATAGTTCTGCAAACTCAGCCCGTAGCAAAGCTGCCCTTTCAGCGGCGGGTTTTCGCTCTTGCCGGCAATACTGACCGGTGTAAAGGTGAACGGGTACTGCCCCTTTAAAGCCGGATGCCCTGCCACCTGAAAGGGGAACAGTGTACCGCGCCCCACACTGAGCGTTGTACCCTCGAACAAGCACAAGCCGGGATAGAGCAGGATAGATTGCTGCGTGTTTAAATTGGGCGAAGGGTTAACCGGCAGCGTGTAAGCACATTGGTGAGTGTAATTGGCAACTTTTATAATTTTTAGTTTGCACTGAATGTTATTTTTGAGCCAGCCCTGGCCGTTAACCATCCGGGCGTATTCGGCTATGGTCATGCCGTGTACAATGGGTACCGGGTGCATCCCCACGAAGGAGCGCCATACGGTATCAAGCACGGGCCCGTCCACATAAAATCCGTTGGGGTTGGGGCGGTCTAAAATCATTAGTTCAATGTTGTTTTCGGCGCAGGCCTCCATCACATAAGTAAGGGTAGAAAGATAGGTATAAAACCGGGCGCCCACATCCTGTATGTCGAAAACAACGAGATTGATGCCCTGCAAATCTTCGGGCGTTGGCTTATAATGCTTGCTGCCGTACAGAGAAATAACCGGCAGGCCGGTTTGGGCATCTGTGCTGTTGTCTACACCGGCCCCATTGCTGGCATCTCCGCGAAAGCCATGTTCCGGGCCGAATATTTTTTTAATCTTCACGCCCAGCTTCAGCAGGCTGTCGGGCAGCGGTACCAAATTTTTGCCGATAACCGAAGTTTGGTTAACCACCATAGCCACATTCCTGCCCTTAATGTAGGGCAGATAGAGCTCCGTGCGGTTAGCGCCCTCTACCATGTTAGCCAACGGTGCAGGCCCTATAGCCGCCCTGCGGGCATGGTGGCTGATCAAAGGCCGATGGACAGCGCTCGCCGTGACAACAGATGCAAACGCAATCAGTAATAAGAACAGTTTCCTCATAGCAGGCAGAAAATAGTAAAGCAGGGTTGTACAGAACATGAAATTACCTCATAAATCTGCATATTTGCTAAAGTACAAAAAAACAGATTGGCATTGAGCTTTTCCTCTTATATCGCCGGGCGCATCACATTTAAATCGAAGCGTACATTTTCCAAACTGATCGTCCGCATTGCCATTGTGGGCATTATGCTGGGCCTGGGCGTAATGATTTTATCAGTAGCCATTGTTAAGGGCTTTAAGCAGGAAATAAGAGAAAAGGTGCGGGGGTTTGCCGGCGATATCCAGATAGTAAAGTTTGACCTGAACAGTTCATACGAAAATTCACCCTTTTTAACAGACAGCACCTTTGTGAAGAAGGTACTGGCACAGCCGCTGATCAGCCATGTAATGCCCTATGCCACTAAACCTGGTATTATGAAGGCCAATGGCGAAATTGAGGGTGTGGTGTTGAAGGGGGTTGATAAAACCTACAACTGGTCGTTCTTCAAAAAAACACTGGTGCAGGGCTCGGTTTTAAATTTTGCCGATTCGGTTCAGGCGCAACGGCAGATTATGATATCCAGCTACACCGCCGCAAGGCTGAAGCTGAAACCTGGTGATGACTTTTTGATGTATTTTGTGCAGGAGCCGCTGCGCAAGCGCAAGTTTCATATCTGCGGCATATACAACGTTGGGGTGGATGAAGTGGATAAAACCTTTGTAATCGGTAACTTGTCCATCATTCAGCGCCTGAATCACTGGAAGGCTGCCGAGGCAGGCGGCTATGAAGTGCAGGTAAAGGATTTTGACCAGCTGGACTTAGCCAACAGCAGCTTAGGCGATGTAATGCCTGCCCAATTGCGTTCCTACACGGTGGACGAAAACTATCCTACTATTTTTGAATGGCTGAAACTGCTGGATGTTAATACTAAAGTCATGCTGATTTTAATGCTGCTGGTAGCGGTAATCAACATGATATCGGCCCTGCTCATCATGATCCTGGAGCGCACCGGCATGATTGGAATGCTCAAGGCTATGGGAGCCGATAATTGGGGCATTCAAAAAATATTCTTGTATAATGCTACCTATCTGATCGGGCTGGGTCTGCTTTTTGGCAATGTATTTGGCCTGGGTATCGGGCTGGTGCAGGAATATACCCATTTTTTAAAGCTCGACCAGGCTTCGTATTACATGACCTTTGTGCCTATTGAGCTTAACTGGCCGGATGTGGCGCTACTCAATGCAGGTACGCTGATTATCTGCTTGCTGGTACTGCTGGTGCCTTCCATGCTGGTGGCACGTATATCGCCGGTAAAAGCCATCAGGTTTAAATAGTGAGCGTTTGAGAGTTTAACTATCAAGCCCGCTCACTGATATACCGGCGGCAGATCAAGCCCCGCAATTATTATTTAGCCCTGGTTAAGTTATATAAAACCCGCAATGTATCTGAAAAGGAATTCCGCGCCATCTGGAATGTAGTGCCGTCATAGATGTAAGCATACGTACCTGCCAGGTGCGGTTTGGCCGGCACCCCTGTTTTAGGGTAAGTTTTATCGTTAAGCACAATGTAGGTTCCGTCATAAGCATAAGTGCCGTTGCTGCCGGCATGTACGGTGGTATCGCCCGTAACCTGGTAGCCATAGTTCGAGCTGTTAAAGGTTAGCTGTATGTTAGCGCGCAGCGTATCATAAGTGCTCTTGGCGCTGTTTAAGCGCACCTGAATATACTGGCCGGTGAAGGTGCCCGACGGCGCCGCCGGAACTATATTTGATGAGGTATTATTATGCACGCAGCCGGCGCCCACTAAGCCGAAACCTGCCAGGAGTAAAAGTGCAAAGTTTTTCATACGCGGGTAGTATTATATAAAATTTAAGATAATTTATGTGTTAACGCAAAACTAATAAAATCATTGTTTTTTGGCTTCATTCCAGTAAATATCCATTTCGGCCAGTGTCATATCCTGTAACTGCTTGCCTGCTGCGGCAGCTTTGCTCTCCAGGTACTGGAAACGCTTAATGAATTTCCGGTTGGTTTTTTCGAGCGCATTTTCAGGGTTGATATTTACAAAGCGGGCATAATTGATCAGTGAAAACAGCAAATCCCCAAATTCTTCCTCTGCCTTTTCTGCTGCCGCGCCATCTGTACCCATGGCGTCAAGCTCCGATTTAAATTCCTGCATTTCTTCTTCTACCTTCTCCCAAACCTGCTCCTTATGGTCCCAGTCGAAGCCTATGCCGCGCGCTTTTTCCTGTATCCGGGCAGCCTTAACCAGCGCCGGCAGGGAGGCCGGCACTCCGCCCAGTACCGATTTATTTCCTTCCTTTAATTTTATCTTTTCCCAGTTGCGCTTTACATCATCCTCGTTCTGCACTTCAATATCCGCATAAATGTGGGGGTGGCGATTGATGAGCTTATCGCAAATGCCATTCAGCACATCCGTAATGGTAAAGCTATGGGTTTCAGAGGCGATACGGGCATAAAACACCAGGTGCAGCATGATATCGCCCAGCTCCTTCCTGATCTCCTGCATATCGGCGCTCAGTATAGCATCCGACAGCTCATAAGTTTCCTCAATGGTTAAGTGCCGCAGGCTCTCCAGCGTTTGCTTCATATCCCAGGGGCAGTTCTCCCGCAGGTCGTTCATAATGGTAAGCAGGCGTTCAAAGGCAGCCGATGGCGCAGCAGCCGTTACAGGGGCGGTAATGGGCATCATTTTTTTCAGCAAAAGTAACAATTGTTAAAGATAGTTGAAGGGCGGTATTAAAGAGATAACAAGGCGGCTTAATAAGCCGGAGGAAAAAAAACATATCAAATCTGGAAAAAATCACCTTCGCTTAACAAGTATATTGCGCAAAAGCCAGGCATAATTCTCTTATTTCCTGTCTCTTGTTTCTTATCTCTTGCTTCTTATCTTCTAAAATCCCTTAACCGCCCGCAGCATCTCGCGTTTGCCGGGTGCGCCGGGTGCCTTTTCAACCGTTAAGCCTAATGATTTGACCAGCCTTTTCAAATTGCCGGTAATGGCATAGGTAACAAACACGCCGCCGGGTTTCAGAAACTTCAGCGTATGGGCAATGGCTTCCGCACTCCACATTTCGGGCTGATGCGCGGCGGCAAAGGCATCAAAATAAATAAGGTCGAACTGCTGTTGGGTATCAAAAGCAAGCAGGGGCGTATGTGCGGTGTACAGGCTGGTGACCGGGTTAATTTGCACTGCCTGCACCAGGGATGACTGGTAATGTGTTAAAAAACTTTCCCAAACCGGGGCCGAAACGTATTGCTGGTAACCGGTTGCACTGATGATACCCTGGGTAAGCGGGTAGGCTTCAATGCCGGTATAATGCAGCGCTATATTTTTACCGGTGCAAAAATCTGCGCTCAGCAAAAAATTCAGGCCGGTGCCAAAGCCTACTTCGAGCAGGCTGACCTCCTGCAACTGGTTGCCCGCCAGAAGATAACGCAGGCCGGAGTTTAAAAACACATGCTGACTTTCCTGCAGGGCTCCATGCCGGGAATGGTAGTTTTCGCCCACCTGCGGATTGTAGATGGTTTTGGAGCCATCGGCTGTAAGGATCAGCTGCAGGTCGCTCATTACTGATTACAGCTGGGCAGCGTTTGTGGCCGGATATTGTGCAATGGCATCGCTTAAATCATAAACCGGCACCTGCCCGTTCACGAAGGCATCTACTATGCTGTGCGCCGCTGCCGACCGGTAACCGGCCGCGCAGTGGATGACCACCGGCTTATCCAGCGGAATTTCGTGAAGGCGCTCGCGCAGTTCGGGCAGCGGGATGCAAATTGCCCGGGCAAAATGTTTGCCTTCGCTTACTTCGGTCTGGTTGCGCACATCAATAATGGTATAGTCATGGGTATGGGCTTCAAACTTTTTCAAATCAAGTTCGCCTGCCGGAATCTCTGTGCCACCGGCCGGATTGAGCAGCGCGGCCCTGATATTATTTTCGTAGCCGATTTTGGCGGCTTTGGCAATTACTGCATCCAAATCCTCATCGTTGCCGGCAACCAGGTAAAATTCTTCACCGGGGTTAATAATGGAGCCCAGCCAGGTTTCAAACTTGGGGCCATCCTGCAGGCTGATAGCGCCTTTAATATACCCTTTTATAAATTCTGCATTCGGCCGGGTATCAATCACGGTAATGCCCTGCTGTAAAGGGTAACCGGCATCAGGTTTGGGCACCCGGGCTAAACTGCTTTTCAAAGAGGGGGCGCCCTGCCGGTTCAGCTCCACGGCGTAGCTGAAATACCGCGGCGTAAACGGGGGGTTCTCATTCAGCAGCTGTACAAACTGCTGTTCGTCCATCGGCTGCAGGGCATAATTTTCGCGCAGCTCGCGGGCAATTGTACTGCATAAATCCGGGCTGATGTTTTTGCCGCAGAGCGAACCGGGGCCATGTGCCGGGTAAACCATCACATCGCCGGGCAGCGTCATGATTTTCCGGCGGGTTGACTGGTATAACTGCCGGGACAGTTCCTCGCGGCCGGCAGTTATATGGCCTGCACTTTCGCGCAGGTCGGGGCGGCCTACATCACCCACAAAAAGCGTATCGCCGGTAAACAGGGCAACGGCTCTGCCGTTTTCATCCTCCACCGATACACAAATAGAATCGGGCGAGTGGCCGGGCGTGTTGATGGCCGTCAGCTTAATATCGGCCAGTGTAATAACATCGCCCTCGTCAAAGTTTTCATGCGGGTAGGCGGCTCCGGTTAACCGGCTGGCATAAAGGGTAGCGCCGGTAGTTTCGTGTATTTCCAGATGCGAGCTTACAAAATCGGCATGAGGATGCGTTTCAATCACGCCAACCAGATCGGCCTCATGCAGCCGGGCAAAGTCATAATAGGGCCGGGGGTTGCGGCCGGGATCAACCACCAGCATTTTACCGGCCCTGATAACGGCATAGGAAGCATGCGCCAGGCCGGTATCATAAAATTGATTTATCAGCATTTGACCGTAAAGGTAAACAATGCCGGTGAAATGCTAAGTTGGCGGCTTGTCAAAAGTGATGACCGTAACTGAAAAATATATCGCTTAAAAATTATTCCGCAGCTGTTTAAATTAACGATGATGAAATATCGGAATAATCAACCAAGGTTAATAAAAGTAAATTGCGGCAAGTGAGAAGATTTGTGGAAGCACAAGTATTGCTCATAATGCTTTGTAATCCGTATCAGGCAACAAATTGACGATTTTGACAGATATATATAAGTTATTGATAATAAGTATGTTAAGTGTTACAACAGGCACTGACACGATGATGTCAGTGTTCATGAACGTTCATGAACGTTCACGGGTGTTCACGCCTCCGTGAACGTGAACACCTGCAGAAGTACCTCCGCCCGGCTATCCCTCATCTTCAGCCATCCTGAAAAAGGAGAACGACGAGTGCCCGTATTTCCGCTGCTCCGTAAAGGCGTGGTGACTGCCCAGGCTCTGCAGCGACTGATGCTCCACAATGAGCAATCCGCCCGGAAGCAGCAGCTTTTTATCGAAAATAATTTTGGGCAGATCGGGTATGCGGTTTAAATCATAGGGCGGGTCGGCAAATATGACCTGGTATCTTTGGCTTTCCATAGCCAAATATTTGAATGCATCGGCCTTAAAGGTTTCAATCTGGTTCAGGCCGTGCTGCCGTGCGGCATCCTTAATATAATGAAGGCAGGGCAGGCTGCGATCCACCGCCGTAACCTGCTTTGCGCCTCGTGAGGCAAACTCCAGCGACAGGTTGCCGGTGCCGCAAAACAGATCGAGCACTGTTATGCCCTCCAGTTCTGCCTGGTTCTGCAAAATGTTGAACAAGGCTTCCTTAGCCAGATCGGTAGTGGGGCGTACCGGCAGATTTTTGGGCGGGTTTAGCCGCAACCCCCTTAAGCTTCCGCCAATGATGCGCATAGGCCGAGGGCGCTAACGGTTAACACCTGGTGAGCGGGTATTTCGTCGGGCAGTTCAATCACCCGTATATCGTTTAATTTGGCTGCCACAAAAAACTCGGCAAGCCGGGTAAGGTACGGGTCGCCGGCGGTAACCCGGCCGCTGATGCAGGCAGTAGTGGCAGTTAAATCAAGCTTTAATTCCTGCGCCGTTAAAATGGCAAAGTAAACCAGCTCATCAGCAGCAGCAAACGGAAAGCTGTGATAAAACAGTATTTTACCATCCCTGCAATACAAAATATCAATATGCCCGGCGTTCACATTCAGGTATAGGTTTTGAGCCGATGGCGAATCGGCCATTATTGCCTTAACCCAGCCTTTGGCACCAAATATAGCTTCATGGGTAAGGTTATGTTTCCTCAGGCTACCGGCCACCGGAGGACGCGCCGTATAAATAACGGCATTGTCCTGATCGAGCCTGTCGGTCAGCACGATTTCAGTCGGCTCGGTGTTCAGCAGCCGGGCAATGGCGGCTGTTTGCTGCGGAGCGAAGCCCACAGCCGGCCACAGCGTAAACTTGCCCGAACACACGCCGGCAATAACCTGATTAAAGCGGGCATTGAGCAAACTGGATAATTCCTCGGGGTTCAGCAATTCATCAATAGGGGCGCTGCTGATCCAGGCCAGCACCCGGTTATAACGGGTTACCACGGCAGAAAAACAGGCGGGTTCTATCAGCAGCAGCAGCGTACAGCTGCCGGCCTGGCTTAAAATAAAATCGGTATCATAGTAATTGTATAAAGTATTGCTCATACCAGTGAACAAAAGTAAGGTTTAAAAATTACTTTAAATATATAGCAATTATTCAACTTTGCAGCATGCCCCAAACAGAAACCATCAGTAAAGCCTTTAAGCACGAACCCACCGCCCAGCAACTGGAACTTTTTGGCAGGCTGCATACATTTTTGTTAACCAACAACGGCTACGAGTGCTTTGTATTGAAAGGGTATGCCGGTACGGGTAAAACCACCGTGCTGAGCGCATTGGTAAAGGCGCTGCGCTCCTATAATCTTAAATCGGTGCTGCTGGCGCCTACCGGGCGGGCGGCTAAGGTGATAACCGGCTATTCCGGCCGCAAGGCATTTACTATACATAAGCGCATTTACCGCAAAAAATCTGCACTGAATATTGATGAATCCTTTATGCTGGCGCCCAACAATGCCGAAAATACCGTATTTATTGTGGATGAGGCTTCCATGATCACCGATGAACTCAGCGGTAACAACTACGAAACGCTGCTCAAGGATTTAATGGACTATGTTTACAATTTTAAAAACTGCAAACTGATGCTGGTGGGCGATACCGCCCAGCTGCCCCCGGTGGGTTCGGACTACAGCCCGGCGCTTGACGAGGCACTGTTAAAGGAACAGTTTGGAGTTGATATTTTTTCATTTGAACTAACGGAAGTGCTCCGGCAGCAAAAGGATTCGGGCATATTGTATAATGTAACCCAAATCCGTAACCTTATCAGGCAGGATGAATCCGGGCTGCCTAAGATTGTCACTAAGGGTTACCCCGATGTTTACCGCATGAGCGGCGAGCGGCTGGAAGAAGGGCTGAACTACGCTTACCGCAAATATGGCAATGAAAGCGCCCTGATTATCTGCCGCTCTAACAAGAACGCTAATCTGTACAACCGGCAGATACGCAGCCGCATATTATACCGCGAAGAGGAACTGACCGGGGGCGACCAGATCATGGTGGTGCGCAACAACTATTTCTGGATGCAGGACCGGGAGGACGACAGCACCGGCTTTATTGCCAACGGCGATATTGCCCGCATTAAAAAGGTGCGCCGGATGGAAGAAATGTATGGTTTGCGCTTTGCAGATGTACAGCTGGAGTTTATTGATTATGTAGAGGATCCCATACTGGAGTGCAAGGTGCTGATGGATACCCTGTATTCCGATGCGCCCGCCCTGCCGCCCACCGAGCAGAAACGGTTTTTTCTGGAAGTGATGAAGGATTACGAGCATTTGCCCAGCCGCAAGGCGCGCTTCAATGAGTTAAAGCTTAACCCATACTATAACGCTCTGCAGATTAAGTTTGCCTATGCGGTAACCTGCCATAAAGCGCAGGGCGGGCAGTGGCCTGCCGTGTTTGTTGACCAGGGCTATGTGACCGACGAGATGGTCAATACCGATTTTTTACGCTGGTTCTACACAGCCTGTACCCGTGCCACCCATGAGCTCTTTCTGGTAAACTTCAACGCGCAGTTCTATCAGGCGGCGGAGCAAGAAGAAGAGAATAGTTAATAAAAATCTGTTTGCTTGAAATAATATACAAACCAGCTTAAATAATAAACAGTTGCCCGGCCGCTCATGCAGTTACAAAAAGCAATCAGTTACTTATTTCTCTGGCAGTAAACAAATAGGCGATGATGCAAAAAAGTAACGCAAAAAATGAAATCAAGCTCAAAAATATGCTTTTCATGGTTGTTTTCTTAAAGTTAATGTACAAATAAGATAGCCGGCACCGGCGCTTCGCATTTACACAACGTATTGCAAGCACTATTGGACAAAAAGTCTGTTGCAAAAACTTTGCCATGCCATAATTTCACGTTTGCGGGCGTGGCAGGCGTTTTGAAGGTATTGTAATATGAATTTTAACAACTTTACCATAAAGGCTCAGGAGGCCCTGCAAAAGGCTTCTGAGATTACAACCGGTAATCAGCAGCAGGCTATTGAAACTGCGCACTTGCTGAAAGGCTTGTTATTAGTTGATGAAAACGTTGTAAGCTACCTGTTAAATAAATTAAGCGTTAACATAAACCGTTTAAACCAGACGCTGGACCAGCAGATTGCCGGCTATCCCAAGGTAAGCGGCAGTGAAGTATATCTATCATCCAATGTAAATACGGCTCTGCAAAAGGCTCAGGGTTATCTTAAGGAGTTTAAAGATGAGTTTGTATCGGTTGAGCATGTGCTGCTGGGCATACTGGCTGTGAACGATAAAACAAGCAAGGACTTAAAGGATTACGGCGTTACGGAAAAGGATTTGAAAAAGGCCATTACCGAGTTGCGGGGCGACAGCAAGGTAACCGGCCAGAATGCCGAGGCCACCTATAACTCGCTCAATAAATATGCCCGCAACCTGAATGAATATGCCGAATCGGGCCGGCTCGACCCGGTTATAGGCCGTGATGAGGAGATACGCCGGGTGATCCAGATATTATCGCGCCGTACCAAAAATAACCCGGTACTGGTAGGCGAGCCGGGTGTGGGTAAAACCGCCATTGCCGAAGGTATTGCCTTCCGCATTATCAAAGGTGATGCCCCTGAGAACCTGAAAACCAAAACTGTTTACTCGCTGGATATGGGCGCGCTGGTTGCCGGCGCCAAGTATAAGGGTGAGTTTGAGGAGCGCCTGAAGGCCGTGATTAATGAAGTGATTAAAAGCGATGGCGAAATCATTCTGTTTATTGATGAGATACATACGCTGGTAGGCGCAGGCGGCGGCGAAGGCGCTATGGATGCAGCCAATATTTTAAAGCCTGCCCTGGCACGCGGCGAATTGAGGGCCATCGGCGCCACTACGCTGAATGAGTATCAGAAATATATTGAAAAGGATAAAGCCTTAGAGCGTCGCTTTCAGCGCGTTATTGTTGATGAGCCGGATGCCGCGGATGCAATTTCTATTTTACGCGGTTTAAAGGAGCGTTATGAAACACATCACAAGGTTCACATCAAGGATGAGGCCATCATTGCCTCGGTAGAAATGTCGCAGCGTTATATTGCCGACCGCTTTTTGCCGGATAAGGCCATTGATTTGATGGATGAGGCGGCTTCCAAGCTTCGCTTAGAGATGGATTCCGTGCCTGAGGCGGTAGATGAACTGGAGCGTCGTATCATGCAGCTGGAGATTGAGCGGGAGGCCATCAAGCGCGAGAACAATGACCGCAAGGTAACTGACCTGAGTGAGGAGATAGCCAACCTCTCTGCCGACCGCGACTCGCTGCGGGCTAAGTGGCAAAGCGAAAAGGACTTGGTGGATGGCATTAACCTGAAGGTGGAAGCCATTGAAAATTATAAACTGGAAGCTGAACAGGCTGAACGTGCCGGCGACTATGGTAAGGTAGCCGAAATACGATACGGCCGTATCCGCGAAGCGCAGGATGAGGTGGATAAGCTGAAGGCTGCCTTGCTGGAAAACCAGTCGGAGAGCCGGATGCTGAAAGAGGAAGTTACCGCTGATGATATTGCCGGCGTGGTAAGCCGCTGGACAGGTATCCCGGTTTCAAAAATGATACAGAGCGAGCGCGAAAAGCTGCTGCACCTCGAAGAGGAACTGCACAAACGCGTAGCAGGGCAGGAGGAGGCCATTGAGGCCATCAGCGATGCTATACGCCGCAGCAGGGCCGGTTTGCAGGACAAGCGCAAACCCATAGGTTCCTTCATTTTTTTAGGTACTACAGGTGTTGGTAAAACGGAGCTGGCCAAAGCCTTGGCCGAGTTTTTATTTAATGACGATGCTGCGCTGGTACGTATAGATATGTCTGAATATCAGGAGCGCCACTCAGTTTCTCGATTGATTGGTGCGCCTCCGGGCTACGTGGGTTATGATGAAGGCGGGCAGCTTACGGAGGCTGTGCGCCGCAAACCCTACAGTGTAGTACTGCTTGATGAGATTGAAAAGGCTCACCCCGATGTATTCAATATACTATTGCAGGTGCTGGATGATGGCCGCTTAACCGACAATAAGGGCAGGGTGGTGAATTTTAAGAATACCATCATCATCATGACTTCCAATATCGGCTCTAATATTATCCAGGAGAATTTTCAGGATTATAACGAGTTTGACAAGAATGAAGTGATTGCCAAAACCAAGAACCAGTTATTTGAGTTGCTGCGCAAAACCATCAGGCCGGAATTTTTGAACCGGATTGATGAGATCATTATGTTCACCCCGCTTGGCCGTAATGAAATTGCTGAGATTGTAAAACTGCAATTTAGTCAGCTGCAGGACACGCTGCACGAAATGGGTATCTCGATGGATGCATCTGAGGAGGCTCTGGACTGGCTGGCGCAACTGGGTTATGACCCCACCTACGGCGCCAGACCGCTGAAGCGGGTTATTCAGAAAAAAATTCTGAATGAATTATCCAAACAGATACTGGCCGGCAAGGTGGATAAGGATAGCAAGATTAAGCTGGATGCTTTTGATAACCAGTTTGTTTTTTTGAATGAGTAATTAACCGGGGTTATAAATCAGGAAAAGGGCAATGATCGTCAAATTCATTGCCCTTTTTTAATTGCATATTATATTAGTAGCGTTAATATAATCGCTTCCTTTAAAAGGAAAGCATTGTTATTTCAGGCAGGCCAGCACCGTTTTAATAAAGGTTTTGGTTTCCTGCGGGTCGCGCACCTGAATGCAGTCGGCCCCGGAGGTGCTGGCAGGGTAGTCGTTGCCGCCCTTAAAAAGTGCATCGCCTGCAAACAGCATTTCATCTATGCTGATGTGCAGTACATCGCGCAGCTTGTACATACCGTAAGCCTTATCAATACCAGGCTTGGTAACATCAATGGAGGTTGCTCCACCCAGGTTTACAGCAAACTCCGGTATCAGCTTCTCTAAAATGCCCTTGATCTTCT
>CAXTAP010000079.1:0-15539 GCA_964241965.1 uncultured Mucilaginibacter sp.
AAAATAATTGGTATATACTTAATAATGAAGGTATTCGAGGAAGCTATTAATGATTGGAGTGATCACCTGTATATCCCTTTAATTTCGCAAACTAAAGGGTTTAAGTTTTAAAAACTATATTCGTGAGTTTTGCTAATAATCATAAAACCTTGTAAATCAATAATTTACAAGGCTTTATGATTATTAGCGGAATGGACGGGACTCGAACCCGCGACCCCATGCGTGACAGGCATGTATTCTAACCAGCTGAACTACCACTCCTGCCTTTTGGGTTTGCAAATATAACCGCATTTCTGCGGTTTCCAAAAAAAAGTTCAAATTCAGGCAATAGTGCCTTCCTTGAGCTTTTCTGCATTCTCTGCAAACTGCAGCGATTCCATAATTTCCTGAATGTCACCATTCATTACATTGGGAAGGTTGTAGATGGTTAAACCAATGCGGTGCTCAGTAACACGCCCTTGCGGATAATTGTAAGTACGCACCTTAGCCGAGCGGTCGCCGGTAGATACCATGGTTTTGCGTTTCTTTGAGGTTTCCTCCAAATGTTTTTGCAGCTCCATCTCATAAATGCGCGACCGAAGCACCTGCAAAGCCTTATCGTAATTTTTCAGTTGCGATTTCTGATCCTGGCACTGCGCCACAATGCCGGATGGAATGTGAGTTAAGCGTACTGCCGAGTAAGTGGTATTCACCGATTGTCCGCCCGGGCCCGAGGCACAGAATAAATCCTTGCGGATGTCGCTTACCTTTAAATCAATGTCAAATTCATCCGCCTCAGGCAGTACTACTACTGAAGCTGCTGAGGTGTGCACCCGGCCGGCAGTTTCTGTGTCGGGCACGCGCTGCACGCGGTGCACGCCCGATTCATATTTGAGGGTACCATAAGCATCTTCGGCATTTACATTGAATACAATTTCCTTATAGCCGCCCGAAGTGCCTTCAGTATAATCTACCAGCTCCGTCCGCCAGCCCATACGCTCACAATACCTCATGTACATGCGGTAAAGGTCACCGGCAAACAGGGCAGCCTCATCACCGCCGGTACCGCCGCGAATTTCAATGATGGCCGGGCGGGCATCCTCCGGATCTTTCGGTATCAGCATCAATCTGATTTCCTCTTCCTTATCATCCCGCTGCTGTATTAATTCATCCAGTTCCAGTTTAGCCATTTCCCTAAACTCTTCATCTTTTTCTGTGGCTAAAATTTCCCGGTTAGCATCAATGTTGCTTAAAATATTCCGGTAAATATGGTATTGATCTACTACTACTGTTAAATCTTTATATTCCTTGCTTAACTGGGCAAACCGCTTCATGTCGGCCATCGCATCGGGGCTGCTCAGCTCGTTTTCTACAGTTTGCCAGCGGTCTCTGATCAGTTCTAATTTTTCTAACATAATGTCTTATTTATTTTCGGCAAAGCAGTGCCAATGTTATAGTAGGCTGCTACAGCCCTGCCATGCACTGCAAGTTTCCCTATGCACACATCCTTACTAAAAATTTTATAATCAGGTTTGTTGTAATCGGGATTGCGTTTTGCAAATTTACGCAATGTAAACGGCATTTAACGTGCGGGATTCCCTGCAGCAGGTAAACCACAGGTCAAAAAAATCAGGATTGATCCTGCCCGAAAAATTTTAATTGTACGTCGTTCCCATCAAACACAGCATAGCTGCTGTAATTTACCCATTCGCCTAAGTTAATATATCGGCTATGAGTATTCAAGGGCACATCCATCGGTACATGCCGGTGCCCGAAAATGAGATAATCATAGTGCTCGGTTTTAAGTACCTCATTGCAGTAGGCTACCAGCCACTCCTGTTCTGCCTCTTTGCGCTTCTCCTGCTTCTCATTGGCAATACGGCTATGGCCCGACCAATAGTTAGCCACCCCCACCCCTAAGTTGGGATGGATGCGTTCAAACAGCCATTGGCATACCCGGCTTCGGAAAAACCTTTTCAATATTTTATACGAGGCATCGCCCGGCCCTAAACCGTCGCCATGGTGCAGGAAAAATTTTTTACCGCCCCGCTCTATCACCAGTTCATCATTGATGATGGCAGCATTCAGCTGCGTTTTAAAGTAATCAAACATCCACATATCGTGGTTGCCCTTAAAAAAGGTAAGTTTTATGCCGCTGTCTGCCAGTTCGGCCAGTTTGCCTAAAAAGCGGATGTAACCCTTAGGTACCACCGTTTTATATTCAAACCAGAAATCAAATACGTCGCCCATTAAAAACACTTCATCAGCATCAGCCTTAATGGTATCCAGCCAGCGCACCAGCCGGTCTTCACGCGCCCGGCTCGCAGTCAGGTTCGGGGCGCCTAAATGAAAATCAGAAGCAAAGTATATTTTATCTCGAACAGGCATAAGCTCCCAAAAATACTCGATTTTAGTATAGGTACGCAAATAAACCCTCAATCCTGCAGCAGCCGCATCCGGTTTTGTTGCTATATTTGAATTCAGGGATGGATGTATGCGCAAGGTTAGCGAATTGAAATGTCCGCATTGCGGTGAGTGGACCTTGTGGACCGGCCACGTAGATGACCGCTGCCTGTATTGCCATGAGTTTGTAGAGCCAAAGCGTTTCTCGCGCGAGGTGGAAAAAAAGATAAGGCAGGAGGTAGTAAAGGAAAACGATTACTTTTTTATAAAACCTACCGACGGCCCCATCAAAAGCCGGATTAAGCGCTCGCTGAATTCTATGCGCTGGGGAGTTTACTACCTGCAGATTATTTTTTTTGGCTTTGTAACCTTAATACTGTTACTGACCAGCGTTTTAGCCCTGTAATAATGAAAACGCTGCTTAACCCCTGGTTTATAGCTGGCTGCCTGTTGTGGCTGGTTACACTAATTATGCGCAGATTAGGGCACCCCCTGCCTTTTATAAACGGCTATGCAGGCGATGCTGCTGTTATACCTGTAATTGCCAGCCTTACGCTATGTTTTATGCGGATGTTCATGATCAAAAGCTACAGCTACGTGCTATCGGCGCGGCAGGTAGTTTTTATAGTAGCCTATACCAGCATCGTATTTGAAGCCCTGCTGCCGGCCCTTTCCAAAACTTACACGCGCGACTGGGCAGATGTACTGCTTTATGCCCTGGGCGGCGCATTCTTTTATACGGTGATGAACAGGCCGGTAGTTAGAAAGGTGAAATTTTCTTTGTAAAACTCATATCATGATATTAGCTGTTAAGTAACTTTCATTCACAGGGCGTTAGCATGGTATGGCTGGTTTACTTCTGCTATATTGGCACTTGGTTTTTGTGTTTTAACATAATCAGCAGCTTTTGCTAACTTGGCATTTGTATTGCCATACCTGTACTAATGAAGCAAAAATTTTATGATACTGCTGTGAAGCAGGAAAAAGCTATCCTGGTGGGAGTAATTACCGCTAATGAAACCGAGGCCCAAGAACGGGAGTATCTGGAGGAGCTGGAGTTTCTGGTAACTACCGCCGGCGGTATTACCTTAAAGCATTTTACCCAGCGCCTGCAGCGGCCCGAACGCGCTACTTATGTAGGTACGGGCAAACTGGAGGAAATACAGGCCTACGTGAAAGCCGAGGAAATAGACATGGTGGTATTTGACGACGAATTATCGCCTTCCCAGTTACGGAACATTGAAGATGAGCTGCAGGTAAAGATATTAGACCGCAGCAACCTTATTTTGGACATATTTGCCAGCCGGGCACAAACTTCGCAGGCTAAAGCACAGGTAGAACTGGCTCAATTGCAATATCTGCTGCCCAGACTCACCCGCCTGTGGACTCACTTAGAGCGCCAGAAGGGCGGTATTGGTATGCGCGGGCCGGGCGAATCACAGATTGAGACCGACCGCCGTTTAATCCTGAACAAAATATCGCTGCTTAAGGAAAGACTGCGCCACATTGACCGGCAGAATGAGACTCAGCGCAAAAACCGCAGTCAGCTGGTGCGCGTGGCCCTGGTGGGTTATACCAACGTGGGTAAATCCACCATCATGAACATGATTTCCAAGTCGGATATTCTGGCGGAAAATAAGTTGTTTGCCACGCTTGACACCACAGTGCGTAAAGTAGTAATTGACAATCTGCCCTTTCTGCTGTCGGATACTGTTGGCTTTATCCGCAAGCTGCCTCACCATTTGGTAGAATGCTTTAAGTCAACACTGGATGAGGTACGGGAGGCCGATATACTGATTCATGTGGTTGATATATCGCATCCCACGTTTGAGGACCAAATCAGAACCGTTAATGAAACCCTGAAAGATTTAGGCGCTATTGATAAGCCGGTGATTACCGTATTTAATAAGATAGATGCCTATCAGCCGGTGCAGCACCACCCGGAAGATCCGGCGCAGCCGTTAATGCTCGAAGATTTTATGCATAGCTGGATGGCGCATAATAACAGCCCGGCCATCTTCATTTCCGCCCTGAAAAAGGAAAATGTTGATGAGTTCAGGAAGTTGCTGTACAGTCAGGTAATGTCCATCCACATGGAGCGCTATCCTTATGATGCACTGCTATACTGAGGCATGAAATTTATATGGCTGCTTATGCAAGCATTAGTATTTAATTATATTTGAGTTATGGAAACATTAATTGTTCAGCCTGATAACAAAGAAAAAATGGTTGCGCTTAAAGCTTTCTTGAAGGCAATGAAAATCAATTTTGAAAAGAAAGATGCTGCTTACAACCCTGAATTTGTAACCAAGATACAGGAAGGCGACAAAGATATTGAAGCAGGGCAAACTACTAAGGTTAGCCTGGATGATATATGGAAATAGAGCTTACCAGCGGAGCTTTGAAGGATCTAGCTCATTGGAAGCAAACAGGTAATACAGCTGTACTTAAAAGAATCAGGAAACTTTTACAAGACATTATCAAAAACCCATTTTTGGATTTAGGAAAGTCTGAACCATTGAAGTACAGTTTATCAGGCAAATGGTCGAGGCGAATTACATCTTCCGACCGGTTGGTTTATTAAATAATTGATAATAAAATTTATGTGAGCTCTCTGAAGGGTCACTATAGTTAAATCCGGTTTCAGCAGAAAAAACAATTAACCATATTATAAAGCGTTTATACCTTTATTGTTATGCTTGTGCAACAGCCGGATTTAGAAACAATTCTGCCTTAATTTCGGGGATAACATGCTTTTCCCTGGCGGTATCAAACAGCAGCCTTACCGCCCTTTTACCCTCAGCGCCCAGATCAACCGAGTATTGGTTTACATATAAATCAATATGTTTATACATTACCTCTTCGCTCATTTCCTGCGCATGGGAGCGGATAAAATCCAACCCTGATTTAGGATTGGCAAAGGCAAACTCCACTGAGCGGCGCAAAATACGGTTAATTTTATGCTGAACATCCAGAGGCAGGCGGCGGTTAGCTACAATGCCGCCCAACGGTATGGCGCAGCCGGTTTGCTGCTCCCAGTAATCGCCCAGGTCAATGATTTTATGCAGGCCCTTATCCTGATAGGTGAAGCGGTTTTCATGAATGATCAATCCGGCATTAATGCGCCCGTCAAGCACGGCGTTTTCAATGTCTGAAAATACCAGTTCCTGCTTGTCCTGCGCGTTTGGGAAAGCGAGGCTGAGCAGAAAGTTTGCTGTCGTATATTTTCCCGGAATGCCAATCTTAATTTTTGAATTTTGACTTTTAAGTTCCTGATGAATGCCCTCCGCATCTCCCCGGCAAATCAGCATGGGGCCAACCCCAAAACCCAGGGCGCTGCCGGCATCCAGCAGTACATACCGATCGGCCACGTAGGCAAAGGCATGGTAACTCAGCTTGGTAATATCCAGTTCGCCCCGGAAGGCTTTTTGATTCAGCGTTTCCACATCATCATAGGTCACTTCAAAATCCAAACCTTCCGTATCAATTTTATGATGAATCAGCGCATAAAAAATAAAGGTATCATTTGGACATGGCGAAAAGCCGAGCGTAAGCTTCATAGTTAATAGTCAATTTTGAACAGTGAATGATAGACAGTCAAGTTTTATTTTTTCAATTTAAGGTGCAGCATTTTTATAGAGCAGCTGACAACTTACATTCAACAATTGACTTTTCACAACCCACCAAGCAATGCAAGCGCAAAGTTATTCAGATTTTTAATGGCCAGGCCTATCTTCCAATTGTCGCGGTTACGCTTTTCCACATAATTTGACACAGCCCTGATTTGCAGGCAAGGCAGGTTAAACTGCTGGCAGGCATAAAAAAACGCAGCCCCCTCCATACTTTCTAATTGCACAGGCAAACGGCTGCTTATCCTGCTGATGCTTTGCTCATTGCCATGTACCGTATTTACAGTAATGGCGCTTACCTGCCTTAACCGAACGCCGCTGCTTAGCTGCGGCAGGCTGCAGGTGGCCGCAAACCGGCTTTCGCCAAAGCCAAGCTCCTGTATCGGGATGAATTGCTCACCATCTTCGGCACCCAGGTCTGAAAATGTATCTTCTGTTACTTCCACTACTTCGCCCAGGGCAAGGGTACGGTCATAACTGCCGGCAATGCCCAGGTTGATGGCTAAATCATAGGCATGGGTGCTCAGGCGCCTGCCCAAAGCAAAGGCGGTGGCCACCATGCCGGCGCCGGTAATCAGTACATCCATATGCCCGCCTGTTTGTGTTTTGAGCGGCTCGATTTCGGGGCCGGTAGCGGCGGTTATCAGTATCTTCATGCCTGTTTTTTCGGGACTAATATAAAACAACGTGCCTGCTTTTGTTTTGTATATTTGCACCTGAATAATGTTATGATGATTTATATTACGCGCAGAGAGCACTTTAACGCCGCCCACCGTATGTACCGGGAAGAGTGGAGCGCAGAGAAGAATGAGGAAGTGTTTGGCAAATGCGCAAATCCTAACTGGCATGGCCATAATTACAATTTGTTTGTAACCATAAAAGGTAAAATTACCCATGCCACCGGCTACCTGATGGATTTAAAGGAATTAAAAGAGATCATCAACAGGAAGGTGATAGATAAGCTTGATCACCGTAACCTGAATAAGGATGTTGACTTTATGGCCGGTAAAATGGCCTCCACTGAAATACTGACGATTGAGATTTTTAATCAGCTGAAAGCGCCCATTGAAACTTACGAGGGTGTGTTTCTGCATTCGGTGAAACTATATGAAACTGAAAATAATTTTGCCGAATATTTTGGGGAATAGGATTATTGATTATTAGTTGTGAACAGTAAAAAAGATTAACGTAAGTTTCTATTTTATCACTCACAACCGGCAATTTGCAATTAACTATTTACCGCTCACAACTGACGATATGATTGACGATACTGATTTACCCGACCGCGATGCCGGCATTGACGGTTATACCAAGATGGACCGTTATAATCCTGAACTGATTAGTAACCTTTCCGGCCATTATCATGAAGTGCTGAAGCAGATCGGGGAAAATCCGGAACGCGAGGGCCTGCTGAAAACGCCCGAGCGTGTAGCCAAAGCTCTGTTGTACCTTACACATGGCTATGATTTAGATGCTAAGGAGATACTTACCTCGGCCATGTTTAAAGAAGAATACAGCCAGATGGTGGTAGTGAAAGACATTGAGGTATATTCCATGTGTGAGCACCACATGCTGCCGTTTTTCGGGAAGGCGCACATTGCTTATATCCCTAACGGGCACGTGGTGGGGCTGAGTAAGATACCGCGCATTGTTGATGTGTTTGCGCGCCGCCTGCAGGTACAGGAACGCCTTACCAATGAGATAAGAGACTGCATACAAACTACATTGCAGCCTATGGGCGTAGGCGTGGTTATTGAATGCCGCCACCTGTGCATGAGTATGCGGGGCGTGCAAAAGCAAAATTCCGTAACTACCACCTCCGCCTTTACCGGCAGTTTTCTGCATGAAAAAACCAGAACAGAGTTTTTAAATTTAATAGCATCAAAACTAAGTTGATTAAGCAGGCGGCTGGTTAAGTAAACAGCTGCAGGAACACAACAGAATTTAACCAGCCGCCTGCTTAATCAACTGCTCACTTCATCAATTATGAAAGCATACTTATTCCCCGGGCAAGGCGCACAGTATCCGGGCATGGGCAAAGATTTGTACGAAAAATCTGAGCAGGCGCGAGAACTGTTTGAGCAGGCAAATTCCATTTTAGGCTTCAGCGTTACCGACATCATGTTCAACGGCACTGAAGATGACCTGAAAGAAACACGGGTAACCCAGCCAGCCATTTTTTTACACTCAGTAATACTGGCTAAGGTTTTGGGTGATGATTTTAAACCTGAAATGGTGGCCGGGCACTCCTTGGGAGAATTTTCGGCCTTGGTAGCAGCCGGAGCCTTATCTTTTGAGGATGGCCTGCGCCTGGTGGCAGCCCGCGCTAATGCCATGCAAAAAGCCTGCGAAATTCAGCCCTCTGCCATGGCCGCCGTACTGGGCCTGGATGATTTTACAGTAGAAGACATCTGCCAGCGGCTAACTGACGTGGTGGTACCTGCCAATTATAACTGCCCCGGCCAGCTGGTCATATCGGGCACCGTAGCCGGGATAGATGCCGCCTGCGAAAAACTAAAGGAGGCCGGCGCCAAACGCGCCTTAAAACTTAACGTAGGCGGTGCATTCCATTCCCCGCTTATGGAATCGGCCCGGGTTGAACTGGAGCATGCCATCGTCCATACTGCTGTTGCTGCGCCGGTATGCCCTGTTTATCAGAATATAGATGCCAAACCGCACACTGACCCTGAGCAGATTAAACATAATTTGATTGCCCAGCTTACCGGCCCCGTACGCTGGACGCAAACGGTAATGCACATGCTCGAAGACGGCGCTGATTCATTTACTGAGGTTGGCCCGGGTAACGTTTTGCAGGGGCTGGTAAAAAAAGTTAACCGAGCAGCCGTTACCGCCAGTGCGGCTATACCTGAGTAACAGCAGTTCATTGTTTTGCCGGGTAAGCCGGTTCATATTTAATTTTAAACTATCTTAAAATATCGCTTTGAGCATAACTGCAAAAATACGGGTGTTGCTGGCGCTGCTTTGCGCCAGCCTGGTGCTTACTGCAATATTGGTTCGTAAAAGCTATACCCCGCAGGCCAACCTGAACCAATCAGTTAAAATACTGGAAGATAACCTGCATGTTAAGGAAAAAATCATTGATCATGCACTGAACAACAGCAGCCGGTATCATGCACTTAAAACCGTTAGCAGTAACGAGCGCGAAGCTTTTAAATTCATTGACGAGTATGTTACCGGCAAAAGAATCTGGTTTATTACTCTTCGCAGCGGTCAGCTGAGTTTTTGGGGAGGCATTAAGGTGCTGCCTGCCGGTGCCGCTGCTATAAAAAACGGTACTTCGTTTATTAAACAGCCTAATGGCTACTATGAAGTTGTTAAGAAATCGGATGGTGACTTCAGCGCTTTATTTTTTATCCCGGTAAAAAGCCAGTACAAGTTTCAAAACCAGTATTTAAAAAACACCTTTGACCATGATTTACTGGCGGATGACAACCTGGAAATTGCCGACATTGCCGATACGCATGTTCAGGCGGTAACCAGCTTCGACCATCATTACCTGTTTTCGGTCAAGCTCAAGGGCGGTATCAAAAATCATGTTTTTGTAGGTTATGAAGTATTGCTGTGGCTGGCTATTTTAATTACCCTGTGCCTTTTTGTACAAAGTTTATGTGCCGGATATGCACAGCGTAACAAGGCCGGGCTGGGTGTATTGGTTTTAACAGGTTTTATAGCGCTGCTCAGATTTATAAATCTGTACCTGCACTATCCGGCAGTAATTTTTGAGCTTAAAGTATTCAATCCGCTTTATTATCACAGTAACCCTGTATTTCCATCCCTGGGCGATCTCTGCCTTAATATCCTGTTGCTAAGCTGGCTGGCCGGCTTCATATATTACCACCGGTATCAGCTAACCAGGCGGCCGCTATCCTCTGTGGCCGCTTACATAACCTTTGTTGCAGGCATTGTGATACAGCTTTTCATCCTTTCTAAACTGCTTGAACTTTTTGCCAGCCTGATTATCAGCTCAGCCATTAGCTTTGATGTTGAAAATGTACTTAACCTTACTGCATTCAGCCTGATTGCGGTACTGATGCTTTGCTTCTGCTTTCTGATAATATTCCTGCTTACAGAAGTTTTCCTGGCAATCAGCAGCAAACTCGGCATCCCGGTCAGGCATAAGCTATATTTATATCTGGCCGGCATAATTTGTATTACCGTTGTATCTTCCGCCCTGCATCAGTCCTTTGCATTTATTTACATCCTTTGGGGACTGTTCACAGCTATAAGGGGCTATGCCGTAATGAACCATAGCGGCCGGGTTAACCCTTTTTCCTTTATTGGCCTGGTATTGCTTTGTGCGCTTATTGCCGCATTAAAGTTTTCTGATTTTGAATCGGTGAAGGAAAATGAGGTGAGAAAATCACTGATTCATAAACTGGAGAATACAGAGGACTCGACCGCTGACCATGAATTCAGGATTGCCGAAAAGCGCATTACCAGCGATCCTGCATTAATCAATTATTTCCTGCGCCCGAACTTTGCTGATAACTACCTGAAGAGCCTGTTGCAGCGGAATTATTTTAATGGCTATTTTGCCGACTACAATTTCAAAATAGCAGGGTTTGATGCCAGAGGCAACCCGCTTACGGCAGCCAACCAGTATGCCCTGGCCGATTTTAAGGATATGGTAATGTACAGCTCCTTTAAGGTATCTGATTATTTTTATCGTGAAAATGATGCCTTTGGGTTTAAAACCTATTTTGCCATTATCCCTGTTTACCAGGATGGCCAGCTTAGGGGTACCATCACTATTCAGATAAAATCAAAGCCTATACAGTTTTCTTATTCCTATCCGCAGATGCTGGTCAACAACCAGCTGGCCTCCGGCAATGAGTTTAAAAGCTACTCCTACGCTTTTTACCGAGACGGGCGGCTTCAAAGCCAGAACGGAAAATATGTATATAATATCATAAATAATGAGTTTGCGGGAAAGCTCAAGGATTATACCACCAAAATGAGCCGGGACAGCGACCGTAATAAACCCTGGTACCAGCGCTTAACCCGGTATAAACATATTATTTACCAGCCCAGCAAGCGCAAACTCATTGTAGTTACGCGCGAGGACACTTCAATTGCTGAAAGCGTAACCTCACTTACCTTCTTCTTTCTTGTTTTTCTTGTTTTCAGCATAACAGCGCTGCTTGTTAAGTGGCTTTGGGTAAGGGTGCAGATTTTAACCATCAGGGATAACCATTTAATATGGGGCTTTAAGGCTACGTTTAACCGGCTGCTTTATAAAACGCGCATACAGCTGTCCATGATATTTGCAGTTGTGTTAACACTTATTATGGTGGGCATCATTACCTATTTTTCCATCAGGTCGCAATATATTGATCAGCAGGATGACATGATGAGCCAGAAAGTAACTGCCGTAGCTGCCGCCTTTGAAAACAGCCAAGCCGACCAGCTGCAAAACTTCAGCCGCGAAAGCCAGTTACGGTTTAATGAGTTTGCAGAAAATTTTTCGGCGGATCTGGTGCTGTTCAGCAGTGATGGCGTGCCCCTGTTAACCACGCAGCCTAAAATATACGATGAAGGGCTGCTTGCGCGCCGCATGAACGCCAGGGCTTACATTTTACTTCATGATCTGCAGAAATCGGTGGTTATTAACAATGAAAAAATCGGCGACTTGTCTTTCAAATCCGCCTATGCGCCTATACGTAACTCTAAAAATGCAACCATTGCCTACCTGCAGCTGCCCTATTTCTCTAACGTGGCCGATTATCGCGAGCGCATCGGTGCCCTGCTCAACGCCATGATTAATATTTATGCCCTTATTTTTATTGCCATTGGCCTGCTGGCGGTAATTATTGCCCGCCAGATTACCGCACCGCTTAATTTTGTACAGCAAAGCATCAGCCGCACCAAATACGGGCAAAAAAATGAGCCTATTGCCTGGGAGCGCAATGATGAAATCGGCGCCCTGGTTAAGGAATATAATAAGATGATAGCCGCGCTTGAGCATAGTGCCCACCGCCTGGCACAATCAGAGCGGGAGAGCGCCTGGCGCGAAATGGCCAAGCAGGTTGCCCACGAAATTAAAAATCCGCTTACGCCGTTAAAGCTGGGATTGCAGCTTTTAGAAAAATCATGGCGGGACAAGGACCCTAAATTTGACCAGAAGTTTGAGCGTTTCAGCAAATCATTTGTAGAGCAGATAGAAAGCCTGTCATCCATCGCTTCCGAATTTTCAGCTTTTGCCAAAATGCCCGATACCCGTATGGAGCGCCTGAACGTACTGGACATACTGGGGCAGGCTGTAACCATATTCAAACATATGGACAACATAAAAATTATTTTTAAGCCTGCGGCCGATGAAAAGTTTTACATCATGGCCGACCGCGACCAGTTACTGCGCTGTTTTAACAACCTGCTTAAAAATGCCATAGAGGCTATGCCGCATGGTCGTATGGGTATCATCAACATCAATTACAGCAGCCAGAACAATAGCATTCTACTACGCATACAGGACAATGGCAATGGTATCCCCGAAAACGTACGTGAGCGCATCTTTCAGCCAAATTTCACTACAAAAAGTTCGGGAACCGGCTTAGGGCTGGCTTTCATTAAAAACTCCATTGAAAATGCAGGGGGCAAGGTATGGTTCGAAACCGAAACTAATGCGGGCACTACGTTTTACCTCAACTTGCCGGCGGCGGCACATGCCTGATGAAACCATAAAGGGCTGCCTGAACAATCAGGCAGCCCTTTATGCTACTTGCATATCGGCAGTAATTTATTTGAGTGCAAACCCGGCGCGGCCCATAGTGTAGCCATCAGCATACATCAGCACGGTATAAGAGCCCTTCTGGAAGGCATTAGGGTTAATCCAGTCAATGGTATAGGTAGCGCCATCATCCTTAAAGTCAATGGATGTTTTGTAGGTAGATTGCAGATCCTGCCCGTCAGCGCTGAACGTTCCTGCATCGTCGCCTGTAATCAGGTTCCCGGTAGGGTCAATGATGCGGATATATACATCGTGCAAGCCCTTTTCGGCAATAGAATTAGAAGCGACGGTAAAATTGATTTTTATTTTTTTGGCGGTTTTAGCCTTGGTAACATCTACCTCTTTACCGCTGTTTTTTATTTTGTAAGCTACAATATCCGAGGTTGCCGTTTTAAGGGCCGAGGCTACCTTAACCTTGGTAGTTAAATCCTCATTTTGCTTTTGCAGCACAGTGGCCTTAGTTGATACGGTAGCCAGCGTACTCTTCAAGGTATCATTTTCAACAGTCAGCGTAGCCTTCTGCTTTTTTAAATCTTCAATGTCGGCAGTGTATTTGGTTACAAAGTAACGCAGCTGCTTAATATCCTCCTGCGCTTTAACCAGATCCTGCCTGGTCAGTTTCCCCTTAGCCAGCTGAATGCGCAAAACCCTGATTTTTGATTGCAGAGAATCAGTTTTAGCCTGCATGGCCACTGTCATTTTGGTTTTGCTGGCATTAGCCTGCTGTACCTGCGAGTCGAGCTGTACTTCCAGGCTGTCAAGCTCGGCCTTTAAGCGGCTTTTTTCATCCTCGCTCTGCGTAGTAATTACGCGCACTTCCTGCTTTTTTTGCAGGTACAGGTAAACATCTGTTCCTAACAAAGCCACCAGTACCACAATTAAAAAGTAAATAACATTTGAATTTTTTTTGGCAGGTTGCTGATTTTGGTTTTCCATTGGCAATAATATTAATTTAACAGGTATTATTAAAATATATGGCAGTAACCGGCATATTTAACGGCAATCAGTAATTGCTTTGATTAAATCTGGTTACTGCCCAACATCTTATTTTACTCCCTCTATTAACTTTATAACCGCTGATTAAGTATAATAAGCGGTAAAAAATTGGCCTTTGCCGGTTGAACTAACTTTGGCACAAGTTAAAACACTATTGGCAAAAAACAAAAACATACCGGCAAATACAAGTAATAAAAGGCCGGCTTGTACAGTTTATATATCTTTGCGGCTCTAAAACCGGGGGATTTTTTGCGAATGTATATTAATAAAAGATGGGGGATTTTGGTAGCTGCACTGTTTACTTTTTTAAACCTGAAGGCACAAACCGATACTATTAAACAGCTTTATCCGGCGTCTAAGCGTGAATTCAGGGGGGTATGGATTGCCACCGTTGTTAATATAGACTGGCCGCTCAGCACACGCTCAACTGCCGAGCGCCAGCAGCAGGAACTGGTAAACCTGCTTGAATTCCACCATCAGGCCGGTATTAATGCGGTGATGCTGCAGGTGCGCCCTGCGGCGGATGCCCTGTATGCTAAAAGCCGCGAACCCTGGTCGAAATACCTGACCGGCAAGCAGGGCAGGGCACCGGCTTATGACCCGCTTGAACTGGCCGTAAACGAGGCGCACAAACGCGGCATGGAACTGCATGCCTGGTTTAACCCTTACCGGGCCACCTTTGATGCCAACCTGGCCAGCCTGAGCGATAATCATATTACCCGCCTGCACCCCGAATGGTTTTTTACTTATGGCCGCATTAAACTCTTTAATCCAGGTTTGCCCGAAGTGCGCGAATACATTGTGCAGGTAATTTTAGATGTAGTTAAAAACTACGACGTGGACGGCATTCATATGGACGATTATTTTTACCCTTACCCCATTGCCGGGCAAAAAATAAATGATGCCGATGCCTACCACCAATACGGCAGCCAGTTTGCAGACGTGCGCGACTGGCGGCGCAATAACGTAAATGTGCTGATTAAGATGCTGACCGACAGCATACATAAATATAAGCCTCGCATGAAATTCGGCATCAGCCCGTTCGGTATCTGGAAAAATAAGGGGCAGGACGCAGAGGGTTCAGCAACCAGTGGCGGAGCTTCTTATTATGAGCAGTATGCCGATACCCGCAAATGGGTTAAGGAGGGCTGGGTGGACTATATCAACCCGCAGCTGTACTGGCCGTTCAGCAACCGGGCCGCCGCCTTTGAAAAACTGGCCGACTGGTGGAGCAACAATACCTATGGCCGGCATCTGTACATCGGGCAGGCGGCCTACCGTATCAATGAAATGGGTTCGCCGGGCTTTAAAAAGCCCGATCAGCTGCCGGCGCAAATCAGGTATATCCGCAATAATCCGCGCATACAGGGAAGCGTTTATTTCAGTTCATCCTCGTTAACCCGCAATGCGCTGGGCTTTACCGATTCGCTGCGCAATCATTATTATGAATACAAGGCCCTGCCGCCGGTAATGCTCTGGCTGGATTCAGTTGGGCCGAATGCTCCCCATGAGGTAAAGGCCCGGGTTGAACGCAACAAGGTACTGCTCCAATGGGAAACGCCGGCAGAAGCAGGCGACAAGGAGCCGGTGTACGGCTATGTAATATACCGCTTTGGCGAGGAAGATAAGCTGGATTTCAGCGGCCCGGCGCACATTATCCGTATCCAGTACAGCAATGCAACCGCTGCGGAGGATGGTACAACCGTACCCGGTAAAAAATACATCTATGCCATATCTGCCATTGACCGGCTTAAAAATGAAAGCGAGCACTCGGAACCGGTAAT
>CAXTAP010000080.1:0-15061 GCA_964241965.1 uncultured Mucilaginibacter sp.
GACTGATCACCGCAGGTTACTTCGTCATTTATAGCATCGCTGAGCAATAAAACTGTTATTAATCCCTCACCCTGCCGCCGTTGCCGAAATCGGTGTTCTTGTTTCCTTTGGAAGATTTGCTGCCGCTTGGGGGTGCACCGGCATCCTCGCCGATTCTTTCCCGGCCTAAGTGCTGCTCGCCGTTATCGCCGCCCCCGCCCTGCTTGCCGCCGCCCTTGGCTGTTCCTTTTGATGGCCCCTTGCCTTTCGATGAACTATCAGCGCCGCCAGCGCTGTTGCCTGCCTGTTCATTGCCCTTAGGTTTGGCATTGTCGTTTAAAGGCTGCCCGTCGCGTATCTCGTCTGTAGCTGCCTTTACAATACGGTCGCCGGGTTTCAGTTCCTTACTGAAAATCTCCATCTGGTCTTTAGCCTCAACGCCTTTCTGCACGGTTATCCAGCGGGCACGGTGGTTGCCGGTAATCTGCACTACAAATACCTTTTCGGTTGAGGTTACCACCGCTGTTTTAGGCACCACATAGGTACTATCCTTTGATTGCATAGGCAGGTTTACTTCCGCATACATGCCCGGCAGTAAACGCTTGTTCGGGTTATATACGTCCATTTCTACCCGCTCCGAACGCAGCCTGTCATCGAGCGCACCGGCCAGGCGCTTTACTCTGGCAACAAATTTTTCGTTGGGCAGCGAACGCACCGTAAAACTCACTTCGTTTCTGTTAGTGAGGCCGCCGGTATTCAGTTCAGGTACCGAGATGACCAAGCGCAGCTTTTTCTGTTCCTGAATAACCAGCAGCGGCAAATCAGATCCCTTGCCCGCCGGGCCTACATAGGCGCCGGCATTTACGTTACGCTGGCTTACCACGCCGTCAAAGGGCGCCCGTATCTGCAGGTAAGATAAATTATTGGCTACCTCACGGTATGAAGCTATAGCAGCCTCATAATTCGCATAGTCAGAATTCTTGCGCGCGGCAGCCTGATCTACATCATTCTGCGCTACTGTGCCGGGCGTTTTACTGGTATTATACAGCCGGTCGTAATTGGCCTTACTGGCTAAATACAGCGCCTTTTGCTGCAGGATGTGCGATTTGGCCTGGGCCAGCTGCGCATTGATTTCCGGAGCTTCCAGCACCATCAGCAACTGGTTTTTGTGTACCTCCGACCCGATGTCGGCCAGGTACTGCTTTACATAGCTGCTTATTTTGGCGTACAGGCTGACTTCCTGGTAAGGTTGCAGCTCGCCGGGAACCTGCAGGGATGATTGCAGCATTCCCTTCTTGATGGTGACCGCCTCCACGGGCGGAACTTCCATCTGCGATTGCTGCTTTTCCTCATCCTGCTGCGATTGCTTTTCCTGCTTTTTGTTGCCGCAGGCGCTTAACAGGGTTAAGGAAACGAGCAGTGCAGCGGCGGTACGTTTATTATATTGAAAAATATTCATTGTTGCTTATACAGGGTAAATCAGGAATGGTGTTCGGGTAAAAATTTAATATCGGCTGCACCCAGCAAGGGCTGCTCATGTTCAGCATCCCGGTGAGGGTCTTTGGATTGTCCGTTTCCTTCGTGATGTTCAGGTACATAAAATTTGCTTTCCTTATCTTCAGGGTCCAGTGAAACAGAGTCGGTGCTTGCATTGCCCTGTACCCAGGCAAATACCAGCGGCAGTATCAGCAGGGCTGCAAAAGTAGAGAACAGCAGGCCACCGATAACCGCGCGGCCCAGCGGCGAGGTTTGGTCGCCCCCCTCGCCCAGCCCGGAGGCCATCGGTATCATGCCCACAATCATGGCCAGGCTGGTCATTAAGATAGGGCGTAAACGCAGTGTTACCGCTTCGCGGGCTGCCTTTAAGGCATCCTTATTAAACTTTCTGAGCTCCTCGGCATTGGTAATCAGCAGCACCGCATTGGAAATAGACACCCCTACCGACATGATCATGCCCATGTACGATTGCAGGTTGAGTGTTGCGCCGGTAATTCTGACCAGGAACAACGAGCCGAAGATTACCGCCGGCACGGTGGAAAGTACTACAAACGACATTTTGAACGACTGGAAGTTAGCTGCCAGCATCAGGTAGATAACCAGGATGGCTACCAGCAGGCCGGATTGCAGGCTGCCCAGCGTATCCGTTAAGGTTTGGCCCAGGCCTCTGGCCTCAACGGTTAAGCCGCGCGGCAGCTTACCCAACGATTTGATGGCCTTCTGCACGTCATCGGTAGCTGTGCCTAAATCCTTATGGTTCAGGTTGGCCGTTACCGATATGGTGGGTATGGCGCCTATATCATCATTTTCACCATAGGTCGTGTCCGTTTTAATATCGGCAACATCGGCCAGCACGGGCCGGGGCTGGTTAGCCAGCACAGGTATTTCCCGTATGTTTTCTAAACTGGCCATCTGGTATTCGGGCACTTCTACCTGTACATTGTAGCTCAGCCCAATCTTTTCATCCAGCCATACATTTTTATCGGTTAACCTCGAAGATGAGGTTGAAGCCACCAGCGACCTTGAAATATCATTCAGGCTCAGGCCTAACTGCGCGGCCCTTACCCGGTCGATGTTAATATCAATGGACGGGTAGCGGAACGACTGGCCTATCTGCGCATCGCGCAGGTATTCAATCTGCTTCAGTTTGTTTAAAACCTTGTAGGCATAAACTACATTCTGCTTTTTATTTTTACTGGCGATGGCAACCTCAATCGGCGTTGGCGATCCCTGGCTCAATATTTTATCGGTCAGTTCAATAGGCTCAAATGACAGTATCAGGCTGGGTACCGCTTTTTTCATTTCATGCCTGAACTGCTCCTTCAAGTCATCCAGGTTAGGGTGATAATCCTCGCTCAGGCTTACCTGCAAAACAGCTTCCTGCGGGCCGGCCATAAACAGGTATATCGGGCTGGTAGAGAATGACTGCGGGTGCTGGCCTACAAAGGCCGAGGTTACGGCAATGTGTTCCTTGCCCACTATTTTTTCGAGCACTTTTAACGAGGTTACGGTCATCGCCTCGGTACGCTCCAAACGGGTACCATCAGGTGCGCGCATACGTACCTGAAAAGTGCCTGAGTTCACCTTGGGCAGCACATCGCGTCCTATGGTAACAAATAAAAGCAGGGCCAGGCCAATGGCAGCCAGCGCGTAGATGGATACAATGAGCTTGCGGCGCGGCAGCATTTTATCAATCAGCGCAATAAACTTTATCCTGAACTTATCGAACCGGCTCTTTTTCTGGTCGGGGTTGTCCATAGCGGCATGTACTTCCTTTTCCTTCTGCTCATCCAGGCTGCCGGAGTCATCGCGAACATAGTCCTTTTTCTCATGCTCATTCTTCATCAGCCAGTTGGCTACCACGGGTACAAACGTTTGCGACAGCATGTAAGAGGTAATCATGGAAAAGCCGATGGCCAGCGACAGCGGCAGGAACAGCGCCCCTGGTATGCCCTTCATGGTAAAGGCGGGCGCAAACACGGCTAGTATGCAAAACAGAATTAAAAGTTTCGGAAACGCAATTTCCTTACAGGCATCCCAGATAGCCAGCGCCTTGGGTTTGCCCATATCAAAGTGCTGGTGTATGTTTTCAATGGTCACCGTCGATTCATCTACCAGGATACCAATAGCCAGCGACAGGCCGCTCAGCGTCATGATATTGATGGTTTGGTGAAACAGGGACAGGAACAGGATGCCCGATACCAGGCAGGTAGGTATCGTCATGATCACTATGGCCGCCCCGCGCTTATCACCCAAAAAGAGCAGTACCATCAGCCCGGTCAGCACCGCACCGATAGCTCCCTCCTCAGCCAGACTTTTCACAGCGTTGATAACATAAACCGACTGGTCAAACTCGTACGACAGCTTTACATCTTCCGGCAGCAGGCTTTGAAAGCGGGGTATGGCCTTCTTTAAATTCTGAACCACTTCCCAGGTTGAGGCATCAGCCGACTTGGTAATGGGCAGATATACGGAACGCTTACCGTTAACCAGCGCATAGCTGCTGGTAATATCGGCGCCATCCTCTACGGTAGCCACATCCCTGATGAAAAGCGTTTGCACACCATTTTTATAAAGCGGTATGTCGCCAAAATCCTTAATCGCCTTAATCGTAGTATTAGTAGGCGTTAAGTAATTATAGTCGCCTATCCGCACGTTGCCTGCCGGTGTGTTCTGGTTGTTATCGCGTATGGCCGCCACAATCTGGTCGGGCGTAAGGTTGTGCGAACGCAGCAAACCCGGATCGACCTTTACAACCACAGTACGCGTGTTGCCGCCAAACGGGGCCGGTGCAACCAGGCCCGGTATTGAAGTAAATGAAGAGCGTACGTAAACGTTGGCTAAATCGAGCAGCTCATTATTGGTTCGGGTAGGGCTGGTAAGCACCAGCTGGCCCACCGGCAGCGTGGAGGCATCAAAACGTAAGATAAAGGGCGGCTGCGTTCCGGGCGGAAAGATGGCCTGGGCACGGTTGGTGTAAGCCGTTACCTCTGCAGCGGCCTGGGCCATGTTGGTACCTTCGTAAAAAGTAAGCTTAATCAATGTTAAGCCCGATATATTGCGGGTATCAATACTTTTTACGCCCGATACATAGAGCAGCAGGTTTACATACTGCTTGCCGAAATACGATTCCATCTGGTTGGGGGTAAAGCCGCCATAGGGATGCGATACATAGATGACCGGCAGGTTCAGGTCGGGGAAAATATCAATCTTGATTGTCCGCACGGCGTTGAGCCCGAAGAAGAACAATCCGGCTACAACTACCAGTATGGTTATTGGCCGCTTGAGCGCACCTTTGATTAAGCCCATTATTTATATAAAATGATGTGTAATTAAAAATTATTTATAAAAATCCCGAAATCGCCCGTTGAAGCCGATTTGTACAGCAGTGCCTGCCATACATTGTTATAGGCAATATAACTGTCGGTTTCGGCACGGTATAATGAATATAAAGCCTGCGTTAAATCTGTAATAGTGGCCAGTCCGTTGGCATACAAGGTGGTTTTTTGCTTGTAGGCCGTGCTGGCCGCCTTGATTTCCTCCGGCGCTTCCGCCGAGTTTTTCAGCGAATTGATAATGCGTGTTTCGGCCAGCTGCTGCTGGTTGCGCAATTGCTGGCTCATGCCCTCATAATCATCCTGGTACTGCAGCGAGGTAAATTTTTGCGACTTTACCTGAAAATGCGTTCTGAACACGGTAGTAAAGTTCCATATTACGCCCAGGCCCAGCAGGTAATTATAACGGGTAGGGTCAACCCCCGCGCCGTAATTGCTGGTATAATCGGTAATGCCGGTATTTGAATTTGATTTGAAGCCCGAGCCCCTGCCCTGGAAAATGCCGAACAGGCTGAATGTAGGGTAGGCAAAGGTGCGGTAATACTTCACCTGCTCATCGCTCACCCCTATCCTGCTGCGGTAGTATTGCAGGGCCGGGTGGTTTTCGAGCGTAACCGTAGCAGCCGGGTCAGGGTCGGCCGGATTTTTCGAAACGAAGGTACTGTCTAAAGTATAATCCTGGGGCGGCGGCGAGGCGCCTAAATACTGCGCCAGCAGGTTCACCTGCTCCTGCTCGTTTTCCTGCGCATTGGTTAGCGCTATCTTTGCGCTTGATACCTCGGCAGAGGCCAGCGACGAATCAACGCCCGGATTCAGGCCGTTCTTTACCCGGGCTACGATAACCTTCAGAATATCCTGCGTACGCTTCAGATTATCCTGCTGCACCTTCACCAGCCTCTGCGAGGCGGCTACGTTGAGGTAGGCAGAAGCTACCCTGATCTTATGCTCAAACTCCTGCTGCCCGTAATCCTTTTCATCGCGTACCACTACCGACCGCTGTACCTTTACCTTTTCGAGGGCCCGGCCAAAGGAGAAAAAATCCCAGTTCACATTGCTGAGATATAGTGCGCCGAAGGCGGCATGCCAATTCTGGGTGGCCAGCACCGGGCCCGATGAAGATACCGACAAGCCCCGGTATCCGTATTGAGGCCCGAACTGACTGTTGATGGTACCGTAATCCTGCTGCCCGGAAAAATTAATATCGGGCAGGTATTCTGTCTTGGTTTCGCTCAGGTAAGCCTTGGATGATTTGGCCTGATTTTGCTTGGCGCGCAGCGCCGGGTAATTATCAACCCCGATTTGTACAGCCTGTTTCATGGTTAAAACAGGTTGCTGAGCAAGGGCATCTGGTATAAAGTACAGGTATAAACAGAGTAAGGAAAGGCAAATTAACAGTTTTTTAAACATGGAGTATATTCATTGCGAAGTACAGCGGCAAAGTTACGGCATTATGAAAATAATGAATTATGATTGGCTCTATAATTAAACTTTGTAATGCGAATGTTGCATTAATTTGATAACGTTTACTAATGCTAACCCCTACTTGTTGCTCAGGGTGGTAATGGCGCCTGTATTAATATTAAATGCAGCGTTTGATGCATTACCCGCCCCCATAGCTCCCCTGGCGCTAAATTTTGCGGCGGATTGGTACGACAGCGGATAATGATCCCTCACATCATAAACCATGGTGCCCGTACCTGTACCGCTGATGGCTACATCATTACCCGGCCTGGCCTGGGTAAAGCTGGTAACCTGGCCGATATCAAAGTAAGCCTTGCCGCCTGCTATCCTGTTCAGCTTATAAGTTATTCTGGTGGTGGCGTTTACCGGGGTTTTGCCCATCATGGGCATATTGAGGGGCACATCCTGGGTGTAGCTGTCGCCGGGCCTGAAGGTTTTGTCCGGAAAGTGCAGCTGATTCATAGACATGCTCATCATGCTGTTGATGCGGGTCAGTACCGAATCGGGCAGGCGTTTACCCGATACGGAGTCAATGTGCAGTCTGCCGTTTTCAGCAGCAGCGGTTGCATAAACCATTTTGCCGTTGAGCATGGTACCCGGAACAGGGATTTGCTGGCCATTGATGCTGGGTTGCGCATTCACGTTTTGCACTGTCATGGTAACGGGGATAAGGCCGTTTACCGCAGCGGCAGTCTTAGTGTTTACATCGGCAGAGGCGCTGAGGGCCAGCTGCAGGTTTTGCTTTAAGCCTTTGGCCTTTAAACTATCAGCCACAGGCGAACTGCCCTGCATAGTTACAGTGCCCAAAACATTCATGGTTATCCTGGTAAGATAACTGCGTTCGGGCAGAAATTTTAACGACAGTTTTACGCTTTGCTGCGCATAGGCGCCAAACCACAAGCACAACATGGCAGTTATAGTAACAAGCTTTTTCATTGCTGACTGATTTTATTGAGGTAACCCTATGCAGGATAATCAATTACACCCCATATTTGTTGCGGCCGATTACAAATTTTTTAGTACCTGCGCCGCGGCATACCGCCCGCTGATCAGGGCAGCTTCCACCGTGCCCATGGCTGTGCCCTCGTATAAGTACTCGCCCGCAAAGTAAATGGTGCTGCTTACGCCCTCATTCAGCAAGGCCCGCGAGGCGGACGAAGCAACGGTATCATAGGCGTAAGAGCCGCAGCTGTAAGGATCGGCCGACCAGTTGGCAACCTGCCAGGCAACCAGCATACCCTTCAGCCCGTCAGCGCTCCGGTTAAAGATACGGGCCAGCGATTGCAGGCCGGCCTCCAGTATTTTCTCATCGGTTTGGTGCTTTATTTTGCCGGCAGGCAAACCGCCCAGCCAGCCGGTAAGCAGCGGTGTATGGTTCGGGGCCTGCGTCCACCAGGTGGGCACGGCTTCATCGCTGAATAAAAAGCCCATGTTTCTGAGCGCATCCTCTTCCCAAAAGGCGGTTTCAAACCGGAGCAGTATCTTGATGATTTCACCAAAACCCATTTGCTGTAAAGCCCCGGTTTGCCCGGGCAGGGCCGGCTCAAACCTGATATTGCCTCCGGCCTCTCCGGGCTGCTGTAACACCCCTAACGGCAGCGCTACTATAACTTTCGGAGCCTCATACATTTCGCCTGCTGCGGTAACCGCCCTTGCCTTGCCGGGCAGCCAGTTAACCTGCTTAACGGCAGCATTGAGATAGATAACGCCTCCGGCATGGCGGCAGCTTTGCTGCAGATAATTTATTAAGGCGCAATAACCGCCTTTGATGCGATGCTGCGCACCTTCATCCTCATTTTCCCACTCCCGGCGCAGGGCAAAAACGCCGGCACGGTCGGGGTCGCCGGTGTCATAACCCGCCAGGTACCGCCTTACGGTAGCTTTCAGCTCATTAAACCGGTCATCCGAAAAGTACTTATCCAAAAACTCATTCAGCGAGCTATCCTCCCTGAGCTCATTTAACTTTTCGAGCAGCAGGTTCCAGTCATCGCCCATCATTTCATCTTGGGTAAAATGGCCATCGTGGCAGCGCCACATTTCGCCCCCGGCAGGTTCGGCTTCCAGGCCGGCCTCTTTGAGTAAACCGAGCGTTACCGGCAGGTCGCCGTGTATAAACTCTGCGCCCAGTTCGGCCTGCCTGAAAAACAAGGCATGGTCAATGGTATGTATGCGGCCGCCGGTTCGGTTGCGGGCCTCCAGCACAATCACCTTACGGCCGGCCCCGGCAAGGGTATGCGCAGCCATCATCCCGGCGGCGCCGGCGCCAATAATTATGATGTCGGCTTGTTCCATACTTAGTGCAAATTACGCAACTGCTTTGTAATGCGAAAGGCATTTTTGTATTAACGGCTATAAAGGTTAAAGGGCTGAGAAGCTGTTTAATAATGGTTAAAAAATGTTAAATTCTGCTTTGTCATTTTTTAATTCTTAGACAGTTTCTAAAGAATAAAGGGGCTGAAAAGCAAAAATTGCCCTGCCGTTTGCCTTACATAGCGTAAAATCAGGCCTGCCGGTTACACGTCCAGTTTCAGGCCGTCATAAGCCAGGGCTATACCGGGCGGGAGTTCGGGCATCACATCATTGTACTTGCCCAGGCGGTGACTGATGTGTGTAAAGTAGGTTTGCTCAGCGCCGATTGCCTGGGCAAAGCTGATGGCTTCGGTTAAGGTAAAGTGCGAAATATGGCTTTGCTTCTGCAAAGCATTAACCACCAGTATGCGTGTGCCCCGCACCTTATCAATTTCGCGGGGGCTTATGGTTTTGGCATCAGTAATGTAAGTAAAATCACCGGTTCTGAAACCCAGCACAGGCAGCTTGTAATGCAGCACTTCTATCGGGGTAAAAGCAATGCCTGCGGCCTCAAAGGGGGTCTGCCCGATGGTATGGATGGTAATTTCGGGGGTACCGGGGTAGCGGGGCTCACTAAAGATATAGTAATATTCGCGTTTCAGGGCTTCCTGCACCCGGACATCGGCATACACATCAATCGGTGCCTGCTGCCTGAAATTAAATGCCCGTATATCATCCAGCCCCGCAATATGGTCCTTGTGCGAATGTGTGAACACAACCGCATCCAGCCGCTGTACCCGCTCGCGCAGCATCTGGTACCTGAAATCGGGGCCGGTATCTATCACGATGACCTTGCTGCCGCTTTCAATCATAATGGACGAACGCAATCGCTTGTCGCGCTTGTCGGCAGAGAGGCACACCTCACAGCTGCAGGCAATCATGGGCACCCCCTGTGAAGTTCCGGTTCCTAAAAATGTAACAGTCACAGCGGTAGTCGGGTTTGTTTAAGCTGCTGCAGCAGCATCAGCTGTTTATCATCCAGTAAATGCTCACCGGCCGGCATCTGCCGCAGTAAACCGGCAATAGCATGTATCTTGTTCTCTAAGTTTGAAAACTTATTAATCACAATCATCTGGCTGCTTTGCAATACACAGGCCCCGGTTTTAAAATTGCCCTTTTCGTACCTTACCTTATAGCCTGCGCCTTTCAGCAGGTTTTCCAGTTTTTCGAGCGTGTGCTGGGTAATGGTTAACATGAGTTTCCAAAAATACGAAACCGGCTTAAACTTTATTCATAAAACCTTTAAATGAGGTTAAAGGCATTTCAGGTAAGAGGCTGTTTGAAATTCAATATAAATTAATAACAGTTATCATTGCGAAGTACGGGCACCATCTTGTAACTGTTTCTGTTCGACATGTAAACGATGGGGTTGCTTCACTATCGCTCGCAATGACAAATCGTATTATTCATCATTTTTAAACAGCTGCTTAAAAAGCATCCATGAGCAGTCAGCCTGCCATGCGTTACAGGGCCGACAGGTAAATGGTGATATTGATGGTATAATCGTACCTGGTGCCGGTTTGGTGCTCCTCGTAGATGTTGGTGGGCCACGAGTAGTGCTCGATGCCGATATTATCAATCTGGTAATCCTTATCCAGAACGGTTAAGGGTTCCCCGGTTCCTATCTGGCCGATCTCATTGTGGGTAACGGCGCTCCTGAATACATCCAGGTCTGAGGTGCAGAAGATGGTTTCATCCTCATAAATAAACATAAACCTTGCGGCTGTGTTGGTTGTAATTGGCGTTATCATCATGGCAGTATATCATAATTGGTTTATTAAAGCGGTTGAACGCCTGCAAACAGGCAGGAATGTGGCAGCGCTTAATATTATATAAGGTATGCCTGCATCTGAACATATTTAATAATAAAATATGTAAGATGCCGCACAAGCCAATATAAGCACTACCATAATAAAACACAGATGCTCAATCAAAGTTCAGTACCTGTAAAAATTATCCGGTTACCTTAAATCTTCAACATCAATACCCGGGTGGGCTTTGGCATCAAAGCTGAAATAGCCGCCTGCCACTTTAGGGTTGGGCACAAAATTGCTGAGCGTGTACAGGTAACGGCTGCCGTTTTTATCAAACAGCTGGGCGCTGTGTATCAGTTTCCGGCCCTTATCAATCAGCAGCTTCACCTTAAAAATTCCGGGCGATGCACTAACGGGGCTCAGCTCAACCGCTTGGCAGGTTATACCGTCCTGCTTAACCTCCCCGGTGTACAGCGGCTTGTAGCCCTTATCGTACATGGTAAATATCTGCGCCGGGTTAATACCGGCGGCGCTGTTGTCAACCGCGCTTATTTGCACTTCATTATCCTTTTTGAGGTAAGTCCACTGGGTTTTGCCATCGCTGATGATTTCCTGCTCCACCGAATTTTTACTCACCGGGCTGTACAGCGTTACCCTGAACTTACCCGTGCCCTGCTGTGAGGTTAAGGTGCCCTGCTGGCTGCCGCGCGTTTCGGCCTGCGGGTTAACCACAGCCACCACAAAATTTGTGCGCAGGGTAGCGTAAGCCCTGTATTTATGGCTCACCTGGCTTAATATCGCCTTAGCCTGTGAATCCGTTTGTGCCCATGCAACGGCATGAGCCGTTAAAAAACTTAATATGGCGAGAATAATCCTTTTCATGAATAATAATTGAGTAAATAGCCTGCCTGATTGTGATTTAATATTTAAGGCAACCCGGCAGTGATTAAAATCAGAGCAGCAGAACCGGCGATGGTTTAACCGCCCGTGTTTTTCTGCATGTCTTCCAGGTGGCGCTCCAGGCTGTATTCGTCCGGGTACAGCACCTCGCGGGCCTTGCTGCCCTCAAACGGACCTACAATGCCGGCAGCCTCCAGCTGATCGATAATGCGCCCTGCGCGGTTATAGCCCAGCTTCATTTTGCGCTGTATGAGCGAGGTAGAGCCCTGCTGGTGCAGTACAATTAAACGGGCGGCATCCTCAAACATGGGGTCGCGGTCGTCCGGGTCAAACTCTTTGGGGCTGCTGGCCTCGCCCTCGCCGGCATACTCGGGCAGCAGCAAAGCAGTAGGGTAACCGCGCTGGTTGCCGATGAAGTCGGATATCTTCTCCACTTCGGGCGTATCCACAAAGGCGCACTGGAGGCGGATGAGGTCGCTGCCGGTAGAGAGCAGCATATCGCCCCGGCCAATGAGCTGGTCGGCGCCGCCGGCATCCAGAATGGTGCGCGAGTCAATTTTAGACAGTACCCGGAACGCCAGCCGGGCCGGGAAGTTGGCCTTAATGGTACCCGTAATGATATTAACCGAGGGCCGCTGCGTGGCAATTACCAGGTGGATGCCTACGGCGCGGGCCAGCTGCGCCAGGCGGGCAATCGGCATCTCCACCTCCTTGCCGGCCGTCATCATCAGGTCGGCAAACTCGTCCACAATCAGTACAATAAAGGGCAGGAAGCGGTGGCCGTTCTCCGGGTTCAGCCTGCGGTTCACAAATTTGGCATTATACTCCTTCAGGTTGCGTACCTGTGCCTCCTTCAGCAAATCATAGCGCTGGTCCATCTCAATGCACAGCGAGTTAAGCGTATTGATTACCTTCTTGGTATCAGTAATCACCGCATCGGCTTCATCGGGCAGCTTGGCCAGAAAATGGCGCTCTATTTTGCGGAACAAGGTTAACTCCACCTTCTTGGGGTCAACCATCACAAACTTTAATTCGGACGGATGGCGCTTGTAAAGCAGCGATACCAGAATGGCATTAATGCCTACCGACTTACCCTGCCCGGTAGCCCCCGCTACCAGCAGGTGCGGCATTTTGGCCAGATCGGCAATAAATACCTCGTTAGAGATGGTCTTTCCCAGAGCGATGGGCAGATCCATCGTCGTGTTCTGAAACTTCTCCGTAGCCAGCACCGAGCGCATGGATACCATTTCGGGGTGCTGGTTGGGTACCTCTATGCCAATGGTGCCCTTACCCGGCATAGGCGCAATAATGCGGATACCCAGCGCCGCCAGGCTCAGGGCAATATCATCCTCCAGATTCTTGATTTTGGAAATGCGTACGCCCGGCGCCGGTATAATCTCGTACAGGGTTACCGTAGGGCCGATGGTAGCCTTGATCTTTTCAATCTCGATATTATAATGGTTCAGCGTTTCAACAATCTTGTTCTTGTTGGCTTCGAGCTCCTCGGCGTTAACCGATATTTTATTGGAGCCGTAATTCTCTAATAAATCAAGTGTGGGGTACTTGTAGGTGGATAAATCCAGCTTCGGGTCGTACATCCCGAACTCAGCCACCAGATCATTGGCTTTGGCGGCATCATCCTTTTCGATGCTTAGCTCAGGCAGCGGGCGGCTGTCTTCCACCGTTAAAGGTATTTCCTCCGGCTCAGGCTCCACCTCCAGGGTAACCGCAGGGTTGAGCTCGATAGGCTGAGGCGACAGTACCACAGGCTCATGAACCAGCGTGTTAGCCAGTATGGAGTTTTGAATAACCGATTGCGGCGCTGCAGGAGCATTCAGCATAGCCTCCACTACGGGCGATGGTTTGGTAACAGGCTGCTGCGCCAGCCTTTCGGCCACAGTTTGCGCAGGCGCTGCTGCACCGGCGTTTTCACGAATGCGGTTGCCGCCCGCCGGGCGGTCTATCGGCCCGCCCAGTATTTCGTTTTCCAGGTCAACGGCATCGGGTACAATATCAGCCACCGGGCCTGGGGCAACCATAGGCCGGGGTTTACGTTCGGGAAACTTAAAATCAATATTGTAGGCAATGATGAGCACGGTTAAGGCAGCAAATATGAGCAGGCACCCGGTACCGGCCTGCCCTATCTGCGCGTTCAGCAGCCGGTTAGTCCAGAAGCCGAACTGCCCCTCCAGAAAATGCGGGTAGTCAATAATCATCCCATGCACAAAACCGATGGCAACCGACAGGAAGATCAGCGCAAAGAAGGAGTAAGCCAGCGTTTTGCTCATGGAAAACAGCCTGACCTTAAAGAGCAGCCGGTAACCCACAACAAAGAAAACGGCCACAAACAGATAAGAGGCTACGCCGAACCACTCAAATATAAACTGGTTTGCCAGCAGCGCGCCGAATTTACCCAGCCAGTTGTTTACCACCGGGTTTTTAAGCCCGGCATCCAGCAGTTCCTGCTGTGTTTTGAGCAGGTTGTGCCAGCCGCCGTTGGCCTTGCTTACGTAGCTCTGGTCGTCCTGCCAGGTAAAGAGGTAGGAAGTAAACGCAATCAGAAAGAATACCGATAACACCAGCGAAAACAAACCCGCAATCTTAATGATCCGGCCGTCCTGCAAATCAAAGGAGGGCAGGCGCTCCATCTTCTGCTTAATCAGCTGCTCCCGGTCGGCCCGGGCATGGGTTGCGGGGCGGGGCCGGTTTTCATCCTTAAATGAATTGCCCGGGTTATTTTTAAACTGATTTCCTTTTGGCGGCATCTTACTCAACAGTTAATGTACAAATATAAGCTAATATAGCAATTCTGTTTGGCATGATATTTATTTTACTCCTGTACTCAATTATCATTTACATGGGACAGTTAGAATACTACATTACCAACGAAGACCTCAACAGTCTTAACATGCTGCTGGCTACCAACCCGTCGCTGGCTAAAAGCAATGCCAATGATGAGGTATCGCCTTTAATGCTGTCCTGCTACTATAAAAAGCCCGAGGCTACCTCGCTGTTGTTGAAATATCTGGATAAAATAGATCTTTTTGAGGCTGCCGCAGCCGGAAAGTTCGATATAGTGGCCTATTTGCTGTCTTCTGCCCCTCAAACAGTTAACGACTACAACGAGGATGGTTTTACGCCGCTGGCCCTGGCCTGCTATTTCGGGCATCACGAAGTGGCGCGTTACTTAATTTTAAAGGGCGCCGATGTGAACAAACCGTTAAATAATTCGCTGGGTATCTATCCTTTACACCTGGCTGTAGCCGGCAATCATATTGATTTGGTGCGTATGCTGATTGAGCATGATGTACAGATTAATGTACAGCAACATTCAGGAGTGAGTGCTTTACATTACGCTGCCAAGCATGGTGATCCTGACATGCTTATCCTCCTGCTCGAAAACGGCGCTGAAATTGATATTTTTATGGAAGACGGCAAGCTCCCTGCTGATTTAGCCCGCGAATACGGTTTTACCGAAATTGCCGATATACTGAACTGATCAATGGCAGCTGGTTTCCTTCGGGTAATAACCAGGCAGCTCAATCATTTTGCGAACCTGCTTGTTAAGCATTAACCAATTGAAGCACATGAAAGCAGAAAGAACGTTAATGATAACCGGTAAGCAGTATCAAGAGATACAAGCGCATTTGCAAAGCAACCAAAGCTTTATATACAATTCAGGCACTGATGCCAACCCCGAGGTGATCAGGATCACTGATATTTACCTGGATACCGACCCCGACTTCACCCGTAACCCCAAACAGTTTGCCAGGGTACATGATGACA
>CAXTAP010000081.1:0-12698 GCA_964241965.1 uncultured Mucilaginibacter sp.
GCCGGTGAGGCGGCCCTGGCTGTTCACTACCCGCCAGTAGGGTACCCGTGGCTGTACGCCGTGAACTAATCCCATAGCCTGCCCCACCTTTCTCGACCAGTTGCCACGGCCCAGAACTTTAGCAATAGCGCCATAAGAGGTAACCCTGCCCGGCGGGATCAGCCGGACTACCTCGAACACATGGTCATTAAAATCAGAATCTGCCGCCACAACAATGTATTATCTTCCCAGCCTCTCCTTCAGGAACTGCCCGGTGTAACTCTTTTTTACCCTGACTAAATCTTCAGGTACGCCTTCAAAAACCAGGTTACCGCCGCGGTCGCCGCCTTCGGGGCCAATGTCAATCACCCAATCGGCGCTTTTTATTACATCCATATTATGCTCAATCACCACAATCGTGTTACCCTGTTCCAGCAGGGCATCGAATGATTTGAGGAGCTTTTTAATATCTGCAAAGTGCAGGCCGGTAGTAGGCTCATCAAAAATAAACATGGTTTTATTGGCGTTGTTGCCCTTTACCAGAAAGGAAGCCAGCTTAATACGCTGCGCCTCGCCGCCAGACAGCGTATTGGAGGATTGCCCCAGCTGCACATAGCCTAAGCCCACCTCATGCAGCGGCTTAATTTTGCCCAGTATTTTAGGGTCGTTGGCAAAAAACGCTAAAGCCTCGTCAATGGTCATGCTCAGAATATCGAACACGTTTTTATCCTGGTAGGTAATATCCAGAATATGCTGCTTGAACCGCTTGCCGCCGCAGGCTTCGCAGGGCAGGAAGATGTCGGCCATAAACTGCATTTCAATTTTTACCTCACCCTCGCCCTGGCAAACATCACAGCGGCCGCCTTCCACATTAAAGGAGAATGCTGAGGGCTTCAGTCCGGCAGCTTTGGCAGCGGGCTGGGCGGCAAACAGATTGCGCACTTCGTCCCAGGCCTTTACATAGGTAACCGGGTTAGAGCGTGATGAACGGCCGATGGGGTTTTGGTCCACCATCTCTATTTGCTCCACCTTGGCATAGTCGCCCTCAATACCATCGTACTGCCCGGTTAACTCGCCCGAGTAATTACCGATGGTTTTTTGCAGTGCCGGATACAAAATGCGTTTTACCAAACTGGTTTTGCCCGATCCGGATACACCGGTAACCACGGTAAGCACACCTAACGGGAACTTCACATCAATATTCTTCAGGTTGTTTTCGCGGGCACCCCTGATCAGCACGTAATCGTTCCATTTGCGGCGCTGTTCAGGGATGGCAATCCCCTCCCTGCCGCTCAGGTAGCGGCCGGTAAGGCTTTCGTTATCCACTAAAATCTGCGCATAAGTGCCGGCAAAAATGAGGTTACCGCCATGCGTACCGGCCTCAGGCCCGATGTCAATCAGGTGGTCGGCCGCCTGCATTATTTCCTCTTCATGCTCTACTACCAAAACCGTATTGCCCACATCGCGCAGGGATTTAAGCACGGTAATCAGCCGCTGGGTATCGCGCGGGTGCAGGCCGATGCTTGGCTCATCCAGCACATAAATAGAGCCTACCAGGCTGCTCCCCAGCGAGGTTGCCAGGTTAATGCGCTGTGATTCTCCGCCCGACAAGGTGTTTGACAAGCGGTTCAGCGTTAAATAACCCAAACCCACATCGTTTAAAAATATGAGCCGGTTGGCTATCTCCATCAGCAGGCGGCGGCCAATCTTTTCGTCGTGCGCATCCAGGCTGATGTTCTTAAAAAAATCCTGAGCAGCATCCAGCGGCATCAATACAATATCGGTGATGGATTTACTGCTGATTTTTACATAGGCGGCATCGGGCCGTAAGCGGCTGCCCCGGCATTCGGGGCAGGTGGTTTTGCCCCGGTAGCGCGAGAGGATAACCCTGTACTGTATTTTATAGGTCTGCTCCTCAATCTCCTTAAAAAAGGCATCCAGCCCCCTGAAATATTTGTTGCCCGTCCATAACACCTTTTTATCCTTTTCGCTCAGCTGGCTGTAAGGCTTATGTATCGGGAAGCTGAATTTATCGCTCTGGCGGATCAGCTGCTGGTTCCATTCGCTCATCTTTTCGCCGCGCCAGGGCGCAATGGCATTATCATAAACAGATTTGCTTTTATCCGGTATCACCAGGTCCTCATCAATACCGATAATCTTGCCATAACCCTCGCAGCGCTTGCAGGCGCCGTAGGGATTATTAAAACTGAAAAAATTAGGTGTAGGCTCCTCAAAGCGGATGCCGTCCAGCTCAAAGCGGTCGCAAAAAAAGGCCTCGCTTTCCTCGTCTGTGCCAGGTTGGGTGTAGCGTATGTAACAGTCGCCTTTGCCCTCAAAAAAAGCGGTCTGCACAGAGTCGGCCAGGCGGCTCAGGGTTTCCTCCTCTTCGTTTTTAGTAATGCGGTCAATTACAATGCGCAGCACATCCAGGCTGCTGATGGTATCGTTGCCGATGCTTTCATCCTGCAGCAGGGTTTCAATACGCGCTACCGACTGGTTGTACTCTACCCGCACAAAGCCCTTTTGCAGCAATACGGCCAGCTCTTCCTTTAAACTGCGGTTATTGTGCGGATGCAGCGGGCACAGAACAGTTACCATGCTGTCATCAGGCAAAGCCTGTACAAAGTTGACCACATCAGTAACCGTATCCTTTTTTACCTGCCTGCCCGATACCGGCGAAATGGTTTTGCCGATGCGCGAAAACAGCAGCTTCAGGTAATCATAAATTTCGGTAGATGTGCCAACGGTAGAGCGCGGATTAGAGGTAATCACCTTTTGCTCAATGGCAATGGCCGGAGCGATGCCTTTAATGTAATCCACATCAGGCTTATTCATGCGGCCCAGAAACTGGCGGGCGTAGGATGACAGGCTCTCTACATAGCGCCGCTGCCCTTCGGCATACAGCGTATCAAAAGCCAGCGACGATTTACCGGAGCCTGACATGCCGGTAATAACAACCAGCTGGTTTTTGGGAATGGCTACATCAAGGCTTTTCAGGTTATGCACCCGCGCGCCCTTGATGATGATATGATGCTGAGGGTCCTTTTCTATTTCTGTATTCATGTGCGGGTGTTGATTCGTAACTGACGGGTAATAGTTAATGGCTCATGGTTGACGGCTCGGCACCTGATGTTATAATGTGTCGGTCAGTCTTCCAACTATCAGCCATGAGCCTTTAATTACTGATTTTAGCCCATCGGCCGAACCGCAAAAATCCTAAAAAATTTAGCACTTTGCAAATGCTGCTTTTCATGACTGAGCGGTAACAGATATTTTTTTCAAATATTTGTTTTGTAAATATTTTTTTATTTTATTTGAGATACCATTTAATTTATAACGCAAAGGAGCCCTATTTGATTAGAACTTTACTTTAAAACGTTTATTGTTTCAAATTTATTAGTTTAAAGTAGTTCTATGGATTTTCAATTGAAAAGTGATCAGGATTTAATCCATCAGTATATTAGCGGCGATGAAGGAGGATTGGTAGAACTGATCCGGCGTTATCAGTCAAAAATTTACACTTCCATTTATTTATTGGTTAAGGACGAGTACCTGGCCGAAGACATCTTTCAGGATACCTTTATCAAGGTAATTAACACCCTTAAGGCAGGGAAATATAATGAGGAGGGGAAGTTTCTGCCCTGGGTGAGCCGTATAGCTCATAACCTGGTTATTGATCATTTCAGGCGCGAAAAGCGTACGCCGCTGGTAAGCGGAGGCGATGATTTTGATATTTTTGAGGTGCTGGGCAATTACGATGAAAGCACCGAAGACCGTATGGTACGCGAGCAAACCCACCGGGACCTGAAAGCGCTGATCCACCTGCTGCCCTCTGAGCAGAAGGAAGTGCTGATTATGCGCCATTTCGGTAATATGAGTTTTAAGGAAATAGCCGATACTACCGATGTAAGCATTAATACCGCTTTGGGCCGGATGCGCTATGCCCTCAACAATTTGCGCAAAATGATGCAAACCAAAGAGCTGAGCCTAAAGAATTAGTAACAAGTTTGATACAATATTATTCTTTTTTGCTATAAGAAAATATTTCAATACCGGCGGCGTTATGAATGCAATAAATTATTCAAAAAGCTTATGGGAGAAACTTCTACTAAAACGTTAAAAGCCATCACTAACATTGCAGATGTGAAAGGATTAGAAACCATCGAAAGTTTAGACGCCGATGAGACTGTATTCTATTACGCCATCAGGGCGGAACTGGACAGGATACAGAAAAAGCCAAAGCAGCAAACGGTTGACCGCATCCTCAGCTATTCAAAAAGCCTGCGTTAATGATGTTGAAAGAGCCCTGCAATCACAGGGCTCTTTTTATATTTGTACATGCTTAAAAAAGAACGCTATCAGCAATTTGTAGATTACTTTTCCAAACACCAGCCCGATGCGGTTACTGAATTGCATTACGGCAACGCCTATGAACTGCTGGTTGCTGTTATCCTCTCGGCGCAATGCACCGATAAGCGTATTAACCAGGTTACTCCTGCCCTTTTTGAACGTTATCCGAATGTACAGGCGCTGGCCATGGCCACGCCCGAAGAAATTTTTGCGTTTATTCGCAGCGTAAGCTATCCAAATAACAAAGCCAAGCATCTGGCCGGTATGGCCCGCATGCTGCTGCATGATTTTAACGGCGAGGTGCCTGCCGGTATTGACGACCTGCAAAAGCTGCCCGGCGTGGGCCGCAAAACAGCCAATGTAATTGCCTCGGTAGTATATGATGCTCCGGCCATTGCGGTAGATACCCATGTATTCCGGGTGGCTAACCGTATAGGGCTTACTACCAATGCCCGCACCCCGCTGGCAGTTGAAAAGCAGTTAACGGAATTTTTGCCGAAGGAAACCCTGGGGCTGGCGCATCACTGGCTTATACTGCACGGCCGGTACATTTGCATTGCCCGCAGCCCGAAATGCAATATTTGCCCGCTTACCCGCTTTTGCCGCTATTTTGAACGCATTAACACCGAAAGCTACTTGCTGAAGCAGGAAGCGCTGAAGATTAAAAAGCTGAAGGATGCCAAAAAGAAAAAACAGCTGAATACGATTGCTAAAGAACTGGCGAAAAGGGGCGGCAAGAAGTTGATGAATGAATAACCAGGCTGCTGATTTTAATGCCCTCAGTTAAGGCGGACTTTAATAATTATTGATTTGAACGTGGCATTCAGTAATCTGCGCTGTTGAGAATCACCATTGCAGTGTACAGGACTAACCAGCCGGCAGGGGCTGATGATTTATAGAACAAAAAGAAAACAACAGAAGTTTCAAGATAAACCAATACGCACAGGCATGAGCAATAATGATATTATGAAAAAGCTGCGGGTGGCTATGAAATTTACCGACGATGATATTATCAAGGTGCTGGAACTGGCCAACTTCAGAATTACAAAGGCAGAAATCGGCGCTATCTTCCGCAAGGACGACCATCCGAACTTCAAGCCCTGCGGCGATCAGATTTTACGCAACTTTTTAAACGGGCTGATTATCTATAAGCGCGGGCCGAAAGCTGAGTGATGTATTTATACAAATTTGATAAACTGAAAAAATTACAGCAATGAAAAAATTGTTATGCTTTGTTTTACTAATTACTGCATTAAGCACATCGCATTTATCAGCTCAGGAAAAGACTGACATGCATTGTATTATCTATGGCCTTTCCGGTTTTAGCGCTGGTTCAGTAAGCCGGGTTAAAGTTGATGATGCTGAAAAGGGAATGACCATTCCATTGAAGGATACAGTAACTATCAATCAGTTAAAGAAAGTTGAATTTTGCAAATCACAGGCTGAAATTATGAATTACATGTCGTACACCGGCTGGAACCTGGTTAATATTTTAATTACCAATAGTGTCAGCCTTATCTACATCTATAAAAAGCCATACCCGAAGGCTGAAATTACTGTAAATAAATTCATTATTAAAAAAGATGAGTATATCGAGCCAGCTAATTAAACTCTTCATGCTGTAGCAGTTTTCAGCTTATAATTAATTGTTTCCTTGTTAATACACTCAGAAAATAGTTGTATATTTATATAATAAATCTGACTGTTGAGGGTGATGATTTGTTAACCCTTGATGGTAGAAAACTATTATAATCAGCATCATTATTTTACTAAATAATTTAGCAAATCAACTTAATTAGGTATATTTGTTATACAAAAAAACAAGATGAGTAACGCAAGTACAGATAAATTAAAAGCGCTGCAGCTTACCCTGGATAAGCTGGAAAAATCATATGGCAAGGGAACCATCATGAAGCTGGGCGATACCGAGATTGAGCCGATTGAGGTTATCCCTACCGGTTCGCTTACCCTGGATATTGCCCTGGGCGTAGGCGGCCTGCCTAAAGGCCGGGTAATTGAAATTTATGGCCCTGAATCATCAGGTAAAACCACCCTGGCCATACATGCCATTGCCGAATCGCAAAAAAAAGGCGGCATTGCAGCCTTTATTGATGCCGAGCACGCGTTCGACAGGTTTTATGCGCAGAAGTTAGGCGTTGACGTAGAAAACTTACTGATTTCTCAGCCGGATAACGGCGAGCAGGCGCTGGAGATTGCTGATAACCTAATCCGCTCAGGCGCCATTGATATCCTGGTGATCGACTCTGTGGCCGCCCTGGTGCCCAAGAGCGAAATTGAAGGCGAAATGGGCGACTCCAAGATGGGTTTACATGCCCGCTTAATGTCGCAGGCGCTGCGGAAGCTTACCGGTACAATCAGCAAAACAGGCTGCTGCTGTATCTTTATCAATCAGCTGCGCGAAAAGATCGGGGTAATGTTCGGTAACCCCGAAACTACCACCGGCGGTAACGCCTTGAAGTTTTATGCCAGCGTACGCCTGGATGTTCGCCGCATGTCGCAGATTAAGGATAGCGACGAGGTATCGGGTAACCGTGTTAAGGTGAAGATTGTTAAGAATAAGGTAGCCCCTCCGTTCCGCTTAGCCGAGTTTGATATTATGTTTGGTGAGGGTATATCCAAAGCCGGCGAAATTATTGACTTGGGCGTGGATCATGCCATCATCAAAAAATCAGGTTCGTGGTTCAGCTACGGCGATACCCGCCTAGGCCAGGGCCGTGATGCGGTGAAACAGCTAATTATGGATAATCCCGAACTAGCTGAGGAACTGGAAAACAAGATTAAGGAAGTAGTAACCGGCGACGCCTTAGCCGAAAAGGAGTAAGCTTTAACGTTATATTGTTATATAAGCCGCATCATAACTGATGCGGCTTTTTTGTGCTTTTCAATGAAGCGCTATTTGCCATGCGTTTTTACATACATATACACCACAGCTATCACTACCATAACAATGAGCACAATCAGGCCGGTTACGCCCTGGCGCTTGTCCTGCCGCATAATCCACCACAGGCCGGCTACCAGCGGCAGGGCAAAAACTAACCAGAATATCAGGGAAGGTAAACTCATTTATAAAGTAAAAAATTAAAAAGTAAAATTAAAACGGCAGGTAGTGTTATGTTATAACCCGTACCCATCGCAGCATTAAAAGGGCATTCTGGCCAGCGGCGATACATCCTGGCCGGCAAACTCACCTTTCAAAAATTTATAGTAACCGGCAATGGCAATCATGGCGGCGTTATCGGTACAGTATTCCATTTTGGGTATAAAACTGTTCCAGCCTTCCTGCTCACATAATTCCTGCAAGCCGTTACGTAAACCCGTATTAGCCGATACGCCCCCGGCCAGCGCCAAATCCTTAATATGGTACTGCTGTGCTGCCCGCTTCAGCTTTTTCAGCAAAATGGTTGCTATGCGCTTTTCAACAGAGGCGCAGATGTCGGGCAGGTTCTCCTGTATAAAATCAGGGTTCCTGGCTACATTGTCCCTGATAAAGTATAAAATTGCCGTTTTCAACCCGCTGAAGCTGAAATTGTAACCGGGTATCTGCGGTTCAGGGAACTGGTAGGCATCCGGGTTGCCCGAACGGGCATACCGGTCAATCAGCGGCCCGCCCGGATAAGGCAGGCCTAGAATTTTGCTGGTCTTATCCATCGCCTCTCCGGCTGCATCATCCTGTGTCTGGCCGATGATTTCCATATCAAAATAATCCTTAACCAGTACAATCTGCGTGTGCCCGCCCGATACGGTAAGGCACAAAAACGGAAAGGTGGGTTTGCGTTCGCCTATAAAATGAGCCAACACGTGGGCCTGCATGTGATTAACCTCAATAAGCGGCAGGCTTTGCGCCAGGGCAAATGCCTTGGCAAAGGAAACGCCTACCAACAGAGAACCTAAAAGTCCGGGGCCGCGTGTAAAAGCTACTGCATCAATATCATTTTTGCTTATTTTTGCGTTAACTATTGCCTGCTGAACCGCAGGAATGATATTTTGCTGATGAACCCTTGAGGCCAGCTCCGGCACTACGCCGCCGTAAGCCTCATGCACCGTTTGGTTAGCGATGACGTTGCTCAGCATTACGCCGTCAGCGCAAACGGCTGCCGAGGTATCATCGCAGGAGGATTCGATTCCTAATATTACAGGCACGGTGTATATAGTTTATTAAAATACAAAGTTATCAAAAAACTACTCAAAATAGCGTTAGGCATTATACTGCTGTTGTTAGTATTTGTCAGTATCCTGCTGCTGCTGTTTCAGTACAAACCGGTGCAAACCTGGGCCGCCAGAAAGGCAACCGCCTACCTCTCAAAAGAACTGCATACCACCGTTGATATCAAAAGCCTGTATATTAAACCGTTCTCGTCCGTTGTGCTGGAAGATTTATATGTGCTTGATAAACAGCACGATACCCTGCTGCGCACCCCTGCATTCACCGTACAGCTCAGCGGGTTTTCAATTTTCAACAGTATTAAGAAGCGAAGCATAAATTTTAAGCTGATCCAGCTGGATAACGGCTCGTTCTATTTGAAAAAGTATAAGGATAGTACCAGCAATCTTAAATTTATCACTGATTACTTTAACGGCGGTACAGATACCGCTAAAACAGCGCCCGGCAAACCCTGGCATTTAGCCTTTGAAAAAATTGCGGTAAACAACCTGCACCTGCGCTATAAAAATTATTTAGAGAAGGATACGCTGATGAAGCGGCAGGTAAACTTTGATGATGCCGACATCAGCCACCTGACCGTGCAGCTAACCGGGCTTGATGTAGCTAACCATTTATTCAAGGCCGGCGTACATAACCTTACCCTGCATGAGAAAAGCGGTTTTTTTGTGAAGAGCTTTAATGCCAGCGCCACTATTGATACCAACCAGATTTTACTGCAGAATTTATCCATCGTTACGCCAAAGTCGCACCTGAAAAAGTATTTCAGGATGCGGTTCAAATCATTTGATGATTTCAGCGATGTAGAGAACAAGGTTTATATGGATGGCGACATCCGCTCCTCGCAGATATCCTCCTCAGATATCCGCTATTTTACCAGTTCACTGGAAGGCATTAATTTTGATTTAGGGGTTGACGGCCGTGCCTGGGGTTATGTAAACAACCTCAAATCGCGCAGCCTTACGGTAACCGGCGGGCAGGCAACCTATATCAAAGGTGATTTCCAGATGAAGGGGTTGCCCGATTGGGAACATACCTACCTGAACTTTAGCTTCGACCAGCTGGCCACGAATAAGAAAGACCTGGATTTTCTGTACAGCCAGTTTACCGGGACACCCGGCCGCAAGGTACCCGTGTTTCTGGCTAAATTCGGCAATATCAATTTTACCGGAAGGCTGAACGGCTACCAAAATAATTTTGTAACCAACGGCACCTTTAAAACCTTAATCGGCCGCTTTGACCCTAATATGCGCATCAGTTTTGATAAGGCCGGCATACCGGCCTACGCCGGCAGGGTAACCGGATACAGCATCAACCTGGGCACTTTATTAGACCAGCCTGACCTGAGCCGGGGCACCTTTACCGCTAACCTCAACGGCAGCGGCGACAATCTCAGCAACCTTAACATCAAAGCCGATGCCCGCATCAGCAATTTAGGGTTCCGGAATTATAATTATCAAAGCCTGACCGTAAACGGAAGTTTCATCAGGCAGGTGGCCAACGCAAAAATTACGGTTAACGACCGCAACATCAGGCTGAACCTGACCGGCAGAATTAATCTTAATCCCGCCCTGCCAGCTTACAGCATTGCAGCATCCGTTGCGGATGCACAATTATTTAAGCTACATTTACTGCAGGATACCATTACCATCAGTACAAAACTTAATACTTCGTTTTCGGGCAGCGGTCTTAATAACCTGCAGGGCAGTATAGCGCTCACGCCGGTACGCATTATTGACCCGCGTAATAACTATGTGATTGACTCTGTACTGCTTACCGGTAAGGGAACCGGCCATAACCGGCTGATCAGCCTGCAATCGGATGTTGCCGACGGCAGCATCAGGGGAACTTATGATCTGGCAACCCTGCCCTCCTATTTTAAAAGCATCGCCAGGAAATATATCCCCTCACTTAAAACCAATATAGTTAAGCCGGGGGCCGAAAACTTTGATTTTACTTTGCGCTTAAAAAACCTCGACCCGGTGCTTGCCCTGTTTGCGCCTGCTGTTAAAATACCCGATGAAGGTACATTTAACGGTCATTTCAATTCTGCCGATAAAACAGCAACCCTGAACGGATTGATTAAAACCATTAAGTACGGTAAAATTGTACTGCACGATTTCATTATTGATGAAAGCACAACGAATGATGTTTTAGGTGTCAACCTTTCGTTAAGCCGCGTGGATTTAACCGACAGCCTGTTCATCAAGAACATTAGCATTACTAATTTCCTGAAAAAGGACAGCCTGAACTTCAACATCAAGCTATCTGATAAAAACGCAGTTAACCAGCTTGATTTATACGGGCTGGTAGAGTTTGGGCGGGACACAACGGCTAAATTGAAACTGCTGCCTTCGGACGTAATACTGGAAAACCAGACCTGGAAACTGCAGGAGCAGGTGCGCATCCGTCTCCTGGACGGCAAAACGCAGGTCTCAGGCTTTGAACTGTCCAACGGCGATCAGCAGGTGCGCATCAATGGCTTTATATCTGATAACCCTGCGGATAAGCTCAAAGTGGAGTTTGCCAAATTTAATATGGTTACGCTGGATCAGTTAACCAAAGCAGCGGGCATACACCTTACGGGCAGGCTCAACGGCGATGTTACGCTCTCTTCGGTTGTTAAGGCGCCGGGTGCCGAAGCCGATTTGCGGATAGATACCCTGAGCATGAACAATACGCTGATAGGCAATGTAAAGATTAATTCAAAGCTCGACCGTGAAAACAGCCTGGCCAATATCAAGCTGAACATTTTGAACCGGGGGCTGCAAACCATGAATATTGAAGGCGCATATCACTTAGGAGATGATAGTGAAAACGCCCTTGATTTCAACGTGCAGATGAACCAGACAGAGGCCGTTATCTTTTCGCCCTTCACCAAGGGGCTGGTATCAGATCTGAAAGGAACGGTATCAAGCGATTTAAAGCTGACGGGGTCGGTCAGCAGCCCGAAACTGAATGGTAACGTTACCCTTGCAGGTACGGGTGTTACGGTTGATTACTTAAAAGTACCTTATACCATTGACGATAAGTTACAGGTAACCAACAGCATCATTAAAATTGATAACCTGAAACTACACTCGCCGCATGGCGGTACAGGCACGGCCAACGGAACCGTTGACCTTACCGACATCAGCGACCCCGTATTAGACCTTAAAATACAGGCCCGTAAACTGATGGCGCTGAATACTAAGTTTAAGGATAACCACTTGTATTATGGCACCGCCTTTGGCAGCGGCACTTTCAGCTTTACCGGGCCCATTGATAACATGAATATTGATATAAAGGCCCGTACCGACGACAGCACCGTATTTAATATTCCGCTTAATACCTCGGCAACCGTAAGCGAGTATGATTATGTGCGTTTTGTAAGCCATAAAGATGCGGCCAGGGTAATAGCCGCTTCCAACGCCTTTAAAGGGGTAACGCTTAACTTTGATTTAACGGTTGATGAGAAAACGCTGGTCCGTATCACCACCGATTTAGGCATACTGGAAGGCCGGGGTACTGCAAACAACCTGAAACTGAACATCAATAGCTTGGGCGATTTCGATATGTTTGGCGACTTTCTGATATCATCGGGAAAGTTTGAGTTTACGGCCAAAAACTTCATCAGTAAAAACTTTCAGGTTACTGAGGGCGGAACGATACGGTGGACAGGCAACCCAACCAATGCCAACATCAACCTGAAAGCCATCTATGAGGTGCGGACTGATATTTCGTACCTGTACGCTGCTGCAGGTTTGGCGCCGCCGCAGGGTGCGCAGCAAAAGCTGGTGCAGGCCGAACTGATTATCACCAAATCGCTGCTTCAGCCCCAGATTGACTTCGACTTTAATTTTCCGACCGACCCGTCTATCAAAGATGATGTGGGCAATTATTTAACAGACTATAACAACCGCAGCCAGCAGGCACTAAGCATTATTGTGAGGCGGCAGTTTGCACCGGGCACTGGCAGTAATTTGAATAAGGAATTGCGCGGCACGGCCACTGATGCCGCCAGTGAGTTTGTTTTTAACAAGCTGAACACGCTGATTTCACAATCCAACATTAAAAATCTTGATTTAAACATCCGTTCAACCAGTGATGCCAGCGCCTCGCTCAAATTTTTGAAGAACAGGCTGTCGCTCAACGGGAGCGTATATAGCAACAATGGCAGTAACAACCTGTTCGGCAGTAATAACAGCGG
>CAXTAP010000081.1:12798-14946 GCA_964241965.1 uncultured Mucilaginibacter sp.
GCATGATCCATTTTGTCGCGCTTGGTTTTCAGGTAAACCTCATTATGCTGGTTCGGAGCAATCTCAATAGGCAGCGTTTCTACCACCTCTAAGCCATAACCCACCAGCCCTGCACGCTTTTTAGGGTTATTGCTGAGCAGCCGCATTTTGGTAATGCCCAGGCTGCGCAATATTTGCGCACCTATCCCGTAATCGCGCTGATCTGATTTGAAACCTAACTGTAAATTGGCCTCTACCGTATCAAATCCGTTTTCCTGCAAATGGTAAGCCTTCAGCTTATTAATTAACCCGATGCCTCTGCCTTCCTGATTCATGTAAATAACAACGCCCTTGCCTTCTTCGCTGATCGTTTTCATGGCAGCGTGCAGCTGCGGGCCGCAGTCGCAGCGGCAGGAGCCGAAAATATCACCTGTAACGCACGAGCTATGCACCCGTACCAAAACGGCCTCGTCGGGCTGCCACGTACCTTTGCTCAGGGCCAGATGGTTTTCGCCCGTATTGGTATCTGTAAAGGCTGTCATCTCAAAATCGCCCCACTCGGTGGGCATATTTACCGTTACCTCGCGTTTAATCAGCGTTTCAGTGTGTAAGCGGTATGCAATCAAATCCTTTATAGAAACAATTTTTAAATCGAACATTTTAGCCAGTTCCAGCAGTTCGGGCAGGCGGGCCATCTCGCCGTCTTCGCGCATTATTTCACAAATAACGCCCGCCGGCTCAAAACCGGCCATCGCCGGCAAGTCAACAGCGGCCTCGGTATGCCCCGCCCTGCGCAGCACACCGCCATCCTTGGCAATCAGCGGGAAGATATGACCCGGCCTGCCCAAGTCTTCCGGCCTTGTAGCCGGATCAATCAGGGCCAGACAGGTTTTTGACCGGTCGGACGCAGAAATACCGGTGGTACAATCTTTCAGTAAATCAACAGAAACTGTAAAATTGGTTTCCAGCGTGGCTGTATTGCGGCCCACCATCGGGTCGAGCTGCAGTTCCCTGGCGCGCTGTACCGTTATGGGAGCACAGATAAGCCCGCGGCCATGGCGGGCCATAAAATTAATAATTTCGGGGGTGGCATTACGGGCGGCCGTTAAAAAATCACCTTCGTTTTCACGGTCTTCATCATCAACCACTATAATTGTTTTACCGGCTTTGATGGCCTCCAAAGCCTCAGGTATCGTATTCAGCATATTAAACAGTTAAAACAAAGCTTAGCGGCTGCCATTAGCTTGCCATCCTCTGCTTTGCACGATAAAGATAATGCTAAAACAAACTAAACAAGTCTGCCCTTTGTAAAAACAGCGCCTCCGGCTAAACCGCCCTGCGGGGAAGCAGTTTTTTGAAGAACCGCTTATAGGCATCGGCATCAAACAGCACAGAATCGGTAGCTGCCTTGTAGGATAGAAACAGCCCGATAGGCGTTAGAATGATAATGGCCATCCATACCCCGAAAACAGGAGGCATACTGCCCTCCTTTGCTGATTTTTCACCTATGGTATAGATAATATAGTAGATAAGAAAGAAGATAACGGCAACCACTACCGGCAGGCCCAAACCGCCCTTGCGGATAATGGCGCCTAATGGAGCGCCTATAAAGAACAAGGCCAGGCAGGCAGCAGATAACTCAAACTTTTTCTGATATTCTATGGTAAACTTCCGTATATCCTTTGAAACCTCCTTATAGCTTACTGAGCGGGGCTCCAGCATCCCCTTGATGGAGCGCACTTCGCTTTCCGCACCGGCCAGCGCGCTTAGCTGCTGCTGCTTAGTCATGCCGGCTAAAATATCAGTTCCTGCAAACTGCACAGGTTTCTGCCCGGTGCGCTTTTGAGGCACATTGAAATATTTAAGGAAACCTTTCAACATCACAAAGTTGGTGCGCAGACCGCTGTCGGCATGTTGCCGGGTAAGCTTTTGATTGTAGTCCAGCTGCTTCAGGTTCATCATCTGGATGGTTGATTTCCAGTCGTTCTGATTAGTGCGCTTCAGCTTAAATCCTGAAAGATCGAACCGCTGCTCTGTTTCGCCGAACCGGAAGCGGATCAGCTGCTGCCGGTAGTTTGACGGGTTCTGGTCGCTTGCCTTTTCCTGCCAGCGGATACCGTTCTTCAGTTTCAGCACCAGCTGCTGATCATCAGGCGTACGATACATAAA
>CAXTAP010000082.1:0-13164 GCA_964241965.1 uncultured Mucilaginibacter sp.
ATAGCTTAATACACACCCATGCTGCCATCATCCTGTCAGTGTTCATGAACGTTCACGGGTGTTCACACCTCCGTGAACGTGAACACCCGCCGGCATCAGCCGTCTGCACAGCCGGTTACATTCCCTTTTCAATCGCCTCGTAAATGGCATCCTGTATGCGCGGGCGGATGCGGAGCTGTGATAGCTTGTCGGTAACCCGGGGATACACCCGGTTGGATAAAAAGATATAAATCAGGTTATACTTGGGGTCAACCCAAACGCAGGTGCCGGTATAGCCGGTATGCCCATAGGTGCCCGGCGAGGCCAGGATAGACGGATAATGGCTGCCTTCCAGCGGCCCCCAGCCGTCGAACCCCAGCCCCCGGCGACTTACATTTGACTGGCGCGAGGTAAACTCGGTTACCGTTTCGGGTTTAAAGTATTGTACGCCGCCATAAGTACCCTTATTAAGCAGCATCTGAAACTGGATGGCCAGGTCATTAGCGCTGGCAAAGTTACCCGCATGGCCGGATACGCCGCCTACCATAGCCGCCCCCTGATCATGCACATAGCCGATGAGCAGGCTATGCCTGAAGTAAGTATCTTCCTCGGTAGGTACAATCATGTTAGCCGCAAAGCGGCTGCGGGGCAAAAAGCCTTCGGTTTGCGCCCCCAGCGGGTTGTAAAACTGCTGCTGCACGTAATTATTCAGAGGCTGCGCGGTAATGGTTTCTACCACTTCTTTGGTAAAATACATACTCAGATCGCTGTATTCATATCGTCCGCGGGTGCGCAGTGCACTATTCAGCATGGCCGGCAGCATCACATCGCGAAAGTAATCCTTGCGCATATAATAGCCTTCGGCAACCTTAGTGGGATAAGCCGCTGAGGAGTCCGGACTATGGTCGGCCGCCCGCAAACGCTCATAAAACGGAATATAGGGGATCAGGCCGGCCTGATGCAGCATCAGTTCGCGCACCTTAATATCGTTCTTGTTAGTGCCGCGGGCTACGGGCACATAAGTACCCATAGCAGAGTCGAGGTTGAGCCTGCCCTGTTCCGTAAGCCGCATTACTTCCATCGTGGTGGCTGTAATTTTAGTTACTGAAGCCAGGTCAAAAATATCGGTAACCTTTTCGGGCAGGGTATGGTCATAGGTATGGTAACCGTAAGCCTTATTAAAAATCACCTTGCCATCCCTGGCTACCAGCACTACACAGCCCGGCGCAGCCTGGCCGGCAATGGCCTCACGGGCTATATCATCTATAGGCAGCAGGTTAACCGAATTAATGCCGGCATCCTCAGGGATGGTGTATTGCAGCCGGGTTTTTGCTGTGATAAAGCCTGCGCCTGCCGCATACCTGGCCGAGAAGGTTTGGGGTAATTTCTGAGTGATGGCGATGCCGCCAAAAACAGCCTGCGCCGTGCTGGCCGCGGCAACAGCAGTTTGCCGCTGGCACCAAATAACGGGCGCCGTAACCTGGTCGAGCCTGCCCAAGGCACTGCCGCTGCAAAACGCAGTTATAACCAGGCTTTTCAGCTTATCAACCGTATTAATAAAGTTCATGACCTGCGGGTTGTTTAAATCGGCATCGGCAACCTGCAGAATCAGGGTGTTGTACAGCTTCAAATCATTAGCCAGCTGCATAGTGCCTGCCGAACCGTATCTGGCCGCATCAAAAGACTGTACTTTGGTATACTTATTCAGCAGGCTGTCAAATACGGCTGCGTTGCTGTAAGTAAAATGGATGCTGGCCACTTTTGCCGTTTCGAGGTGGCCAATGGGGATGATCTGCTTTTCGTTATTCAGCAGCACCGTAGTCTGCCGGGCTAACTGTGCTTCATTCAAATAGGCTTTACTGTCAATAATTACAGGCGGATTCTGGGCACAGGCCCCGCTGATCATCATTACCGTAAGCAGGTTCAGCAAGCCCGGCCATTTACTTTCTCTCATATACCTTTTCACCATTTACATATGTTTTAAGCACCTTGATATGAGGCAGCTCATTGCCCTTAGCCTTCATCAGGTCCTTATCTAATATTACAAAGTCGGCATATTTGCCGGCCTGGATGCTGCCTTTCTCTTTCTCTTCAAAATTGGCCTTTGCCGCCCAGATAGTCATGCCGCGCAGGGCTTCTACGCGGTTCAGGGCATTCTCCGGCTGAAATCCGCCCGCAGGTTTGCCCTGCAGGCTTTGCCGCTGCACCGCCGCATAAAAGGTATAAAGCGGATTTATATTCTCTACCGGCATATCGGTGCCCAGCGGGAGCCAGCCATTTTGCTGCAGCAGCTGCCTGTAAATATAGGCAGATTTTAAACGGGCCTCCCCCAATCGCCGGCCTGCCCAGCTCATGTCTGAAGTGGCGTGGGTAGGCTGTACCGAGGGAATGATGTTATTATCGCCAAACAGATGCACATCTTCGGGCGCGATAACCTGGGCGTGCTCAATCCGCCAGCGGCGGTCATTTTTACCTTTCAGCACCTTAGCATAGATTTTCAGCATCAGGCGGTTGGCCGAGTCGCCGATGGCATGTGTGCACATCTGGAAACCCTTATCAGCAATTTTTTGGGCAATAGCCTCAAAATGCTTGGGGTCGCTCAGCAAAAATCCCTTCCAGCCTTTCTGGTCGCTGTAATCCTTGAGCAGGCATGCCCCTCTTGAACCCAGGGCCCCATCGGCATATACCTTAAACGCCCTCACGTTCAGCCCCGGTGTTTTAAACACGCCGCGCTTAAACAGATATTCAAAATTCTCCTGATTGTCGGACAGCATTACATACATCCTCATTTTCAGGGCGCCTTTGTGCTGCAGGGCCGCTATGGTGTTGACCATCGGGTAGGGCAAGCCGGCATCATCAACCGTAGTTAAGCCTACGGCGAAACAATTCCGCTGGGCATCGAGCAAAGCGGCCTCGGTAACCTGATCGGGCGGCTCGGGCATTTTATGGCTGACCAGCGCCACAGCGTTATCCACCAAAATACCGGTTAACCTGCCGTTAACCGTTTCAATTTCGCCCCCGCTTATCTTTTGCCCGGGCTTAATGCCTGCAATGTTTAACGCCGCCTGGTTGGCAATGGCGGCATGCCCGTCTATCCGCGTCAGCATTACCGGCCTTACCGGGAACAGGGAGTCGAGTTTAGCCTTATCAGGGAATTGCTTTCTGGCCCAGTCATTCTGGTCCCAGCCCCGGCCAATAATCCAGCCCTCGGTGTTGCGCTTGGCGTAGGCCTGCACGGTATCCAATACCGCCTGCCAGCTTTGCGTGCCTTCCAGCAAGGCTTCCTGCAGGCTTAAGCCATAGCGGTAAAAGTGCGTGTGAGCATCAATAAAACCCGGGTAAACGGCCTTACCCCCGGCATCCACTACTTCGCGGGCATTATATTTTTTTTCAAGGGAATCTGCCGAACCTACAGCGGTAATTTTTCCGCCGCTTACCACAAAGGCATTTGCTGTGGTAAAATTGCTGTCCACCGTATAAACAGTTGCATTTTTAATGAGCATATCTGCATTGTACTCTTTTTTATGGCAGGCTGCCAACAGCACTACTGCTAATGCCGGAAGTAGTTTTTTTATGCTCATTATGAAAGATGTAAGGATTTCAACTGTAAATGCAAAGCTATATACAACGTTACAAACATAAAGTTATGGCAGCAAATATTTAATTTAGCATCGAAAACGAAATTGAAGGGATTTGTTACATGCTTGATATAATACAACTTTTACCTGATGCTGTTGCCAACCAGATTGCCGCCGGCGAGGTGGTACAGCGGCCGGCATCAGCCGTAAAGGAGCTGGTAGAGAATGCGATTGATGCAGGGGCCGATAAAATACAGCTGATATTGAAGGAGGCAGGCAAATCATTGATTCAGGTAATTGATAATGGCTGCGGCATGAGCCTTACTGATGCCCGCATGTGCTTTGAGCGCCATGCCACTTCTAAAATACGCAAGGCCGATGATTTATTTGCCATCCGCACGATGGGTTTCCGGGGCGAGGCGATGGCTTCCATTGCCGCCATTGCACAGGTAAAACTGAAAACCCGCCGCCACGAAGACGAACTGGGCACCTGCATATTGATTGAGGGTTCGGAAGTAATGAGCCAGCAGGCTTGTGCAGCAAGTGCAGGCACTTCCATCTGCGTTAAAAATCTATTTTACAATACCCCGGCCCGCCGCAACTTTTTAAAAAGCAACCCGGTGGAAATGCGCCATATACTGGATGAGTTTCAGCGTATGGCCCTGGCAAATCCGCAGGTGTTTTTTACGCTGCACCACGACGGGCAGGAGGTTTACCACCTGCCGCCTGTTACCCTGAAGCAGCGCATTGTACATTTGCTGGGCAATAACTATAACCAGCGCCTGGTACCGGTGGAGGAAGATACTACCATTATTAAGCTGCGCGGCTTTGTGGGCAAGCCGGAGTTTGCCCGTAAAACCCGGGGCGAACAGTTCTTTTTTGTAAACAGCCGTTTCATCCGCGATGCGTATCTCAACCATGCGGTAATGACGGCCTATGAGGAACTGCTGCCTGATGACAGCTTCCCGCTGTACGTGCTGTTCATTGACATTGACCCGGCCAAGATTGATATTAACGTTCATCCCACCAAAACAGAAATCAAGTACCAGGATGAAAAGGCGCTGTACGCCATTATCCGCTCGGCGGTAAAGCGCTCACTGGGGCGGTATAATATTACACCTAGTTTGGATTTTGACCAGGAAGCCGGCATAGAGCGCATGATTACACCCAAGCCGCTGGATCAGATTGTGCCGCCGGGCATCACTTTTAACCCTGATTTTAATCCCTTTGCTACCTCGGCGGCCGCCAAACGCGAAATACCGTTTATGCGCGATGTGGCCGAGCAGCGCAGGCCTGCCGTTCCGCAAAACTGGGATGCGCTGTATGAAATAACACAAAAGCAGCCCGACCAGCAGCAGGAACTTCACCCTGAACAGCTGCTGGCCGTGAATGAAGAGCAGGTCAGCAAATCAAGCGAGCGGCAGCTGTTTCAGATCCACAACCGGTTTATCCTGTCACAAATCAAGTCGGGCTTTATGCTGATCAGCCAGCAGGCGGCACATGAGCGGATATTGTATGAACGTTTTTTGCAGCAGCTGCAAAACCATTCGGGCCTGAGCCAGCAAAGTTTGTTTCCGCAAACGGTAACCCTGAACGGAAGCGATTTTGAACTGCTGCGCGAACTGCTGCCCGATATACGCGCCCTTGGTTTTGACATCCGCGAGTTTGGCCGGAACACGGTGGTGGTAGAGGGCATTCCGGCCGATTTGAACCCGGCAGGCGAACATGCCCTGCTGGAAAACCTGCTCGAAGGATTTAAAAACAATATGGCTATCCTTAAGTTAGATAAACGCGACAATTTAGCCCGCACGCTGGCCCGCAACGCAGCCATCAGGGCAGGCACAAAATTAAGCCTGGAAGAAATGAACCAGCTGATTGACCAGCTGTTTGCCTGCCATATGCCGAATCTGGCCCTGAACGGCAAGCCGGTAATCAGTACCTTGACATTAACCGAATTAGCAGACCGATTTGAAAAATAGCCGCTGAGGCTGATATAACATGAGCGCCTATCAACGACGAAACCCGCTGGCCAACCTTACGCCGGTAGTAAAGAACATACTGATTTTAAATATCATTTTCTTTCTGGCTACGCTGGCCCTGCACAGCCAGGGTATCAATCTGGAAGATCACCTGTCGGCCTTTTACTTTAACTCACCCAACTTCAGGGCATGGCAAATTATTACCTATATGTTTATGCATGCCGGGTTTATGCACATTTTCTTCAACATGTTTGCGTTGTTTATTTTCGGCCCCGCGTTGGAATATGCTATGGGTGAGAAACGATTTTTAATTTACTATTTTGTTACAGGCATTGGCGCTCTGCTGCTGCAATGGCTGGTACAGGCATTTGAGGTGCATCAGATTACCGGCGGGTATATGGTTTACCATGGCAACATTGGTGCGTTTGCTGCACAGCCGGGTTTTGAAAAGCTGCAGGAAATTTACGGGGGCGCTATTTTGGGTGCTTCCGGTGCTATTTTTGGCTTGCTGGTCGCTTTTGGAATGCTGTTTCCGAATGTAGAATTATTTATTATGTTTATACCGCTGCCGGTGAAAGCCAAATATGCTGTTATCGGCTATATTCTTATCGAGTTATTTTCGGGCGTAGCACAATTCAGCGGTGACTCTGTGGCGCATTTTGCTCATCTGGGCGGAGCGCTGTTTGGCTTCATCCTGATAAAAATATGGGGAATGCGAAGCCCGAACAATTTTTTCAATTAATGGTAGTTATCAATACATCAATGATGATTTTATGAGTACCCTCTGGCAGGAAATCCGTTCTAAAATGCTGCATTCCGACAGTAAGATCAACTTGCTGATCGGTATCAACGTAGCTGTATATTTGATTATCAACGTCGGCGCGGTGCTGGAGTTTTTATTTACCGGCGCACGGGGGGGCGGTTATATTACCGCCTATTCTTTCGATTATCTGGCTCTTACGGCTTATCTGCCTAAACTGGCTTACCGTTTCTGGACACCCGTTACCTACATGTTTATGCATGCCGGGTTTTTCCATATCCTGTTCAACATGCTATGGCTGTACTGGATGGGGCAGATTTTTGAGGAATACCTGGGCAACAAGCGCACCATCGGCCTGTACCTGATGGGCGGCCTGGCGGGCGCCTTGTTCTATGTGGCAGCCTTTAATCTAATACCGGCATTTATTGAAGTACGTTCCCTGGGCGTAGTAGGCGCATCGGCCAGTGTAATGGCCATTGTGGTAGCTACTGCTACCCTGCTGCCCGATTATACTATTTCCCTTATGTTCATCGGCCCGGTCAAATTAAAATGGCTGGCCCTGTTTTATGTAGTTATTGATTTTATCGGCCTGGCCGGCGCCAATGCCGGCGGCGAGGTTGCCCACTTAGGCGGCGCGCTGCTGGGTTACATTTACATTAAGCAGCTGAAAAAAGGGAACGATTTTAACAGGCCTGTTACTAAACTGTTCAACCCGGCTAATAAAGTTAATGTAATATCGCGCACATCGGGCAGTTACAGCTCCAGGAGCACGGCCAGCGCTTATCCGCACCAGGATGAGATTGACCGCATCCTGGACAAAATTTCGCACACAGGTTACAACAGCCTGAACAGGCAGGAAAAAGAAACCCTGCAGCGTGCCAGTAAAAATAATGACAGGTAAAAAGCAGCTTTCCTTTTTTAACCGGCTGGTATTAGGTTTTAACACATTACTGTGCCTGGCGCTGCTGCTTAGCTACATGGCTCCCTATATTAACCCGCACACCAACAGTTATATTGCGTTTTTTGGCCTGGCTTACCCGCCGCTGCTGGCGGCTAACCTCCTGCTGATTATTTACTGGCTGTTTTTTAAGGCTCGCTTTGCGCTGTTGTCTCTGCTGATGGTGCTGGCCGGCTGGAGCAGCTTAAACAATCATTTCGGCTTCCATGCAGCCAAACATCCGGCGGCCCGCGACAGCGGCTCCATCCGGATAATGACTTATAACGTACACGAGTTTAAACGTTACGGCTTAGGCAACGACAGCTGGACCCGGCATGATATTTTAAGCATCATCAACACACAGCAGCCCGACGTAATTGGCATACAGGAGTATTACTCGCGCAAAAAGGGTCAGTACAATATTTCCGACTCTATTAAAGCCATCCTGAATACGCAGCAATGCTACATTGTGCCTATCAGGGCAAATACCGCACGGGAGGCTATGGGGATGGCCATCTTCTCAAAGTTTCCCATTGTTAATCAGGGCTTCATTCAACTTTCTGAGAACGGCAATGAAAACCAGTGCATTTATATCGATGTAAAAAGGGGCGCCCGGATGTTCAGGGTATATAGCATTCACCTGGAGTCTATCCACTTTGATGCTGATGACTACCAATACCTCGACAGCGTTAAGCAGCAGGGCGAAACCAACGTACATTCGTTCAGGCGCATATGCGGAAAGCTGAAAAGGGCGTTTATCCGCCGCAGTGAGCAGGTGACTCTCATTAAGGAAAGTGCAGACAAATGTCCCTATCCGTATCTGATTGCCGGTGACTTTAACGATACCCCCTCCTCCTACGCTGTGCACCAGATAAGCCTGGGCATGATTAACGCTTTCCGGCAGTGCGGCCATGGTTTGGGCCGTACCTATAACGGCGATTTTCCGAATTACCAGATCGATTATATCATGACCAGTCCACAGTTTCAGGTAATGAACTATCAGGTTATAGAAAAGAAGCTATCAGACCATTACCCTGTGTATAGTGATTTGTTTTTGGGGAAATAGATGCAAAAATCAGTCAATACATTTTTCTATTATTACTCCTGTGTTATTACCGCAATTACCGGCTGCTCATGGCATTCAGTAGATTAAATTACCCGGCAGTGATTTTACAGGCTGTAACCTGCGTTCAATTAAAGGCTTGCCCCTCACTCATTCCGACCTAAATTTGTAATTTCGCCACATGAAACAAAATTTATTTGTTTATAATACTTTAACCCGTACCAAAGAAGAATTTAAGGCCCTGAGCGCCCCGCATGTAGGCATGTATGTTTGCGGCCCTACCGTTTACAGCGATGTTCATTTAGGCAACTGCCGCACCTATATTTCCTTTGATCTGATATTCCGTTACCTTACCCACTTAGGCTATAAGGTACGATACGTACGCAATATTACCGATGCCGGCCACCTGGAGGGCGATACGGATAGCGGTGAGGATAAAGTAGCTAAAAAAGCCAAGCTCTCACAACTGGAACCCATGGAAATTGCTCAGCAATATACGGTAGGCTTTCGGGAGATGATGGACATTTTCAACACCTGGCCGCCCAGTATTGAGCCTACCGCCACCGGGCACATCATTGAGCAGATTGAGCTGATTAAGGAAATTCTGGAAAAAGGCTATGCCTATGAGATAAATGGCTCCGTTTATTTTGACGTTGAGAAATACAACCAAAAGCAGGATTATGGCATTCTGAGCGGCCGCCACCTGGAGGATATGCTGAATAATACACGCACCCTGGGCGGGCAGGATGAAAAGCGGGGTAAACTCGACTTTGCCTTGTGGATTAAGGCCAAGCCCGAGCATTTAATGAAATGGCCGTCGCCCTGGAGCGTTGGCTTTCCGGGCTGGCACCTGGAATGCTCTGCCATGAGCCAGAAATATCTGGGTGATAAATTCGATATTCACGGCGGCGGGCTGGATTTGATACCGACCCACCATACCAATGAAGTAGCACAAAGCGTAGCCTGCTGCGGCACCAACCCGGCTACCTACTGGATACATACTAATATGCTTACGGTGAACGGGCAGAAAATGTCAAAATCATTAGGCAACAGCTTTTTGCCGGAGCAGTTGTTTACCGGCAACAACAATATCCTGAACAAGGGTTACAGCCCGATGACGGTAAGGTTCTTTATGCTGCAGGCGCATTACCGCAGCACGCTCGATTTTAGCAGTGATGCCATGGATGCCTCCGAAAAGGGATTTAAGCGGCTGATGAATGCCTACAGTTTATTAAACGGCCTGAAGCCGTCGGCAACCGGTGAAGTGGAGATACAGCCGCTGATAACACGCTGCTACGAGGCCCTGAATGATGACTTTAACAGCCCGGTGCTGATTGCCGAGGTATTTGAAGCAACACGTATTATCAACTCGGTTCATGATAATAAGCTGAAGATTGACGAAGCTAACTTGAATAAGCTGAAAACGTTGATGCAAACCTTTGTAACTGATATTCTGGGCCTCAAAAATGAACAGGCCGACAGTAATGAATTGCCCGCGGTACTTGATTTTATTACCAACCTGCGCAGCGAAGCCAAGCAGAACCGCGACTATGCCACTTCGGACAAAATACGCGACGGGCTGCATAAAATCGGCTTTCAGCTGAAGGACAGCAAGGAAGGCACTACCTGGAGCAAACTGTAGATAAAATGAGCGGCTTATTGAATGTTAATTTTTGTTAATACCCGTATTTCAGCAAACCATAATACCCTGCTGCGGTTAGCTACCTGAAAAATGAACATTGCCAAACAGGCGGCTTTGCCTTTGGGCAAGTTTATTTAGCGATAATTTATACTGATTATCATTAATATTAAATTGACCATAAACTTACCTTTCGAACTCACAAAAACAATATTTTTGCCCGGTTTAAGTTAACATTAAGCAACTATTTATTTTATATTGCTTGCTCAGCTTAGTTTATCACTTACATATTTGCATACCTGTTTATGAACATTAAAAAAGCAGCACTGGCTGTATTAGCGCTGATTGGTTGCAGCGGTGTTGCACTGGCACAGAAGCCGGCTGCCATACAAACCGTATTGAGCGCCGACGAAAGCTTTAACAAGTTAATCAGCCGCAAGGGAATGAAGGATGCCTTCCTTTCTGTTGCGGATATAGAAGGCGTAGTTTTTAAACCGGAAGCGGTTAAGATAACCGATTTTTATGGCAGCATTGCCAAACAGCCAGGCACCTTTAAAGGCCAGGCGAAGTTTGGCCGCATTTCCACCAGCGGCGATTTAGCCTTTACTGCCGGCCCTTACGAATATACCAACAGCGGTACCGATCAGGATACAGTTTACGGGCATTATGTGTCTGTATGGCGCGCTGATGCCAATCACAAACTAAAATTGCTGATTAATATCGGCACCCAGCATCCTGAACCTGCCGGTGCTGAGCTGATTGACTTTAAGGAGCCTGATGCTACCGTAAAATCATCACCTACCAAGGACCCCTTTGGCGGTAAATTTATTATTGGCTCCACTGACAAGCAGTTTGACGCTACGCTCACCCTCTCAACTCTGGCTACCTACAAGGAATTTTTTAGTGCCGATGGCCGTTTCTATTTTCCGGGCTTTGAGCCTATTACCGGGCGCGATAAGGTGCTGAAATTTTTAGATAATGAAGCCATCAGCATGAGCGCCGTATATACCAATGCCGGCCGCGCTGCCAGCGGTGATTTAGGTTACAGTTATGGCAAGGCCCGCATTAAAAAAGGCAATATCGTGAGTAACTACAATTATGTGCGCATCTGGGAAATTGATGCTAATCATAAATGGAACATTCTGCTCGAAATGTTTTCGGCTATAGAGAATGAGTAATATCCTGACTTGTTAATTTCGGGACAGTGAACTGATGACTCTCTGTTACCTGAAACTATAACTTAAAATAACATCTCAATAATATCATCTGTTGAGAGGCCTTCAGCTTCCGCATGGTAACTGCGCACGATGCGGTGCCTTAGTATCGGCCTGGCCACGGCCTGCACATCCTCAATATCGGGCGAATACTTACCGCTGATTACCGCATGGCACTTAGCGCCCAGCACCAAAAACTGCGATGCACGGGGGCCTGCCCCCCAGTTGAGCAGGCGCTTTACCTGCGGCGTTGCCAGCTCACCCTGCGGGCGTGTTTTGGCAGCCATACGCACAGCATACTCCAGCACATGGTCGGTTATGGGTATGTTTTTTACCAGCTGCTGAAAGTATATAATTTCCTCAGCAGTAATAATCTTGTTTACGGGTGGCTGTGCAGCGCCTGTAGTTGCCCTTACTACCTGTAATTCCTCCTGCAGCGTGGGGTAATCAAGGGTCACGTTGAACATGAAACGGTCCAGTTGCGCTTCAGGTAAAGGATAGGTTCCCTCCTGCTCAATAGGATTCTGGGTGGCAAGCACAAAGAATGGCGGCGTTAGTTTACGGGTAATGCCGGCAGCAGTTACCGCCTTTTCCTGCATCGCCTCTAAGAGGGCAGCCTGGGTTTTAGGCGGGGTACGGTTTATTTCGTCAGCCAGCACGATATTGGCAAACACCGGCCCCGGTATAAATTTAAAATTACGGTCCTCGCCCAAAATTTCGGAACCTACAATATCCGAGGGCATCAGATCGGGCGTAAACTGAATGCGGTTAAAATTCAGGTCCAGCACCTGTGCCAGCGTTTGTATCAGTAGGGTTTTAGCCAGCCCGGGTACACCCACCAGCAGGCAGTGCCCGTTACTGAATACCGATATTAAAACCGATTTTACTACTTCATTCTGCCCTATAATAATCTTGGCAATCTCTGCCCTGATGTTGAGGTAAGCCTTCCGCAGCGCATCAGCCGCTTCCACTTCCGACCGGTAAGCTGTCACCATGCCTTAGGGTTTGGCTGTAGCTGTAGTTACCGGGGACGCTACAGCCGCAGGGGTAACGGCGGTTGCCGGTGTAATCAAGGGCGCAGCCGGCGCACTGGCTGTACTTTTTGCCGAATCCGGCGCAGCACCAGCCGCTTCTGCGGGTTGTAACGCTGCCAGGCCCAAACCCGGCACTACCCATGATTTTAATATGGAACAGCTTTGGTAATCAGGATCAATACGGATAAAGGTTTCCTTTCTGCGCTTCTCGAACCACTCGCTTGCAGTGCGGTTTTCCTTTTGATTCTGCGCCAGTTCCTTCAGTTTAGGAAAATCCTGCTCCAAATTAGCCTTGTGAGCATTGGTTGCCGAGCGCAGGAAGAGGATTTTGTAGCTCTTCTTGCCATCCTGCGCGGTATAAAGCTGCGGTTTGGCAATGCCGCCCAGCTTCATGGTGTCTAAGGTGAGCGCCATTTGCGGGTCAAGCTGGTCGGTTGGTATAAAGGTGCTGCGGTTTTCCACATTTCTGTCGTTCAGCAGCATACCGCCATTGTATTTGGTGTCCTTGTTATCTGAATAGTATGCGGCAGCGCTCGAAAAATCAATTTGCTTGTTTTTAATAATCAGTGTATAAACGCTGTCGGCCTTGTGCTGCGCCCGGTCAAGGCTGCCCTGGGTTACTACCGGAGTAATTAAAATATGGCGCACATGTACCTGCTCGCCCCGGCGCTCAATCACCTGCAAAAAGTGAAAGCCAAAGTCTGATTCAAACACCGGCGAGATTTCGCCTGCCTTTAGCCGGAATGCCATAGCAGCAAATTCCTTTACATAGGCGCTGCGGTCGGCAAAACCTAAGTCACCGCCGGCCGGCGCCGAACCCGGATCCTGTGAATACAGGCGGGCCAACGTACCGAAATCCTCACCGTTTTTAACACGGGTGCGCAGGTCCTCAGCTTTCTGGCGATAAAATGCCTTTTCTTCCTTATTTAACTTCGGCTGAAATACAATCTCCCCAACTTCAACCTCCTTGTTGTAGGATGG
>CAXTAP010000082.1:13264-14817 GCA_964241965.1 uncultured Mucilaginibacter sp.
TCATCATCGGTCACGGTAACGCTGTCAATTACGGCCTGCTGAGCCAGCAGTTTCTGGGTAAGCAGGCGCTGCAATATCAAACACTTAATATCCTCATTGGGCGAGTTGCCCTGCGCCAGGTATTGCGCATACTGAAATTCAATGTCCGACTGCAGAATGATACCGCTGCCTACCACACTGGCAATCTTGTCCAGCGTTTTCTTCTGTGCATCGGCAAAACTGATAATCAGTAAAAAACTTAAAAGGGTTAACCCAAACTTTCTCATGTACAATCTATTACTTACAATAATCTGCTTATATAAAAGCTCCCGAATTTCGTAAAATTTATCAACTCAGGCAGCATAATTATGTCATTAAATAACGCAGGCAATTTTAATACGAAGATGCCGGTTCAAAATCTTAACGCATTGCTTACTTTTGTTAAAATTTGTTAAATGGATTTTGCTGACCCTGCCGCCCTGCGCTACCTGTTAACTGATGCTGTATATCTGCTGCCGCAGGACCGTGATTTTTACCTGAACCGGCCTGAACCAGCTGCTGTACAAACGCCCGAAATTGATTTTAAGTACCTGGGCGGTTATAAAAAGCGGTTTTTGATCATCAGCCATTACCCGCAGCACGAATTTATGGAGCCGGGGCATTTAACTGCGCTGCAAAGCTCCCTGCAACGCAAGGATTATATGCTGGATGATGTTGCCATACTGAATATAAGCGCCTATACTGATGTTGATTATCCGGCCTTGTATGAACAGCTAAAACCTGAAAAGGTACTTATTCTGGGTACAGAGGCGTTACTTGCGGGTGCACCTGTTTTGCAGCTGAACCAGCCTGTTCGGGATGATGAGCAGTGGCTGCTGCATACGTACAGCTTTGCTGCTATGGTGGGTAATAAGGAGAATACCAAAGCATTCTGGAATATTTTTAAAACCTATTAACCTATGTCCCATCCCCTGGTTTTTGCCACCCATAATCAGCACAAGCTGGAAGAAGTAGCGGCCAAGGCCGGCAATGCCTTCCAGCTGCTTAGCTTAAGCGATATTGACTGCCATGATGATATTGCTGAAACCGGCGCCACCTTTCGGGAAAATGCTTCGCTCAAAAGCCGTTTTATAGCCAGGCATTACCGGCTGAACTGTTTTGGCGACGACAGCGGACTTGAGGCAGATGCCCTGCATGGCGAGCCTGGTGTTTATTCTGCCCGCTATGCCGGCACACATGGCGATAGCGAAGCCAACATCAACAAGCTGCTGCATAATATGCAGGGCCAAACTAACCGCAGGGCACGTTTTAAAACCGTAATTTCCCTGATCTGGGACGGGCAGGAACATTTTTTTGAAGGCGTTGCCGAAGGCTCTATCTGCCATGAGCGTTCGGGCGCACAAGGTTTTGGCTATGATCCCATTTTTCAGCCGGAAGGTTACGCCATCACCTTTGCCGAGATGACCTTAGCCGAAAAAAATGCCATCAGCCACCGGGCCAAAGCGATGGAACAGCTGATTAATTTTTTAAAGGACGTTAAATAGTTACTACTGATGAACATTTTCAGCAGATTG
>CAXTAP010000083.1:0-14790 GCA_964241965.1 uncultured Mucilaginibacter sp.
CATTGCCACCGGGGTAACCACCCCCGTGCGCGAGTTTGTACGCATGGCATTTGCCGAACTGGGTATCGAGGTTGAGTTCAGCGGTAAAGGCGAGCAGGAGCGGGGTGTTATTATCGACCTGGATGAGGACAAGATAGCTGCCCTAAACCTTGATGCCGGGCAACTAAAGTTCGGGCAAACCGTAGTAAAGGTTAATCCTGAATATTTCAGGCCGACTGAGGTGGAGCTGCTGATCGGCGATGCTGCCAAAGCTTATAAAAAACTGGGCTGGAAACCCAAATATGACCTGCAGGCGCTGGTAGCCGACATGATTAGTGCAGACCTGCACTTGATGAAAAAGGACCAATACTTAAAAAAAAGCGGCTATGCCACACTCAACTATTTTGAGTAAGCACAGCTGTACTGTTAGCCTATGAAAAAATTATACATCCTCATTTTATTAACGGTAACCTTTACAGGGGCAGGTTATGCACAGGCTGTTTATCAGCCTTACTCTTATCAGTTTTATCAAAAGCTGAACGATGATTTGTACTCTACCAAAACTAGGTTTCACACTTCCATGAAACCTTTCTTTGTGGATGATACCACTGTAAGGCACCATTATGATTCGTTGATGAATATGGGCGCTGATACTACCCATCATCATAGCTGGTTCCACCGCAAACTGTTTCAGGAGCACCTGATCGATCTTGGCAACAGCGAATATACCTTCTTCGGCGATTTCCTGCCCGATTTAACTGCGGGCAGAGATTACGGTATTGCTAAAAAGAATACCTGGCTTAATACCCGCGGCTATCAGTTTGGCGGTACTATAGGCACCAAGTTTTATTTTTACACCAGCGGTTACGAAAATCAGGCGGTGTTTCCTGATTATTATAACACGTATGTTAACCAAACGGGCATTGTAAATGGGCAGGCGTATGATCGTAATGCCGCCAATAACAATAAAAAGGATTGGTCGTACGCCACAGCTATACTGTCATATACACCCATTAAGTATTTGAACATTACCCTGGGGCAGGATAAAACCTTTATTGGCGACGGTTACCGCTCTATGCTGCTTTCTGATTATGCCTCCCCTTATCCGTTTTTGAAACTGACTGCCACTTTGGGAAATGTACGCTACATGGCGATGTGGGCTTATATGGATGACCCGCGTGCGGCAGCTATCCCGAACTCGACTTATCAGGACGGCGACCGCCGGAAATGGGCTGCTTTTCATTATTTGGACTGGACAGTAAGCAACCGGGTATCTCTGGGTTTTTTTGATAGTGTAATCTGGGCCGATGTAAATGATAACGGCCATAAGCGCGGGTTCGATTTCAGCTACATTAATCCGGTAATATTTTTGCGCCCGGAGGAAGCAGCCAACGGTTCGCCCGATAATGCCCTGTTAGGGTTTACCGGCAAGTATAAAATTACCGATGGTATTACCGCTTACGGGCAGTTTGCACTGGATGAATTCCAGGCCAAAAACTTTTTCTCCAGCGATGGCAGCTCACGCAATAAGTATGGCTACCAGTTGGGTTTTCGCGGAGCGCACCTGTTTGCTGTAAAGGGCCTGAATTACCTGCTGGAATATAACGGCGCCAAGCCTTACACCTACTCTGAGCAAACTATCATCAACAATTATTCTGATAACGGTGAGCCGCTGGCGCATCCGTTCGGCGCAAATTTCAGGGAAGTGGTAGGTTTGCTGAACTATACTTACGGCCGCTTTGATTTTAGCGGAGAGCTTGATTACGGCCATTACGGCTTCGATATTAACGGGCAGAATTATGGCAAGGATATTTATGAAAACTATACCACCGCGGTAAAGCAAACCGGTAACTTTATAGGGCAGGGTTTAACTACCAACCTGTACTATGCCGAAGGCCGGGTTGCTTTTTTGCTCAACCCTAAATATAACCTGCGCATTGAACTGGGCGGCATTTACCGCAACGAAAAGAATGTGGCCTTTAATGATAAAACCAAGCTGATTACCATCGGTTTACGCAGCTCATTCCGCAATATTTATAATGATATTGCAAGTTACAGGGCACATTAGCAGAGAAATAAGTGTGTAAATTTAACCTGCTCAACTTCGGGGAGCAGCAGTTGCCCTCGCTCAACCCCTGGAGGAAAGCGCTTAAAGAGTTTGCTCAAAAGTTTCTCCTCCGGTGGGAAGATTCAGAGGGGTTAATTGCTTCCTTTTCGCTTATGAGGCTATAGTGTGAGCATTGCGGGTTAAGCCTGATTGTTTAACCTGGCTGGCAATACCGGCAGCGTCATAGCCGCATTCGGCCCATAGTTCAGGCTGCTCGCCATGCTCAATAAATTCGTCGGGTATGCCTAAGCGCACTACCTGAGCATTATATCGATGGTCGGCCATAAACTCCAAAACAGCGCTGCCCATACCGCCCTCAAGGCAGCCATCCTCAACCGTAATTACTTTATCAAATTTGGTAAACACCTCATGCAGTAAAGCTTCATCCAAAGGTTTTACAAAGCGCAGGTCGTAATGTGCAGGGTAGTAGCCATCCTGGTTCAGGGCGTTTACAGCTTTAACAGCCTCATTGCCGATGGCGCCTATGGTAAGCAGGGCCACCTCATCGCCATCGCAAACTTTGCGGCCTCTGCCAACCGGTATAGCTTTAAAAGGGCGCTGCCAATCCACCATGACGCCGTTGCCGCGCGGATAGCGGATAACAAACGGACCCATATCGGGCTGCTGGGCAGTAAACATCAGGTTGCGCAGTTCCTCCTCATTCATTGGCGCCGATACCGTCATGTTCGGGATACAGCGCATATAGGCCAGATCATAAGCGCCGTGGTGTGTAGCGCCGTCGGCGCCGGCAAACCCGGCCCTGTCCAAGCAAAATACCACATTCAGTTTTTGTATAGCTACATCATGTATCACCTGGTCATAGGCCCGCTGCATAAAGCTGGAGTAAATATTGCAAAAGGGTATTAACCCTTGCGTGGCCAAACCTGCCGAAAAGGTAACGGCATGCTGCTCGGCAATGCCTACATCGAATGCACGGTCGGGCATGGCCTTCATCATCAGGTTCAGGGAGCAGCCGGAGGGCATGGCCGGCGTAATGCCCATAATTTTAGGATTTTGTTCTGCCAGTTCAATAATAGAGTGGCCGAACACATCCTGATATTTAGGCGGCTGCGGTTTATCAAAGGAAGTTTTTTTAATCTCCCCGGTAATTTTATCAAACAGGCCGGGAGCATGCCATTTGGTCTGGTCCTTTTCGGCCAGCGCGTATCCTTTGCCCTTTACGGTAATGCAATGCAGCAGCTTGGGGCCGGGTATATCGCGCAGGTCACGCAGCACTTTCACCAGGTGTTTTACATCGTGGCCGTCAATCGGGCCAAAGTACCGAAACTTAAGGGCTTCAAAAAAGTTGCTTTGTTTCAGCAGCGTACCCTTAATGCTCTTTTCAATTTTCTTGGCAATTTTAAAGGCATCAGGGCCAACCGCCGATAGCTTATTAAGCACATAAGCAATATCCTCCCTGAAGCGGTTGTATGATTTAGAGATGGCAATATCTGTCAGGTACTCCTTTAATGCTCCAACATTGGGATCAATAGCCATGTTGTTGTCATTCAGTATCACCAGTATATTGGTATTTTCAATGCCGGCATGGTTCAGGGCTTCAAAGGCCATACCGGCCGTCATGGCGCCATCGCCAATTACGGCCACATGCTGACGGTCGTTTTCCCCTTTGTAGTGCGAGGCTACCGCCATACCCAAAGCTGCCGAAATAGAGGTGGAAGAGTGGCCTACGCCGAAGGTATCATAAATACTTTCCGAGCGTTTCGGGAAGCCGCTCAGCCCGTGAAACATCCGGTTAGTATGAAAATTATCCCGGCGGCCCGTTAAAATTTTGTGGCCGTAAGCCTGATGGCCCACATCCCAAACCAGCTGGTCATAAGGCGTGTTCAGCACATAATGCAAGGCTACGGTGAGCTCTGTTACGCCTAAGCTGGCTGCAAAATGCCCCCCGTTAACTGATACCACGTCAATAATATACTGGCGGAGCTCCTGGCTCACCTGCACAAGCTCATCCTCACTAAGGTGTTTTAAGTCAGCAGGAGAATTGATTCTCTGCAATAAATCGCCGGCGGGTACTTGCATAGGTGTGAGCAGTGATATTAGTTAACTAACAAAAGTAATGAATTTTAGCTGTTAATTAAACGGACAAGCCGCAGTAATTAATTGTTTGCAGCTACCCCCGCCCGCAAGTAAAAAACTTAATTATTGAAAATAACGCAGCAGCCCCTGCCTGGTTGAAATTATGGTATAAATCAATGTATCAAGCTTTGGAAGGAAAAATCCGGCTGACGCATCTTTATTTCATTTGTGCCCGATTCAAGCTGTGCTTCTGCGGCATAAATAAACATTTTCTGTTCATAATCGGTAATGGCTGCCTGTATGGTTTCAAACTTTCCGCCGGTGAGGTTAGCAGACAGGGTAAGCGCATCTACCAGGCCAATATTGACACCCTGGCCTGCAAAGGGCGGCATTAAATGTGCCGCATCTCCGATAAGGGTTATAGGCAGGGGCCGGTCTTGCTTCCAGGGTTTGCCTACCGGAAGTTTCTTTGCCGGCAGTACCCAGAAAGAAGCTGTTGAGCGGAATAGCCGGTTGTAAATTTCGCCCCACTGAGCAAACCTGCTCAGCAAAAATGATCTGATATATTCTGTGTCTGGAAGCTTCGGCTGCGGTACATCGATCCATTCTCCGGGCGTTTTAAAAATTATGCCATAGGTGAGCATACCGTTGTTAAAAGGGTTGGCCACTAATAAATTACCCTTGTACGAGCTCATCAGCCGTTTGCCATTGCACAAACGGTAAAATTCAGGGCATGTAAGTTCGGGCTGAGGGACATCGGCCTGTATAATCGTGGTGCCGGTATCTTCAACTTCGGTATCTGTTACGTAACTTCTTACTTTTGACATGCCGCCGTTGGCTGCAATTACCACATCTGCGGCAGCATCAGGGGCATTCTCAAAGCGCAGGAGCCATTTTCCTGCGTTAACATCAAGGCCTGTGCATTTCCTGTTCCATATTACAGTATTACGTGCAAGGCTGTCAAGCAGCATGGCTCTCAACGCATTCCGGTTAATTTCGGGGTTATCATACCGGTTTTCGGCCGTTGTTTCTCTGGTAAACAGCACATTGCCCTGTTCATCGGCAAAGCTGATTCCCATAGGTATGGCTGTATTGTAATAATTTCCCAGCAGGCCGGCTTTTTTCATGGCTTCCTGCCCGGAACTTCTGTGCAGATCGAGCGTGCTGCCCCAAATTCTTGCCCATGCGTCCTTGTCCCGTTCATAAACGGTTACGTTCACGCCATCCTGTTGCAGTAGTTTCGCCATGGTGAGGCCAACCGGCCCTGCACCAATAATGGCTATTGTTTTATTATTAAGCAGCATAGTTTGCAGTTTTTGATCAATTGTTGTACACAAAATTCTGCAATGCTGCCGGGTCAGGCTTGTAAAAATGCGACAAAATTATTGCCTGCCGTCTTTTTCCCTTTTCTGGCTTTCCGGGCAAAGGCTGCCGGTGTGGTACCGCTATACCGTTTAAATTCCCTGCTCAGGTGCGACTGGTCTGTATAACCCAGCTCCTGCGCCAGGCCGGCAAGGCCCGTATCGGGGTACAGCCACAAATGGTTCCGTACCTGCTCAAAACGCATCAGGGCCGAAACATCTTTAACCGTATAGCCTGAAGACTGCTTGAATTTTCTCTCCAGTGTACGGACTGTGGCATGGGCTGCCGCGGCTACCTGGCTTACCGGCAGCATGCCATTGGCCTCCCGCATGGCGGTGCCCGCCTTAAACAGCATACTGCCGGGATCGGCCTTCAGCAAGGCATCTGAGAAATATTGTTTTACTAATGCCAGCGCTTCATCTGTTTTGCCGGCCCCGATACATGCGTTCAAGGCAGGCTGAAGCCTGGCCACAGGGTGCTCAAACATACGTATGCCGCCCGCATCTGATGGCAGCCCGAGCAGATCAAACACGGTCCAGGGAAAGCACCGGATACCGATAACCTGTAAACAGCCCTCCGAATAGAAACGGATTGGCTGCCCCAGTAATCCCACTAAAAATGGCGATGGCAGCGGCTGCAGCCCCCCGTTATAAGCAATGTTGCAGGCGCTTCCGAAGTAAAAAATTATTTCGGCATTCCCGTCAGGGATTACCTCAAAACCTGCCTGCAGGGCTTCAAGGTCTATCCGGGTGTACCAGAAGCATTTAATGGTATCCTGTAATTCTGCCGGAGCTTCAAATTCCTGATGATACATTTTTAAAGATAGTATATCAGGCAGGTATTATCTGCAAATGCAAGGAAAATTAACTGTTAGATGATGCTGCACTAAAGCTGAAGGAATCCGAAAGTCTTTATATAACGTGGTAACTGCCGCTCCTGCTCAATTACTATATTTGCAGCTATGCCCGAAGATCATTTTGAAATAAGGCTGCCGCAGTTTGAAGGGCCGTTCGACCTGCTGCTGTTTTTTATTGAGCGGGATGAGCTGGATATTCATGATATCCCCATCGCCCGCATTACAGATGATTTTCTGGAATACCTGCGCCAGATGAGCAGCCTGAACATGGAACTGGCCAGCGAGTTTATTTTAGTGGCCGCCACCCTGATGCGTATTAAGGCCCGTATGCTGCTGCCCCGTTATGACGGTGAAACACCCGAAAATGAGGCCGGCAGCAAGGAGGAGCTGATACGGCGGCTCATCGAATACAAAAAATTTAAGCAGCTGTGCGAAGAACTGCGCCCGTTTGAGGAAGAGCGCATGAAACAGGAGAAGCGCGGCAACATCCGCGCCGACCTGGAGAATGCAGAGCAGGCGGTTATGCCCGGCGAGGAGTTATCGGAGCTGAGTTTGTACAAGTTGATGCTGGTATATGAGCGGCTGAATTTGCGCTGTAAAAACCGTTCGGCGCCGGTTACCCATACAGTGATGCAGTACCCTTATACCATTGAGCAGCAAAAAAAGGCAGTAAGCCAGCTGCTCGAAATTAATACCCGGCTTGCCTTTGATGATATTATAAAAAACTCTGACAACAGAGTGCATTTTGTGTATAATTTTCTGGCCTTGCTGGAAATGCTGCAGCAGCAGCTGATAGAAATTCAGGTAGGGCTGGGCTACAATAATTTTTGGATAACTGCTAAGCCAACGGCCTGATTTTGCCTACCTTAGCGGCGCAAATCAGATTATGAAAAAGGACAAACTAATTTTTAAATTACTGGAAGATGAGCAGCAGCGCCAGGAAGAGGGCCTGGAGCTGATTGCCTCTGAAAACTTTGCCAGCAAGCAGGTAATGGAAGCCGCAGGCTCGGTAGCTACCAACAAATATGCCGAAGGCCTGCCGGGCAAACGTTATTACGGCGGCTGCCAGATAGTGGACGAAATTGAAACCATTGCCATTGAGCGTGCCAAGCAGTTATTTAATGCCGAATGGGCCAACGTGCAGCCGCACTCGGGCGCGCAGGCCAACGCTGCCGTAATGCTGGCCTGCCTGCAGGCAGGCGATAAAATTTTAGGGTTCGATCTTTCGCACGGAGGGCACCTGACGCATGGCTCACCGGTTAATTTTTCCGGAAAACTGTATCAGCCGTTTTTTTACGGCGTAAGGCAGGATACCGGCTTAATCAACTATGAGCAGCTGAAAGAGGTTGCCTTGCGGGAGCGGCCCAAAATGATTATCTGCGGCGCTTCGGCTTACTCGCGCGACTGGGATTATGCTTTCATCCGTGAGGTGGCCGATGAGGTAGGCGCATTAGTGCTGGCCGATATATCGCACCCGGCCGGGCTGATTGCCCGGGGCCTGTTAACCGACCCGCTGCCTTACTGCCATATTGTTACCACTACAACCCATAAAACCCTGCGCGGCCCGCGCGGCGGCATGATCATGCTGGGCAAAGACTTTGAAAACCCCTGGGGCCTGAAAACGCCCAAGGGTGAGGTAAAAATGATGTCGGCCTTGTTGGATGCAGCCGTATTTCCGGGTACGCAGGGCGGGCCGCTGGAGCATATTATAGCCGCTAAGGCCGTAGCCTTCGGCGAAGCGCTGAGCGATGGCTACATGAAATATGCCCTGCAGGTAAAGCTGAACGCACAGGCAATGGCTAAAGCGTTTATGGCGCTGGGCTATGATATTATTTCGGGCGGTACTGATAATCACATGATGCTGATTGATTTACGCGGCAAAAACAACATCACCGGCAAAGCTGCCGAAAACGCCCTGGGTGCGGCCGATATTACGGTTAATAAAAACATGGTTCCGTTTGATGATAAATCGCCGTTTGTTACATCGGGCATTAGAGTGGGTACTGCTGCGGTTACCACCCGCGGCATGAAGGAGAAGCAAATGGAGCACATTGTGCAGCTGATTGATGAGGTATTAAAAAATCCTGAAAGCGAACATTCACTCAAAAAAATCCGTAAACAGGTACATGGGCTAACCGAAAAGTACCCCCTGTTTAAATAATTTAGCTAACTGATAAGTGATCAAGCCATACCCCGTTCCGGTTAATGAGCATGAGCGCCAGCAGGCGCTTATCTCATATGATATTCTGGATACGCTTCCCGAAAAGGAGTATGATGCCATTACACGCCTGGCATCCTACATCTGCCAGGTGCCGCTGGCCTTTATCAGCTTTATTGACAACGACCGCCAGTGGTTCAAATCTACCATGGGTATGGAGCTGCAGGAGGGCACCCGGGCCGACTCCTTCTGCAAGCATACCATCATGAATGATTATATCGTGGAGGTGCCGGATGCTACACTGCATGAGGAGTTTTCTAAAAACGAAGCAGTTACCGGCCCGGCCGCTGTACGCTTTTATGCCAGTGCTCCCTTAATTGACCCTGAAGGGCACCATTTGGGTTCGCTCTGTGTATTTGACCAAAAGCCTAAAAATTTGAATGCCGAGCAGCGCGATGCATTACAGACACTGGCACGCGAGGTAATCTCGCATCTTTCCGTCCGCCGCCAAAAAAAGGAACTGGAAGCTAACCTAAAACGGCACGAGGAATTTTATAACCTGTTTAATAATTCTTCAGAAATTCACCTCATTGCCAGTAAGGAGGGAAAGATTGAACTGATTAACAATACAGTTTGCGACATACTGGGCTATGCTCCCGAAAAGGTTACCGGCCACTCCCTGTGGGCATTTGTAGCAGGTAAAAACCGTGACCGGGTTGCACCGCTTATGGAAAAGGCCATTAGTACAAGGCAGCCCCTTGACCTGGAAACCTCCAATACCACTGCCGGCGGGCAAGCCAGATGTATCAGCTGGACAGCCGTTTACAAAAATGACAAATGGTATGCCAGCGGCCGCGATGTTACCGAGCAGAAGGAGACATCAACCCGGCTGGAGCAGCTATCGCTGGTAGCCAGCAAGGTGAGCAACGGAGTAGCCATTACCAACGCCCGGAATCAGATTGTCTGGATTAATGATGCCTTTGAAACTATTACCGGATATAATTTTGATGATGTAGCCCAAAAGCAGATGGCTGATGTGCTGGGCGGCGACTATGATGACGCTGCTACGCTCAGAAAAACGCAGGAGCTTGTTAAATCCAACAAGGCTTTTGAAATTGATCTGAGCATCCGGCGGAAAGACGGCGCAACGTGCTGGATTTCTGTAATGAACTCAGCTGTGCTGGATGCCCAGGGCAAAATCAGTAAGTATATCAAAGTGGTTATTGATATTACCGCCCGCAAAATGGCCGAGCAGGAACTGGAAATTTTATCATTTGCTGCCCGTAAATCGCCAAGCGGCATCCTCATCAGGGATAATGACAGCAGGGTGGTGTGGATGAATGAGGCGCTGGAAAACATGCTGGGTTACCGCCTGCACGAAATAAAGGGCCAGGCCTTCGGCAGCCGCCTTACCGGTGAGGATACCGACTTAAACGTTTATGAAGAAGCGCGCAGGAAGGTTGAAGTCAATGCCCCGTATGAAATAGAAATTAAGCTTTACAGAAAAGACGGTACCCCTATATGGGTGCATATTAATAACAGCCCGCTGGTTAATGACAGCGGAAACACCGACCGGCAGGTTGGCGTATATGTGGATGTAACGGAGCGCAAGCAAACCGAAGAGGAGCTAACTACCCTCTCAATGGTAGCCAGCAGCACCGTAAGCGGTGTGGTAATCAATGATAACCGGGGCAATGTTGAATGGGTGAATAATGCTTTTGAAAAAATTACCGGCTACACCCTGCAGCAGGTAAAGGGCAGGCACCTGGGTGATGTGCTGAGCGGCGAACTTACCGATGTAAGCATCATCGAAAAGGCGCGCGAGCTGTCAGGCAGCAAGCAGTCATTTGAGGTAGATTTGCTGTTTTACCGTGAGGACGGGCAGCCGCTGTGGGTAACCGTTATCAATTCGGTAATATTAAATGCCGAAGGCAAGGTGGATAAATACATTGAGGTGATTATTGATATTACCGCAAAGAAAAACGCAGAGCTTGAGTTGATCAACGCCCGTGAGGAAGCCATACAGCTAAGCCGCGCCAAGGATATGTTTATTTCGGTGATGAGCCATGAGATACGCACGCCGCTGAATGCGGTAATCGGTATGTCGCATTTACTGTTGGAGGATAACCCGCTGGATTCGCAGAGAGAAAACCTGAGTGTGCTTAAATTTTCGGCAGAGAACCTCATGACGCTGATTAACGATGTGCTTGATTTTGCCAAAATGGAAACCGGCAATGTTGAACTGGAAAAGGCTAAGGTGGATTTGCGCGAACTGGTGCAAAGCGTAACTGCCTCCATGCAGTTTAAGGGTAATGATAAGCACATTTACATCAGGCAGCAGATAGGGGCCGACGTGCCTCAAATTGTTATGGGCGACCGCACGCGCCTGTGCCAGATTTTGCTGAACCTGATGGGCAATTCGGTTAAATTTACGGAGCATGGCGGCGTAACCATCAGCGTACAGGCGCTTGAGCAAAATGAGCGTGAGGCTAAAATCAGGTTTGCAGTTACTGATACCGGCATCGGTATAGAAGCGGATAAAACAAGCACCATCTTTGAATCATTTAAACAGGCCAGCGCTGATACAACCCGCAAATACGGCGGTACCGGTTTAGGGCTGGCTATTACCAAACGGCTTATTGAACTGCACGACTCTTACATCCATGTAGAAAGCGTGCCGGGGCACGGATCAACCTTTTGGTTTACAATTATATTTAATAAAGGCGAAAACTCTAATTTAATCAGCAGCAAAGTGAACTCAACCCTAAACCTTAATGTACTGGTGGTAGATGATAATCAAATTAACCGCCTGCTCATTAATAAAGTGCTGACAAAGTGGGGCGCTGATGTTGATTTTGCTGAAGACGGCCAGGAAGCCGTTGACCGTATTGAGCAAAACCCCAGTTATGATGTGGTGCTGATGGATATTCATATGCCGGTAATGGGCGGTTTGGAAGCTACCCAGCTGCTGCGCTCAAAAAATGATACTTACTCAAAGCAGGTGCCGGTAATTGCGCTGACCGCTTCCATGCTGCATAACCAGATGGCCGAAATTAATGATGCCGGCATGGATGATTACATTTTGAAGCCCTTTGACCCCAAGGTGTTATTTGATAAGCTGAGCCGGTACCAAAAGCAATAAAACAAAGCAGGAGCCAATTTTGCAATCAACTCCTGCCTGTAATTAAAAACTAACTAAAAGTACCGCGCTGTTATACGGTAACTTTTAATTAAAAGTTATAATAAGTATTTAGTCATTAAACGGGAGCAATCATTGCCTCTCTGAACTGAAATCTGAATAATCTGTTACTGAAGAGTCGTCAGGTTCAGGATTCAGATACTCTCTCAAAGAAATCCAAAACCTCAGCCCAATTGTTAACCCTGGTATGATGCAAATACTCGGCATTATGCCCGGCTGAAAACATAATGGTTTTACCTTTGAAGTGATCTAAGTTTTTGGGATGGTCATCCACCATGTAATCAGTATCAATTACGCTTTTATTACCGCAAAAGATAATCTGTTGCCACTTAATAAAAGAGAAATGCTCCTGCAGCCAGTCATATTTTTCCGGCAGCGACAGGGGAAACTCCATCGCTGCGGAAACTATATAAACGTCGTATTCTTTCATCAGCTTCCTGACGGCGTCAACAGCGCCCTGCATTACAGGTAAGGTTCTGAAAAAGGAAGGAGTATTCACAAATTTGCGTACCGCCCCCTTGTCTGGAAAAGCTTCAGCCTCGGATACACCGGTAAGCTTTTCCCGGCTGATTTTTACGCCATAATCTCTTTCGTACCAGGCAATAAACTGTGCTTCAACATCTGCCAAAACACCATCCATATCAATAGCAATAGTTTTTTTCATAACACCAGATAAAAGTATGGTTAAACCTTTAAAAAACTGTTCAAAAACAAAAAACCTTGTCATTTCGAACAACAATGAGAAATTCTCTGTTTACGGCCGGCCTGACAAGCGACTTATCCGCCTAACGAAGAGGATTTCTCCCTGCGGTCGAAATGAGAAAGCAGAATTTCACAAAAGTATTCAACCAGTTCTATACAGCTTCTTACAAAAATTTAATAAGTTTTTTTGAAATGGGGCTATTGTGTTTTATTAAAGATGCAGTTAAATAAACGTTGCCCCTGTGAATGGGGTTAAATGGTTACTCTGCGTACGCAATGGCAGCAATGCTTACCCTTACGCCCGGCACCTTTAATAAAGTTAGTGCGCAAGCCTCCAGCGTTGAGCCGGTAGTTACAATATCATCTACCAGTAAAATGTGCTTGCCGGTTAGCTTATCGGGCCGGCGTATGCTGAAAACCTCCTGCATGTTCTCAAACCGCGAAAACCTAGACTTATGGGTTTGCGTTTCCGTTGCCCGTGTTCTGATCAGGTTGTGTTCCTCAACCGGTATGGTTAATACGGCAGCCAATCCCTCGGCAAAACAGGCACTCTGGTTATACCCGCGCTGTTTAAATCTGCTCTTATACAGCGGCACGGGTATAATCACATCTGCTGTTCTCAGTACATTATTTTCCAGCAGCTGCGCTGCGGCCAAGGCGCCCAGCCTGTTGCCGATGCGGGGCGTATTTTGATATTTGAAACGGTGCATCAGGTGCTGTACCTGCCCGCCCTTGCTAAAATGCAGCATGGCATAGGCCGCCTGTAACTGAACCTTGCCCCAAAACTGCCTGGCCACCAGGTTATCGGGCTGTAAGTGATAATCAGTATATGGTAAATTATAAAGGCATTGTGTACACAACAGATCCTCCTGCCCGAGCAGGCTTACCTTGCAGGCCTGGCACAGCTGCGGAAAAAACAGCGCAACAAAATCGGTAAGGTAGGTATGCTGCAGCTTCATTAAAATAAGGGGGGATTGTTGTTCAGCAGCGCAATATATAAAATACAGACGTAAAAATCAGGCTTCTGCCACAGCGGCGGCCTGTTCCTTAACTGCTAACTGGCCGCAGGCAGCATCAATATCCTTTCCCCGGCTGCGGCGTACATTGGTAACAATGCCCTGCCTGCGCAGGTAATCGGCAAAGGCTTCAATTTTATCTTCACCGGCATTTAAAAAGCTGGCGAAAGAGATAGGGTTGTATTCAATGATGTTTACTTTGCAAGGCAAATGCCTGCAAAATTTAGCCAGTTCGGCAGCATCCTCCAGGTTATCGTTAAAGCCATCAAACACAATATATTCGTAAGTAACGGCATTGCGGGTTTTGTGATGATAGTATTTCAGCGCCTCGGCCAGCGCCTTCAGCGAGTTTTGCTCATTGATAGGCATAATAGTATTGCGCTTTTCATCGTTGGCTGCATGCAATGATAAGGCCAGGTTAAACTTCACTTGGTCATCGCCCAGTTTTTTAATCATTTTGGCAATGCCGGCGGTTGATACCGTAATGCGTCTGGCAGCCATGTTCAGCCCGTCCTCAGCAGTGATGCGCTCTATTGATTTTAAAACATTGCTATAGTTAAGCAGAGGCTCACCCATGCCCATATAGACGATGTTGCTCAACGGCTGGTTATAATGCTGCTCGGCCTGCCGGGCAATCAGAACCACCTGGTCATAAATTTCATCTGGATTTAAGTTGCGCTTGCGTTCCATATAGCCGGTAGCGCAAAATTTACAGGTAAGGCTGCAGCCTACCTGCGAGGACACGCAGGCCGTCATGCGGTCGGCTGCCGGAATTAAAACGCCCTCAATAAGGTGCGTGTCGTGTAAAATGAAAGAATTTTTTATAGTTTTATCAGTGCTGAACTGGGATGAATTAATTTTGACATGATTAATGCTGAAATTATCATTCAGTTTTTTGCGCAGGTCTTTTGAAATATTGCTCATGTCATCAAAAGAAAAGCAGGCTTTTTTCCAAAGCCATTCATAAACCTGTTTAGCCCTGAATGCCTTTTCGCCCAGCTGTATGAACTGCTGCTGCAAAGCTTCTGAGCTCAGGCTGCGGATATCTGTTTTATTGTTGATGCTGTTCACTGATACAAAGGTACTTAATTATACATTTACACGTTCATGGGGTTGTTTTCAGTTTGTAAAATTAAAACAACCTGCATTATTTAATTGTAAGTTATTGTATTGTTGTATAACGAACAATTTTTAGCACGCTCCAGTATCAGATAGTTTTCTTAATGAAAAGTTTTAAAGCCGATTACGTTTTCCCTGTAAATGCCGATCCGATAAAAAATGGAATAGTCACTGTTGATGATTCAGGTAAGATCATCAGTGTTGATACAGAGGGCAGGCCAGATGTAAAAACCGAAGTTCCGAGCGGTGTTATCT
>CAXTAP010000084.1:0-7194 GCA_964241965.1 uncultured Mucilaginibacter sp.
TGCCGACAGAGCATCCGCCGGGACTCATTATCGCAGCAGTTTCAGAACGGGAAGATCCGGCTGAACTGTTGCTGATTTTGAAGGATTGCGTAGATGTTCATCAAAAACTATCGGTTAAATTTGGCGGTATAGTCGGTACATCCTCCAATCGCCGCAAGGCTCAGCTGTTAGCCTTAAGGCCCGACTTAGAGATTGAAGATTTACGCGGCAATGTACCTACCCGTATCAGCAAGCTCCGCGGTGAAAATTATGATGCCATTATGCTGGCCAAGGCCGGTGTTTCGAGGTTAGGCATTAATTTAAGCGAGTTTCATGTAGAGGAACTAAAGCCTACAGAATTTATACCGGCTCCTGCACAGGGTGTGCTGGCTATACAGATACGGCAGCATGATACCCCGCTATACAACTTTTTGCAGCAAACGCTGCACCATCCGCATGTAGCCGAAGAACTGGCGATTGAACGCACGGTGCTCAGAATGTTTGGCGGCGGCTGCCACATGCCCCTAGGCTGCTACTGCCGCAAGCACGAAGGCATTTACCAGGTGTTTACCTCAAAGGCCGGCACCGGCGAGGAATTGCCCGACCGTTTATATACAGTAACCGACTGCGCTGAGAATCTGCCTGAAAAAATTGTAAACTATTTTAAGGCCGACCGCAAGTTTCCATCCAAGGTATTCATCTCGCGGGATATATCGGCGCAAAGTTATTTCCGCAGGGCGCTTGAGAAACATGGCATCGAGATAGAGGCGCGTTCGCTCATTCGCACGGTGCCCATCATGACTATCCTGAACGCCCATATTTTAAAGGATATTGACTGGGTGTTTTTTACCAGCAAGAATGCTGTTGAATATTTTTTTCAATTAAAGCCGCAGTTTGCTCATCAGCCAAAGTTTGGCGTAATTGGCAGCGGTTCTGAGGATATGCTGCGCCGTAACGGCTATTTTGCAGATTATGTGGGCGATAATACCGATACTGCCGTGATTAGCAGGGAATTTGCGAGGCTCTGCCAGGGCTGCACAGTGTTGTTTCCGGGGGCCGAAAGCCCTATGCGCAGCATACACAAGGGTTTGATGCCGGATACTAAGGTTATTGACCTCCCTGTATATGAAACTATGCCGGAAGAGCAGATTACAGGCACCTCGGCAGAAGTACTGGTTTTCACCAGTCCATCCAACGTAGAAGCTTATTTTGAGCACCATTTGCTTGAAAATAACCAGCAGATTGTAGCCATTGGCAAATCAACCGGTAAAAAGCTGGATGAATACAATATGGCTTACAGGCTGCCTTTCTCGCCCGATGAGGTCGGGCTGGCTGAGGCGGTGTTCGGGCTTTAAAGCAGTGCGGTATAATTCTTTCCGGCAGGGAGGGTATTATCAAATTACAATGATTTTTTAAATTCTCGCTGCCGGAGAGAATTCAGGAGGGGCCGATGCTACAAAGACCAAGAAGAAACCGGAAAAGTGAAGTGATACGCCAGATGGTGCAGGAAACGTACCTGAGCGCTGCCAACCTGATCTTTCCGCTGTTCATTATAGAGGGTACCAATCAGAAAACTGAGGTATCATCCATGCCGGGCATCTACCGGTACACCATTGACCATTTGCTGCGCGAGGTAGAAAGCTGTATGGCGCTTGGTTTAAAAAGCTTCGACCTGTTCCCCAACATTGATGAACAGCTGAAGGATAAATATGCCACCGAAAGTCACCGTGAAGATAGCCTGTATCTGCGTGCCATCGGCGAGGTGAAAAGACACTTTCCGGAAGCCTGTGTAATTACCGACGTAGCTATGGACCCCTATAGCAGCGACGGGCACGATGGCATTGTGGAAAAAGGCGAAATATTGAACGATGAAACCCTGGAGGTATTAGGCAAAATGGCTTTGGCCCATGCCCGCTCAGGCGCTGATATTATAGCCCCCTCGGATATGATGGATGGCCGGGTGGGCTACATCAGGCAGGTGCTGGATGATCATGGCTTTACGCATGTATCCATCATGTCTTATTCCGCCAAGTATGCCAGCGCTTTTTATGGGCCGTTCAGGGATGCGCTGCAATCCGCCCCAAAATTCGGCGATAAAAAATCATACCAGATGAACCCCGCCAACCAGCGCGAAGCCTTGATTGAAAGCCGGCTGGACGAGCAGGAGGGCGCTGATTTTTTGATGGTAAAACCGGCATTATCCTACCTGGATGTAATCAAGCTGCTGAAAGATAATACTGAACTGCCCGTTGCCGCCTATAATGTAAGCGGCGAGTATGCTATGATTAAAGCGGCGGTACAAAACGGCTGGCTCAATGAGCAGCGTGCTGTTGCCGAGGTGCTGACGAGCATCAGGCGGGCAGGGGCAACCGCTATCCTGACCTACCATGCCAAGGAAGTGCTGTTAAAAAAATGGATATAAAAGCTAACTCATGAAAGACGCCTCTAATCATATAGTGAACACAGACATTGCAGAACCAGCCGCCGATATCAGCCGTGAAAAATCAGCAGCGTTATACGCCAGGGCCAAAACTTACTTTCCGGGCGGGGTAAACTCACCGGTACGAGCATTCAAATCGGTATATGGTACGCCGCTTTTTATTGAAAAAGGTGATGGCAGCCGTTTATGGGATGCCGATGGCAATGAATTCATTGATTACTGCTGCTCATGGGGGCCGCTGATTTTAGGTCATAACAGCACTGCAGTGCGCGAAGGAGTGATGGAAGTTATGCAGCGCGGCATGTCTTTCGGCGCACCTACTGCATTGGAAAATGAACTGGCTGAATTGATCTTATCTAATAATCGTTTCATTGAAAAAATACGGTTTGTAAGCTCAGGCACCGAGGCCGTAATGTCGGCCATCAGGCTGGCAAGGGGTTACACCAAACGCAACAAAATATTAAAATTTGAGGGCTGCTACCACGGGCATGTGGACTCGCTGCTGGTTAAAGCCGGTTCCGGCCTGGTTACCTTCGGCGAAACTTCATCGGCAGGCATACCCAAATCTTTTGCTGATGAAACCATTGTGGTGGCTTTGAATGATCAGGAAGCTGTGCAAAAAGCTTTTGAAGAGTTTAAGGATGAGATAGCCGCCATCATTATTGAACCTATCCCCGCCAACAACGGTCTGCTGCTGCAAACCCCGGAGTTTTTAAGTTTTCTTCGCGAAATATGCTCAGCTAATAACTCTCTGTTGATTTTTGACGAAGTTATTTCCGGTTTCCGTGTTGGTTTTGAAGGGGCCGCCGGTTATTATAACATACAGCCTGATATTATTACTTATGGTAAAATTATTGGTGGCGGCCTGCCGGTAGGCGCATACGGTGCTTCGGCCGCTTTAATGAGCAACATTTCGCCCGATGGTGCGGTTTACCAGGCAGGTACCTTGTCGGGCAATCCGGTAGCGATGTCGGCAGGTATAGCTCAGTTGAGCGAGTTGCTGAAACCTGGCTTTTACAATTCGTTAAATGCCAAAACGCATAATTTTGTGTCGGGCATTGAGCAGTTCATTGCTGAGCGTAATTATCCGGTTAAGGTGTTTACCATCAGTTCCATTTTTTGGTTTGCTTTTACTGTGCAGGAAACCATCAGCCGTGCCGATGAGATTAACCCGCTGAGTATGGATCAGTTTAAACTGATGCACCGGGAATTGCTGAACAGAGGTATTTATTTGGGGCCATCGGGTTACGAAGTAGGGTTTGTATCGGCAGCCCACAGCGCTGCAGATTTGCACAGCACGCAACAAGCAGTTTTTAATAGTTTGGATATCGTTTTTAATTATCAGCCATCTATAATTGAGCCATGAAGAGACCATTCGTTATTTTCTATGCATTAATCATTTACTCCATTGCCGAATTGCTGTGGTGGGGATATATGCTGGTGCATTTTCAGCCCAATCGCACTGGGATGATTTTGGGGGAGGGTCTGATGTTTGTTACCGTTTTGTGCATCGGCGCCTATCAGTTTCACAAGTCCATCAATAAGGAGCGCACGCTGCAGGAGCAAAAAAAGAATTTCCTGTTATCGGTAACGCACGAACTTAAATCCCCGCTGGCTTCCATTAAGCTATATCTGGAAACGATACAGAAAAGAAGTTTAACCCGGGAGCAGATTATTGATTTTACCGGTAAATGCCTGGTAGATGTTGACCGCCTGAATGATATGGTAGAGAATATGCTGCTGGCTGCCAAAATTGAAAATCATTCCTATACCTTCCCTAAGCAGGAGTTTAACCTGTCGGTACTGGTAGATGGTATAGTTAACCGCCTGCAAATCAGCAAATGCGACTGCAACCAGCAGTTGATCAATGCCGAAATTGAACCGAAGGTGCAGATTACCGGTGATAAGTTCGCACTTACGGCCGTAGTAACCAACCTGATTGAAAACGCTGTAAAGTATTCAAAACCCTGCGAAACGGTTGAGGTAAAATTATTCAGCAAGAACAACAAGGTATATTTCCGGGTGGCCGATCATGGCATCGGCATAGCCGACCAGGAAAAAAGCCGCATATTTGAGCGGTTTTACCGGGTGGGCAGTGAAGAAACACGCAACACAAAAGGCACGGGTTTAGGTTTATACATTGTGAAACAGGTGCTTGATAAACATCAGGCTATGATACAGGTAAAAGATAATCAGCCCGTTGGAAGCATTTTTGAAGTGGTATTTACTTAACCTGGAACATTATAACAAGAAAAACTATGCCTAACAAAAAACGAATTTTATTAGCTGAGGACGAGGAGCACTTACTCGAAGCCATTAAGCTGAACCTCGAACTGGAAGGTTACAAGGTATCAACCGCTGTTAACGGGAAAAAAGCCTTGCAGATATTTAAAGAAGAGCGCTTTAATCTGGTTATACTGGATGTGATGATGCCTGAAGTGGATGGATTTGTAGTTGCCGAAACTATCCGGCTGGAAAACACGGAGGTGCCGATTATGTTCCTCACCGCAAAAAACACCAATGAGGATAAAATTATCGGCCTGAAAAAAGGGGCAGATGATTACCTGACCAAGCCTTTCAATCTGGAAGAGTTAATTTTGCGGGTAAACAACCTGGTAAAGCGCGGTTTAAAGGGTGATGACCTGAAAGAGTTTAACAGCTATAAAATAGGAGATAAAACCATCCATTTTAACTCCTTTGAACTGGTAAACGGCGATGACTCCATTACACCATTAACAAAAAAGGAAACTATGCTGCTTAAGCTGCTGATTGAACGCCGCAATGAGGCCGTATCGCGCGAACAGATTTTAGAAACTGTATGGAATTATGATGTTTACCCATCTACCCGCACTATTGATAATTTTATCCTCACTTTCCGTAAATATTTTGAACCCGATCCTAAAAATCCGGTTTATTTTCATTCTATACGCGGCGTTGGCTATAAATTCACCGATCATCAGCAATAATGTTTACCAATAAGGCCAGGCTGTTAGTAGCTGGTCTGCTTATTGTACTGGCCTTTGTATTTGCATATTACCGTACTTATCAGTTAATAGCTGCGGTGATACTGCTGCTGATAGCTTTGGCCGTTGAGTATTTCAGGCAGGGTACGCTGGTTCTGGCAGCCAGGCAGTTTCATGTTAAGGATTATGCCAAAGCTGAAGCCCTGCTGCACCAGATAAAAAAGCCTGAGTGGCTCAGCAAAAAGCGCCGCGGGCTTTATGAGTATATGATGGGCGGCGTAAGCATGCACAAACCCGATTTTGAGCGCGCAGAATATCATTATGAGCAAGCCGCGCAATTTCCGCTGAATAACCTGAACGACCATGTGGCTGCCCTGATTGCCGTTGCCAATATCAGCCTGCGCAACGGCAAACCTGATAAAGCAGCCGCTTACCTGCAATTAGCTGGTCAGCACCAGGATAAGCTTAGCGCAAAGATGAAAGCTATTATTGCTGATATACAGCATAATATAAAGAAATATAAATACGAACAAGGCATCAAGTGAAATTGCCTGATTGATTACCATGAAAGATTCATTATTGATAAAGGCCGCATTTTCACAGCCAACAGAACGTCCGCCGGTATGGATGATGCGACAGGCAGGCCGTTTTATGCCCGAATACTGGGAAATTAAAAATAAGTATTCATTCCTGGAGATGTGCAAAACACCTGAGCTGGCTGCTGATGTAACCATGCTGCCTGTTGATTTGCTTGACATTGACGCTGCTATACTGTTTTCAGATATACTGGTTACTGCCGAGGCTATGGGCGGCGATTTAAGTTTTACGCAAGGGGTTGGTCCTCGCTTTGCAAACCCGGTGCGTACTCAAGAAGATGTTGACCTGCTGGACACAGAGGTAGTGCATAAATTGCAGTACGTTGCCGATGCCATTAAGGTAATACAGCAGCGGCTGAACGGCAGGATACCGCTGATTGGCTTTGCAGGCGCACCCTTTACGGTAATGAGTTATCTGGTGGAGGGCGGTTCGTCTAAAGATTTTAAGCGTACTAAGTTACTGTTGCACAATGAGCCGGAACTGGCTCATGCCCTGCTGGGTAAAATTGCCAAGGTGACTGCTGATTATTTAAACCTGCAGATTGAGGCCGGTGTCAATGCCGTACAGATTTTTGACAGTTGGGCTATGGCTCTGGCCTGGGATGATTATAAGGAATTTTCGCACCGTTATATTACTGAAATCATCAGCAAGCTGAACCGCAGGGATGTTCCGGTAATTTCCTTTTGCAAGGGCAGCTCGGTATTTGCGCCGCTGATGGCGGAGGCCGGGCCGGATGTTGTTTCTATTGACTGGAACGCTGACCTGCTTGATATTAAGAGGCGCCTGCCGCAAGCTGTAGCGGTACAGGGTAATTTAGATCCGCATATTTTGTATGCCGATAAGAAAGTAATTAAGGACAGGATTTATAAGCTATTCGAGCGCATGCGCGGAGAAAACGGCTACATCTTTAATCTGGGGCATGGCATTATGCCTGATATTCCGTTTGATAACGTAAAATATGCCGTAGATGTGATTAAGGAGTTCAGATATTAAAGGTTAATATAAGCTTCCTAATTCCCCGAGGGGAATAGAAATAGCTTGATTTGTTGTTTTGTTGCTGAAAACATTTGAGGGATATGTATAAGAGATTTGTTCTGACAACTTCAAATCCCCTTTCAGGGGGCCGGGGGGCATTATGTACCTCTATGTAAAAGCCCTGCATGTTATCTTTGTAATCTGCTGGATGGCGGGGCTGTTCTATATTGTGCGCCTGTT
>CAXTAP010000084.1:7294-14294 GCA_964241965.1 uncultured Mucilaginibacter sp.
CTGCGCATCTGGAATGAGGTAGCCACTATATTTCTGTTTGCCATTGTTTTCTTGGCCGTGCTCAAAAATACTGTCAGCTGGATTTATGGCCTGCTGGGCTTGGTGGCCTTTGCCATGATCCTGATGTCGGCAGTAAAAATTTATAAGTATTATAGGGTAAAAAAACATTGAAGAGCTTAAAGCACCAGTTTTAAGTTACTGTTTTCAGCAATGTGTACGAAGTCCCGGTCATCATGTAAAAGGTATGCATTATTTTTGATTGCATACATGGCAATCAGGCAATCATTGGGTTTTCGGATAGTAATGCCTTTTTTCCTTAGCAATCTATATAAAGAAGCTGCATCTAAAGCAATTTCATAAGGTTCTTCTATTAAATGAATCAGATCATTAAAAAAGGCTTCAAGTAATATTGCGTTTTGTTCTGTCTTAATACCTTGTAAAACTTCCTGCAAAACAACAGGGCAAGTTGCTAACAAGGCATTGTTGTTGGCATCTATATAGGCACTGGCCCTGGTATTAATATTTTTTAAGTAATTAACCCATACAGAGGTGTCAACGAGTACAGTGTCCATTATTAAAAAGCATCATCATAAAAATCTATTTTTCCTTTAAACTCACTGATTTTCTTCTGGCTTTGCAATTGCACATATAATTCCAAGGCTTTCTCAACCATCATTTTTTTTGTTTTAATGTTGCCCAGCTTTTGAGCTTTAGCCAAAAGGGTTTCGTTGATATCAATATTAGTTCTCATGTGTATAAATTTACGTAAAGATACACATTTACAAACGATAACAAATTGATTAGTGATAAGAGATTTCCATTTTTATCAATAATCAGTTTGCTTCACCAACTTAATAATTTGTTTTTTTAAGTAGAACGTCGCAAAAATCCTACTTAGGCATTTAAGAAGCAAATTGGATAGCCGGTTTTAACTATTTGTAAATCTTGACACTGTTTTTGGATAATATTTCAATCTCTGTCGAATCATTTTCTCTAAAAGAACTTTGAATCCAATCTTTTAAGCCGGTTATATTTCTTAGTCTTGGAGCTCCGTTGCTGCTGTTTTTTCTATCTATTACTCCTTTGAATTTATAGCCGTCATTTGTGTGTACCGTTACTGGGCTTTCGTTATCAGCAATAAGGTCATTATATCTCGTCGGAACATTGATAATAGGCTGGTTATAATATGTTTTTCCAAAAGTAATTTTAAACTTCTTATTCATGACTATTGGTTTTTATTTCATTAAATCTGTTATAATTAAAAGTTATTGTTTATAAATAACTCCGTCTTTCATCACCAGCAATACCTGTTTCACCGCCTTGATGTCTGCAGCAGGATTGCCATGAACGGCAACCAAATCGGCCAGATAACCGGCCTTAATATTGCCCGATTTATTTAAGCCGAACACCGCAGCATTTACCGAGGTGGCCGAGCGCAGCACATCCAAGGGTTTCATGCCGTATTCTGCCATCAGCAGCATTTCACGGGCATTATCGCCATGAGGAAATACGCCTACATCGCCGCCCATGCAAATGGTTACACCAGCCTTCATCGCTTCGGTAAAAATGAGGTGTTTTTGCTTAATGGCATCTGTTTCCGGGTCAATGCCCTTTTTCCAGCCGCGGTATGCGGTAATTGCCTCGGTAGCAGCCAGGGTAGGGCATAGGGCAATACCCTTTTCCTTCATCAGCTTAAACAGTTCAGGTGTTCCGCCATCGCCATGTTCAATGGTTCTTACGCCTGCCGCAATAGCCCGCCGCATACCTTCCTCCGTGCCGGAATGCACGGCCACAAACCGGCCGCTGCTGGCCGCCAGCTGAACGGCCAGTTTTAATTCATCAACAGTAAAGGTTGCTGCGGCCGTATTATTAAATCCCCAGCGATAATCGGCATAAAGCTTGATAATGTCTGCGCCGTTGCCTATCTGCGAGCGTACGGCCTTGCTTAGTGCATCAATGCCATCGGCTTCTTCAGCGCCCTTAGGGATGCCGTCTTCAGTTTCGCTATTAAAACCTTTTGGGCCATAGCTGCCGGTGGCTACAATGGCACGGGTGGCAACCAGCAGCCTGGGACCGGGAATAACGCCTTTGTTAATGGCTTGTTTCAAACCGGCATCATCGTAACCGGCCCCCTCAGTACCCAGGTCTCGGGCTGTAGTAAAACCGGCCACCAGCGTAGCACGGGCATGCTCAACAGCCCGGGCAGTACGCTCAGCGCGGCTTTCTGCCAGCACCTGATCGTTCCAGGCCGTTTCATTGTACGGATGCAGGAACATGTGCGAATGCCCCTCAATCATACCGGGCATCAGGGTTTGCCCCTGTAGTTCTATAACTTTGGCGGCGGCAGGCACGCTGATTAAACCTGGTGCGCCTGCTGCCTCAATCTGGTTGTTATGCACCAGTACCCACCAGCCGGTATGCAGATCATGCCCGTCAAACACTCTGTCGGGCTTTAATAAGGTGTAAGTGGCTGCCGTATTCTGGGCCAGCAGCATGCTGCCCGGAAGAAAAAGGAGCAGGCTGATCAGTAATGCTTTTTTCATGCAAGGTAAATATATAGTATTACTGCATTATTTACGGGATGCCTGCGACTGGTTTCGACATGATTATTTTGAAATAACTTTGCCGCCGGCAAACCAAAGGCTAAGCATTGTGTAGTATGAATAATTCAGCAAGCCAAGCCGTTGCAATTGATCAGTCAACATATTTTTTGCATGAAATACATTTTACTTACCGTTCTTATCACATTATTTACGCTGCGCATCTTTGCCCAGGTTACTGCTGCCGATAGTACCTCAGCATATAAGGATACATTGAAATCGCACCGGATGAAACGGATGGGCATTGGCCCTGTGCAGCACCGGGATACCATCAGAACCATCAGAACGGTAAGCAAGGCGCCTGGTTTTTCATGGGGAATTACCTTTGCACGTTTTGATCTGGGGCTGGCCACGCTGGTTGATAACGGCAGTTTTAAATTATCGCCTCAAAATAACTTTCTGCGTTACCGTTCCTGGAAAACCTCAAATATAGGCTTTGATGTGCTGCAGGGCGGTTATCGCTTCAACTCAGCCTTTAAAATATATTTGTCCGCCGGGTTCGACTGGACGCTTATCCGCCTGCGGGATAATATCACCATTTTAGAGCATCAGCCGGTACTTACCTACCGGCAGGACAACATCAATTACAGTAAAAATCGTTTCTCCTCAAGTTACCTGCGCATACCTTTATCTTTTGATTTCAGGACAAGGGCTGATGAAGACGGCAATTACTTTCATATCGTGGCCGGGCCCGACATGGGCATTTTATTAGGAGGCCGCGTAAAGCAGATCAGTGATGAAAACGGCAAGCAAAAATTTGATAATGACTATCACTTTGCCAAATTACGATATGGCGGCTTTGCGCGTGTTGGGTATGGAAGCATAGGCGTATTTGCCAAGTATTATTTTAACGATATGTTTCAGGATAGTCCTGCGCAGGATGGTTTAAAAAACTTCTCGTTCGGCTTGACGCTGTTTTTCTAAAACAAAAGAGCCCGTTAAAAATCACCATCATAACTTAATTATATAAACACCTGCCTGTACCAGTACATGAGGTAACGGGTTGGGCTTAATGCCTATATTTGCAGCAATGGTAAATTCTCCGTTTTTACAGGCATCACATCTAAGCAAGCAATATAAGGGTAAGCAATCGGCCGGTGTAAAAGGAGTTGATTTAATTATCGAAGCTGGTAAAATTACGGCTGTAATTGGTGAGAGTGGAAGCGGTAAAAGCACTTTGCTGCGTTTGTTATATGGATTACTTGCCCCTGATGAGGGAGCTGTGCACTTTAACGGAGAACGCGTTTGGGGGCCTGATGAAAAGCTGATACCCGGCCACGATGCCATGAAAATGGTAACACAGCACACCAACGATTTAAATCTGCATGCCACTGTTTGGGATAATATTGCAGCTTTGCTGCCCAACACAAACTTGAAGGCCAAGCAGGAGAAGACAGAACAGGCTTTACAGCAGCTCAATATGCTGGCCCTGAGCGGTAAGCGCATTGCCGATTTAAGCGGGGGTGAGAAGCAGCGTGTGGCTATAGCCCGCGCACTGGTAACACAGCCCGACGTTCTGTTTTTGGATGAGCCCTTCAATCAGGTAGATGCTTCGTTCCGGGAGGGATTGCAGCAGGATATACGGACGATTGTGCAGAAGACCGGTGTTACGGTAATTATGGTATCTCATGACCCGGCCGAGGTGCTGTCAATGGCAGACGAGCTCATCGTGCTGCGAAACGGCAGCGTTATGGAAACAGGCCGCCCGCAAAAGGTTTACCGGCAACCCATACATTTGTACACAGCCAAATTATTAAGCAACTGCAATGTATTAAACAGCATCGAGGCAGCAGCGCTGGGTATTGGCAGGAAAGATGGACAGGTAGTGATCTATCCTGAATGGATTGAAATAGCCCATGATTCACAGCCTAAGCGATGGAAAATCATCAAGGTGTTATTCAGGGGGTTTTATGAACAATTGTTAGTTGAAGATGCAAGCGGATTAAGTTTGCAGCTGTTTAATTATGCAGTTGGTAGGTACGCTGCCGGTGATGAATGCACTATCAAAATCAGCAGGCATATTACATTTTAATTAGATTATACCAGGTATTCAAAGAGTGTTTGATCCCGGTTTACTTCAATTACATCAAAGCGGTATTCTTCCATGCGCTGCAGCAATGGCTGATAATCATCGGCCGACTTTAATTCGATGCCTACCAGAGCGGGGCCGCGCTCACGCTCTGTTTTCTTAATAAACTCAAAGCGGGTAATATCATCGCCCGGCCCCAGTACATTATTTACAAATAGCTTTAAGGCGCCCGGCCGCTGCGGAAAGCGAACAATGAAGTAATGCTTCAGGCCCTCGTACAACAGGGACTGCTCCTTGATTTCCTGCATGCGGTCAATATCATTATTGCCGCCGCTGATAATGCAAACCACTTTTTTGCCTGCAATCTGCTCCCTGCACAAATCCAGTACTGCTACGGATAGTGCACCGGCAGGTTCTACCACTATAGCGTCTTCATTATACAATTTTAAAATGGCCGAACATACCTTGCCTTCGGGCACCAGCAGCATTTCGTCCAGAACCTCCCTGCATACCTGGTAGGTAAGCTGGCCTACCCGCTTTACGGAGGCCCCGTCCACAAAGCGGTTTACTTTAGGTAAGGTTACCGGCTCGTTGGCCTGCATGGCTTTCAGCATGGATGGTGCACCCTCGGGCTCAACGCCAATCAGTTGAATAGCCGGCAGGTGCTGTTTAAGGTAAGTGCCCGCACCGCCGGCCAGGCCGCCGCCGCCAACCGGCATAATGACCACCTGTGCACCGGGCAGGTCCTCCTGTATTTCGATGCCCACGGTGCCCTGCCCCTCCATAATGCGATAATCATCAAACGGCGGAATAAACGTCATGCCGTGCGCGTGGGTATAAGCCAATGCTTCATGCAGGCAATCGTCAAACGTATCGCCGGTTAATATGGTTTCTATGTTGCCGCTGCCAAACATTTGTGTTTGTTTCACCTTTTGCTTGGGCGTAATCTCCGGCATAAAGATTACACCTTTGATGTTCAGTTTTTTGCATGAAAATGCTACACCCTGTGCATGGTTACCCGCACTGGCACAAACCACGCCCCTGGCCAGCTGCTCATCAGTGAGCTGGCTGATCATGTTATAAGCGCCCCGCAGTTTATAAGAGCGTACCACCTGCATGTCTTCGCGCTTCAAATAGATTTCGCAGTTATATCTGGCCGAAAGACCGGCATTATATTCCAGAGGCGTACGGCGCACAACACCGTTAAGGCGCTGATGAGCGGCTTCAAAATCAAAAATTGCAAGTGTTTCAGCAGCCATTATTGTTGTTTTACCAGTCCGTACGCTACCAGGCTCAGCAGGTCCTGATCATTAATGTTCAGTTTATTGTCGGCTAAAATCAGGAAACGTTTGTAAGTTTCATCCAGTTCTGTTTTTTCGAGATGATAACCCAGGCGTTCCAGATGAAATTTAAGAGCATGGCGCCCGCTGCGTGCGGTTAATACGATACTGGCATGAGGAATGCCCACATCCTCTGGTCTGATGATTTCATAATTCTCCCTGTTCTTCAAAAAGCCATCCTGGTGTATGCCAGAACTATGGGCGAAGGCATTACTGCCTACAATAGCCTTGTTAGGCTGTACCGGCATACGCATCTGCGTGCTCACCATACGGCTCAGCTCATAAATGGATCGGGTATTGATTTGTGTGTGCAGGTTTAGCTGATGGTGGGTTTTCAGTATCATCACTACTTCCTCAATAGAGGTGTTACCTGCACGTTCGCCAATGCCGTTAATGGTGCCCTCAACCTGGCGGGCGCCGTTTTGCAGACCGGCAATGGAGTTGGCCGTAGCCAAACCCAAATCATTATGGCAATGAACAGATATGATGGCCTGATCAATGTTCTTTACATTCTCTTTCAGGAAACGGATTTTGCCGCCATATACATCCGGCAGGCAATAGCCGTTAGTATCGGGAATATTGACTACGGTGGCGCCGGCGGCAATAACAGCTTCTACCATTTTTGCCAGATACTCAATATCAGCCCGGCCGGCATCTTCGGCATAAAACTCAATATCTTCTACAAAACGTTTGGCATACTTTACCGCCTCCACGCCACGTGACAGAATCTCTTCGCGTGTGCTGTTAAACTTGTGTTTAATGTGCATATCAGACGCACCAATGCCTGTATGGATACGCGGGTGTGCAGCATACTTAAGCGCTTCGGCAGCTGCGTCAATATCTCCTTTGTGGGCACGGGTAAGCGCGCATACCGTAGGTGATTTAACGGCTTTGGATATCTCTACCACACTCTGAAAATCTCCCGGACTCGAAACCGGAAACCCGGCCTCAATGATGTCCACACCCAGCGCTTCCAGCTCGCGGGCGATTTCAATCTTTTCGGGAGTAGTTAACTGGCAGCCCGGTACCTG
>CAXTAP010000085.1:0-4627 GCA_964241965.1 uncultured Mucilaginibacter sp.
CCCACAGAAGCGGGGCTTTTCGGGTTTACAGGCAGGTAGCTCCTTTTCTTGCTTTGTTCAGAGTGAATAGATACTTCACATTTTCCCAATCAACAACTACAAGAAATAACTGATAATTTTATTTACTTGCACCGCCTCGGCTTTACCATATATATTCCGGCTGACTTATAAATGTATACGGTATAACACCCAATTGTCCGTTTGGTAAATCTTTTGCAAATCTCCTAACTGGCCACGATTCCGCACAGTTTGTAGATAAAGCTTATTGAGCTGCGTATAACTGCTTACAGGGTTAGTATCGCTCGCAACCAGCATGTATTCGTCATATTTATTGGGCGACTCTATGGCGCTCAGGTAACTTTCCTGGTAGGGGAGGGTGTAAATTTTTATGTTATCAGTTAGTGCTACTATAGGGTAAGCTATAGCATCATCAACCAAAACACGCGAGGACGGCGGCAAGTTGTTAATGTATGCCGCTATATCTATATTCTCCTGTTGCGTAATTTTAGGGGCATTGCCGGCGAGGGCTGCTGCAAAATTCTGCTCTTCGGGTATCATTGATTTTGCGAGAAAAATGTACCCTGTATATAACTGCAGCAGCACAACAAGCGTAAGTATCAATGTAAATGTGGTTTGCTTTTTTACCGGCTTTGCTTTGTAAATGATACAAAGCAGGCTTAGTACCAAAAATATCAGAAAGTATTGCTGCGCCAGATATACCTTATCATACTTAATTCTCAGAAATTCTATCAGCCCAAAAGGGGTAAGCAAGGTTAGTATCTGGTACAGATGATGCTTGAATAGATATAGCGCCAGTATAATAAGCGGACAGTACAAGATGGCCTTAAGCGAAATAAGAATTGATATTTCGGGCAAAATACGGCTAACAGAAGGGTTGAACATGCTGTAGGCTATCCGGTCGGCCAGTACACTCCAGCTGGCATAGGGGCTTTCTAAGAAGTAGTTGGCATCATTAGCATGAGTTAAATTAAGCATCTTATAAATCATCATTGAGGCAATCGGCAATATAAAGATGATCATATAGATGGAGAATGTTTTATTAATCAGTTTCCGGCGCAGGGATGGATTATTGAAACTCAGAAACAGCCTGAATATTGATTCCCGCTCACTCAGGTTAAGCGTATGTATAGATATGGCTAAAACAAGCGGTATAAAAAACAAAGCCAGCCAGATAAATTTATAATCGCAGAAAACGAGCAGTACAAAGCAAATACTGGCTATGGAAACATGGAAAGTGGTGTTTGAATTATAAAACTTAACCATATTTAAAAAAAACAGATAAAAAAACAGCAATATCAGGTAAATGGACTTGCCAGAACAGGCCGCATATAATATGCCCGGATGAAACAGAAAAATGATGACCAGCAAAAGCAGATAGTAATCATTATTCAGTTTTTTTATCATAGTATTGGCCATAGTATTAAACAGTACGGCCATCCCTAAGGCCGACGCAATAAGCGGCGCCAGCATATAGTTGATAGAGGTAAATATAAAGGCGCTGTAAAAAGGCAGTAAAGGTGAGGTAAGGCCCATTACCTTTAACCTGTCGCCGGCGCTGTTTAATATGATCCGGGCCTTCTCAATATAAAAAAGCGACTCCTGATTATAATATCCCGCCTTATTCAGGTAGATGCCTATAACGATATAATAAACAGCCAGTACAAGGCTAACCAATAACAGATAAAGTGATTTAGACCTTCTCATTTAATAACGTTGGGGTTACTTACCTTACTGATGCCATGGTTAGTTTTTTCCCAGTAAAAAGGATTAACAATTAATTGATATAAACCTTTATAGGCAGCAATAGAGTGCATCAGCCAGTATATAGGATTGGCAATAGCAAATAATATCAATTCATAAAACCTGCGTTTAAATACAGCCATCATGTTTACATAAATCATGAGGATGTTACCCACCATGAGGTTAAAAATGGCCATAAACAGCACCCAGTCCGGAAACAGTATTTTAATTTCCTGCAGGTCAAAAACTATGTAGCAGAAAAAAATAAGCAGCAGGATGGGATAAACCAAAAACATTACAGGTGTTGCGCCAATGAAAAAATTGAACCCCAAAAAGCCTTTCCAGCCAATTTCCCTCACTAAGGCTGCCGGGTTGCGCATATGCACAAGGTAGGTTTGCATGTAACCCTTAATCCAGCGGGAGCGCTGACGTATCCAGTTAAAAAACTCGTTATTGGCTTCCTCATAGGTGGTAGAGTTTACAATAGCTACCTTATATCCTTTCGCATAGGCCCGTACGCCTAAATCAGCATCTTCAGTAACATTAAAGGAATCCCAGCCGCCCAGCTCAATCAGTTTATCCAGCTTGAAATGATTGCTGGTGCCGCCCAGCGGGATAGGAATATCAAGGGTATCCAGGCCGGGCAGCATATAATCGAACCAATAGGAATATTCAAGGGTGAACATCCGCGTGAGGAAGTTTTCATTACGGTTAAAGTAATTAAGCGAGCTTTGTACGCAGATATAGTGCTCGGGCAGCTTGCCGAAAAGCGCTACTACCTTTTTGAGCTGATCGGTATCCGGGATGTCTTCCGCATCATAAATAGTGAGATATTTGCCTTTAGAGAAATGCAGGCCGTAGTTACAAGCCTTTGGCTTGGTTTTGGGCATATGGAAAGGCACAATGATAACCTCAAATATAGCCGGGAAGTCAAGGTCGCGTACGGCGTTCAGTGTTTTATCGTCGTCCTCCTCTATCAATAGTTTGATGTCCAGCTTTTCACGCGGATAATCAATGCTCTGCAGATTCCAGATTAGATTCTTTATCAGCTTGTCTTCTCTCTATACCGGCAGATGGATGGTATAAACCGGTACCTGATCGTCCCTCACATGCCTTAAATTATCTTTGGTAACAGCCTGGTATAACTCGAAGCGTGAACCTACCAGGGCCAGAAATAACTTGAAGGAAATAGAGATTAAAAAAAAGACGCTCATCAGTACATTGACAATGATAGAAGTTGTGCGAAAGTTGATAACCATGCCGCCTAAGGTGAGCGCAAGCAAAATAAAGATGAACGCCAGCTGCCCGGTTGTAAATGTTTTAACAGCCGAACTATCGGGGTCGCGGTTCATTAAATCATAAACGGCAGATTTTACGTACTTTTCACCCAGCAGCTTGTGGCTCATCCAGGTAATGTCCAAATCATCCGCTACAATAATCTCCGGCTCTAAATCATAGGTAAACTTAATAAAGTCAATAAACAGTTCGTCGGCCGGGTCGGCCATCAGGGTTACTACCCGGTTGTTTTCTATGCGCAGGGGCAGTGCCAGGTGGTTGGTGGCAAACATCAGGTCAATCCGGTTCAATACATCGCGGCTATGGGCCTGGTGCCTGGGTTTATCAATCTTATAACCGGCCTCCGTTAATGACCGTTCGTAGTTCTTGCGCGATACAAAGCCAAAGTTAAGCGCCGTTTTAATGAACGAATGGCCATTGCTTTCGGCTAAGCTCATAATTTTGGCATAGCTGCCCTCTGTAATGAAACCATCTTTCAGCAGCAGCTGCGCAGTAGCATTCATGGCAACTGTATTACTGGCTGATGCAGACGCAGGATAATTTGATGCGTTTGATGCTTCATTCGTCATTACAATCTGGTATAAGTATTTGAAAAATTAAGTAACCGCATCAAAGCAATATCAATGCGGTTACTGATGCCTGTTTGCAGGCGGTATTAATCATTAGTATAATCCTGAGATCTTTGAATTCTTGAACGCACGTACAGGAACGAAAGCAGAATCAGGATCAGGATAGCCAGCAAAATGTACAGGTTGTAAGTTTCCCAAAAATGGGCAAGGCCGCTTTTGGCGTCTGTGTAGTCCAGGTTATCGCTTGCCTTGCTGATATTGAACAGGTATTTGTTGCCGTTTACATCAGAAATGGAAACATTGCTTGATAAGGTGGAAAGCTGTTCAGTAATTGCCCTTGAAGCCGACAGGAACGCACCGGCCATGTTTTTACCGGTGCCGGTTAGCAGCAGTACCGAGTTATTGCCCCGGCCATAAAATATTTGCGCCAGGCCGTTAGAAGTGGAGTCGGACAATTGATAAACTACTTTGTTGTTCTCATTGTTGTACAGGCGGAAGCTGCGGTTAAACTTAACGGGCGCATCCGGAAATTCATTCATCAGCGCATCATTCTTATCCAGCAGGGCTACAATGTTATACTTTTTCAGGTCGCCTCTGTTCATTTCATCCGCATATACAAATTCAGGATAGTTGTTGGCGTTAATGTTGTTGTTCAGCTCATATAAAACCTCGCCCATAGCGGCAGCAGTATATTTAGCCGTATTTTTACTCACCACAATGCGGGTGTTACCATTGTTAAAAGCTTCAGGATACTGATAAAAGCTCAGATCAGTTGCAATAAAGGGATTGCGCGACTCAAGATAGGATTTATCAACATCAACTTCTGCAAAAAAGCTGTTAAAGCTATTCTGGCAATTACCGTTGGTTGGATAGAACCTGAACTCGGCAACAAGCGTATTGTATTTGCGGTGCTGATAGCGATTGATGGTAACCGAGGTACTTAACTTACCCGACTGATCGAGCTTTTCGCTGCTGATGAGCATGCCATTCAGGTAGATATT
>CAXTAP010000085.1:4727-13631 GCA_964241965.1 uncultured Mucilaginibacter sp.
AAGGAGCCGTTCAGTATGCTGGGGTTACTCAGGGCGGTAATTGCTTTTTCATAACCGTCCTCATCGCCGCCGGTAATAACCAGCACCTCGCCGGCCACCTGGTGGGTAACTGCAGCTTTCCTGGCCACCAGCGTACCTTTTACGTTAACCAGGCTGGTTAACGTGTCGGTACTGCTGCTGATGGATTTGTTAAGGTAAAATAAACCTTCGCTTCTTTGCGGTGTAATTTTAAGTGCGGTTCTGGCTGCGGCCGGCAGCTTATCTATGGAGCCCACCATAATAAAGTTGTGCACGGTATCAGGCAGCTTGTCGGCCTCATATACCTTAATTTCCTGGGTGCTTGTTCTTTTAAGTTTGGCATAGGCCCAGGCAACTGCCTTTAAATCAAGCAGGGTAGGGTTAACCGGGTAAGCAATAGCCGTTTTGGTTTCAAAACTGTTGGATAAATTTACATTGCTGAAAAACTTTGCATTGCTTTTAATGAGCGACAAGTAAGAGTTGCCTCTTACTTTTAACCACATGGCGGGGTTATCCATGTCCTTACACTTATCATCAGTAACTGTTAACAGGGTTTTAATCTGCACTTTCAGGTATTTTTTATCATCGGCCATATAATTCCGGTTCAGGTTGAGGGTAACCTGCTGCACAGAATCCTGGGTAAGCCGTGCGCTGTACACGGGCGTGCCGGCAATCAGGATGTTGATATAGGAGTGATCCCTGATCAGCGCCTGCGAAGGTTCAAAGAAGATAGTCATTTTACTGCCGTTCATTTCAACCAGCGGGTCTATCTTGAAATAAAATGAACTGTTACCGCTCATGCCGGTAATTACATCATCATCATGCCCCATTGATTTAAAGGTGCTGATTACCTGCGCCCGGAGGCTTGCTGTAGCAAATACAATAAAAGTGAACAGCGTAAAAATTCTCTTCATTAAGGTACGGTTATTAATTAATTGCATAAAATTCAACTCTGAAATAGTTACCGTTATCATCGCTGCGGTAGGTTAGCTCACCGCCCATTTCCTGGGTCATCAGTTTGGCAATGGAAAGGCCGAGGCCGAGCCGGCTCTCATTGATGGTACTGGTAGTGGTATCGTTAAGTGTTTTTAGCTTGTTGAACATCATGTTCAGTTCCTCTTCGCCTATGGCGATGCCCTCATCAATAATTTCAAATACAAATTTCTGGCGCTGCAGGCTGGTTACCACCCTGATATTGTTGTTGGTTTGCGAAAACTTGATGGCGTTGGAAAGCAGATTCTGAAACACCTGGCCGGTAAAAACCTTATCCAGCCTTACATTGAGCGGCAGCTTCAGGATGTTGTCAATCAGGTGGATGTTCTTCATCTGGGCGGTTTCTGTAAGGCCCCTGAAAATGTGCTGCACCTCGGCATTAATATCAAATATCTGCAGGTTAAACTTAATCTCGGGCGACTCCACCTCCTTGGCATCCATCAGTTTGTTGAGCATATACTGCATCTTATCGGCCGATTGCGCTATGTAATTGGTATATTCGAGCTGATCAGTACTCAGGCGGTGGTCTTCATCCTTAATCATGTTGTTGCTCATGACGATGGAGCCGATCAGGTTTTTTAAATCGTGCCCGGCTATATTGATAAAGCTGTTTTTCTGCTCATCCAGCTTGCGCAGCTTGTCATACTGCATATCAATTACGCTGTTCTTTTCGGCAATGTCCTTATTCTGGGCCTTAAGCTGCTCGTTCGATTTTTCAATAACCAGCTGCGACCTTACCTCGCGTGCAAGCACCTTGTAGCGGGAGTTGGGCACCAGGCACGAAAGCATCACCACAATAAAGAAGTACTGCCCGCCGTTGGCAATTACCGAATCAAAAGTGTACTGACTTAAGGTATTAAAAAAAATGGCCAGCAGCACCAGCGCCAGCAGTGCCTGTATTACAGAATTAACCGGCTCCCAGAATACCTGCAGGTTAAAAAACAGAATGATGGCCGAAAAGATAAGATAGTAAACGGTAAGCTGCTGCAGGCTCACGATGTTGCAAAGTATGGCTGAAGTTATCGAAATCATCAGCAGCGTGGCATGCAGCAGCAGCCGGTAATCGTATTTTTTATTTTGGAAAAGCGTGTATAAGCCTAAAATGATGAGTACGGTGATGATGCGCACAATTAAAAACTGTATCCATACATCATTGGCATAAATAAAATCGGCAATGCTGAGTATGGGATACAAAAAAACGATGGTCCAAATGATGTTATTGGTTTGGTACCAGGCCTTTTTGGTAATTTCCCCTGCGTATTCGTCTTTATTGATCTGAACAAACATTAGTAAAATGAAAAAAGATGATAAAGCTTATAATTGTTAAAGCTAAGGCATATTACGTAAATAGCAGTAATTAAGTTAAAACAAATAAAATAAAAAATTGTAATTCGCCCAAATTTATGCTTAAACAACCCCTGCTATGTTTACTATTGATAAGTTTTATACAGCTAATAACCGGCAGACTGATGGCTCAAAATTTGCGGCAGATTGCGTTTAACAGGGCGCAGAGTTTAAATAACGGCATCAGCGTTTCGGCCCTGGAGCAAACCTGGAACAAGGATGCCCTCACCGCTTCAATATTAAAGGACAGTGACTACCTGCTGCTCAAAAAATTAGGCTTTAAAAGCATCAGGCTGCCGGTGGCCTTTGAGCACTTTGAGGATGACAAGGTAACTCCGGCGCAGGTAACCTCACGTATAGATGAGGTTTTGCAGCAATGCCGGCATTATGGTTTAAAGCTGGTGGTTGATTATCATTACGGCAAGCTGAATGATGATAATTACCTTACCGAAACGCCCAGAATAATTGCCGCCTGGTTGTTTTTAGCGCAAAAATATGCGCATACTGATGAAAACAGCCTTTTCTTTGAAATTTACAATGAGCCCCCGCACATGAACCCGCAGGTATGGAAGGATGCGGCCTACAATATTACTGCAGCCATCCGCAAGGTTGACCAGGAGCGTACGCTGCTGATAGGTGCATCAAACTTTAACAGTATTTATGAGCTGAGCCGCTTTGTGCGCCTGAGTGATGAAAACATCATCTACACCTTTCATTTTTATGAGCCTTTCTTTTTTACGCACCAGGGAGCCGGCTGGGTGGGCAGCCAGGTAGCTACCACCGGCGTGCCCTTTCCATACAACGCGGATAAATTTCCGGCCCTCAACCCGGCAGCGAAGAATACCTGGGGGGAAACCAATTACTATCAGTACCGCAGGGATGGCAATGAGCAGTCAATCAAAGATAAATTACAGATTGTAAAGAACTGGGCGAATAAATACGCCGTACCGCTGCTGTGCAGTGAATATGGCGTATATAATAAATATGCCGATCAGGACAGCCGCTGCCGTTACATCAAGGCTATGCGTGGCGCCCTGCGGCAGCTGCACATACCGGGTATGCTGTGGGATTATAATACTAACTTTTCTGTTTTTAACGGCAGCCCGTCCTTAGAGAAATTGCCCGAATGTATGCGCAATGCTATTGACGATGGCACTAAAAGTAAGATAAAATGACACCAAATTAAGTTTAAAATGTTATTTTTACACACTGAATGAGCAATATGAGATTTTTTGAAGAGAAGCGTAAAGAGGTGATGACACACATTGAAAAATTCATGCTCGAAAAGATGCCTGAATTTTTGAAGCCTATCGATGAGATATGGCAGCCGTCTGACCTGTTGCCTGACTCTTCGAGGGATAACTTCTTTTCAGAAATCAAGGAACTGCAGGAAAGCGCCAAAGGCTTATCATATGACCTGATGGCTGTGCTGATTGGTGATACTATAACCGAGGAAGCGCTGCCTACCTATGAATCATGGCTGTCCATGGTGGAGGGCGTAAGCCGGGGCGAGGACGGCGGCTGGATGAAATGGACCCGCCACTGGACTGCCGAAGAAAACCGCCACGGTGATTTATTAAATAAATACCTGTACCTGTCGGGCCGGGTGGATATGCGCGCTATGGAAGTATCAACTCAGTATTTGATTGCCGACGGCTTTGATATCGGCACCGGCGCCGACCCATACCGCAACTTTATTTACACATCGTTCCAGGAACTGGCTACCAATATATCCCACCGCCGTGTGGCAACACACGCCAAACGGGATGGTGATACCCTGCTGTCAAAAATGTGCGGTATTATCGCCTCTGATGAGGCGCGCCATGCCAAAGCTTACAAGGCCTTTATTTCAAAGATATTTGAGGTGGATGCCAGTGAGGCTATGATTGCCTTTGAGGATATGATGCGCAAAAAGATTGTAATGCCCGCACATTTCCTGCGCGAAATAGGTATGAAAATCGGCCAGACCTTCGGCCATTTCACTGATGCTGCACAGCGTTTGGGCATTTATACCGCAGTTGATTATGTGGATATTTTAAAAAGCCTGATTGATGAATGGCAGGTAGAAAGAATTGCCGACCTGAATGAGGCCGGCGAAAAGGCCCGCGATTATTTGGTGAAGCTGCCCGAGCGTTTGCTGCGTGTAGCCGAGCGCATGAACAACCCCGGCCTCGATTATAAATTCAGCTGGATCAACGGGTAATAAGCCCGTTGATTGCTTCGGTGCAAAAATCTATCATTCTTCGCCTATATAGCTGATGTCTCCCCCGCCGGGATAGGCCATAAACAAGTTATTCATAATATCTTCCAGCGTAAGCACGTTGATGTCATCCGTATAGTCTTCTGATTTGATGATGTGCAGTTCGCTGCCATGCGCCTCAATCCTGAACAGGAAACCCTCGTATAAGTCTGGTTTGGTTATTTCAACGGTATCGCCTTTGGCTGCTATGCTGAATTCCAGGTCCGTTTGCCTTTGCTTAGCAAAATCGCGGTTAAGGTGATGCTGCAAAAAGCGGGTTAAATGGCCGATGTCAACCGGTTGCCGGGTATCTATAATTTTCATGCTGTGCTGTTATGGTATATACTTTACAAACCGGTACAAGGCATTGTTTGGCAGGCGGGCAAACACATTGGCGCAAGGCTATGTTATCTGGCAAACAGCAACGCTATGAATTATAAATTACTGGGCCGCTCGGGCCTGAAGGTGTCCGAACTGTGCCTGGGTACAATGGGGTTTGGTACTGAGGCCGGCTGGGGCGCTGATGAAGCCGCCAGCTTTCAGATTATGGATGCCTATGCCGAAGCCGGCGGCAATTTTTTAGATACCGCCAATGTATATAAACTGGGCACCAGCGAAAAAATTATAGGTAACTACCTGAGCCACCATGACCGGGATTACTTTGTGCTGGCTACCAAATATACCCTGCTGGATAATAAAACCAACCCCAATGCATCGGGCAATAACCGAAAGAATATGATGCGCAGCGTGGAGGGCAGCCTGAAGCGCCTGAAAACTGATTTTGTGGACGTGCTTTATTTACACATTTGGGACAATATTACCCCGGTTGACGAAGTGCTGCGCGGTTTAGACGACCTGATACGGCAGGGCAAGATCAACTATGCTGCTATCAGCGATACGCCGGCCTGGGTAGTTGCCCGGGGCAACACCTTGGCCGAACTGATGGGCTGGAGCCAGTTTATTGCCCTGCAGGTAGAATACAGCCTGCTGCAGCGTACCCCGGAGCGGGAGCTGATACCTATGGCCAAACATTTCGGCATGACGGTTACACCATGGGCGCCGCTGGCCGGAGGTGCGTTAACCGGCAAATACCTGCGAGGCGGGCAGGGCCGTATTAAGGCAGAGAGCAACCGCCGGAACGAAAACAGCGAACGTATTACCAGGGAGGTTATGGCTGTGGCTGATGAATCAGGTACATCTGCCAGCCATGTGGCCTTAAAATGGACTATGCAGCAGGATTTTTCCTGTATCCCGATTGTGGGAGCAACCAAACTTGAACAGTTATACGAAAATATGAAGGCTGTTGAGGTTACCCTTTCGGCTGAGCAGCTGCAGCGGCTCAGTGAAGCCAGCAAAATATCATTAGGCTTTCCCGGTGATTTCTTTAACGAGGAGGCCGTTAAAATCAATTCTTTCGGCGGTTTTTATGATCGTGTGGAAAAGCGAAGCTGACAGAAACAAACCGGATTGAAAAAAGCCTTATGTTTATTCAGCATAAGGCTTTTTTGCATACCGCGGCCGAAAACGGCGCCTGGGCTTAGCATTATAGCGATCCGTCCAATGATCAAAACTTCCGTTTAACGCAAAGAATGCCGAAACGACAAACAGCGTTAACATACTGATCAGGAATATATGAAAAAGATGAATTAATACCGGCATCATAAGTTTTATATTTTATAGTATATGAATGATAGGGCAAATACTATACCATATACACACAAGAATCAGCCACACTATTTTATATAATAAATCAGCCTCTGTTAAAGCGGCTTAAATACGCGGTATATTTGTTATGATATTAATTTTTACAACTTTCAGGAAACGATAATTTTACTCCTGCGCTTCAACAAATCAGCCTTTATCTGTTTTATAAAGGAGGCCGTCTGATCCTTCAGCCGGCATGTACCTATGAAACAAAGAAAATTATTACTGATGTCAGGCATTATGGTAATCGGGCTGCTGGGCTTCATCAGATTTGATGAAAGCCTGCTGAAACGTATTGCCGCACAGCTGGATAAGTGGACTGCCGATTACCCGCAGGAAAAAGTTTACCTGCACCTGGACAAACCCTATTATGCCGCCGGAGATGATATCTGGTTCAAAGCTTATGTTACCATAGGGCCTAAGCATCAGCTGTCGGCCCTGAGCGGTGTGCTTAATGTAGAGCTTATCAATAATCGTAACGTAGTTGCGCAATCCATCAGGCTGCCGTTGTCCAGCGGCGTGAGCTGGGGCGACTTTGCGCTGCCCGACAGTATTACCGCCGGCACCTACCGCATCAGGGCTTACACCAACTGGATGCGTAACTTTAGCGCTGACTATTTTTTTGATGAACCGCTGGTTATTGGCAACGCTATCGCCAATACAACTAAAAAGCAGCCTGATGCGGGCAGTCTTTTGCCTAAAGGCGCGGCCGTACAAACTGATGTTCAGTTCTTCCCGGAGGGCGGCAGCCTGGTGAACGGGTTAACTTCTGCGGTAGCGTTTAAGGCGGTTGGCGCCAACGGGCTGGGCGTTGCCGTAACGGGTAAGGTGGTAGATGACAACAATCAGCAGGTAGCTGTGCTGGCCGCCCGGCACTTAGGTATGGGCCGCTTCGTATTGCGCCCGGTAAGCGGCAAAACTTACAGGGCGCTCATCAGCTATCCCGATGGTTCGCAGAAAACAATCAGCATGCCCCGGGCGCTTAACAGCGGCTATGTGCTTGGCATCAGCAGCGAAGGCAGTAATCTGCAAGTAAAGATAGCAGCGAGTGCAGACCTGGTAAGCCCGGGACAGGCCGGCGAATTCAGCCTGGTTGCACAGGCCGGCGGTACGCTGTATTATACGGCCAAAGGTAAGCTGCAGGGCAGTAGTTTTACCGCCACCATCCCTAAAAGCCGTTTTTCCGAAGGTATTGTGCAGTTTACCCTGTTTTCGGCAGCCGGTGAGCCGGTTAGTGAGCGGCTGGTATTTGTTCGTAATGATAACGACCTGCTCAGGCTTCATGTTACCTCAGCAAAGCCGGCTTATGCGCCGCTGGATAATGTACAGATCAGCCTCCATGCGCAGGATAATGCCGGAAAACCGGTAACCGGTACATTTTCAGCCTCAGTGACTGATGAAACGCGGGTACCCTTCAACGAAGCAGAAGAGCATACCCTGCTATCAACCCTGCTGCTCACCTCCGATTTGCAGGGATACATTGAACAGCCTAATTATTATTTTACCGGCAGCGATGCCCAAACCGACCCCGATCTGGATGTGCTGATGCTAACACAGGGCTACCGCCGCTTTGAATGGAAAGCCCTGCTGGCAGGTACGCTGCCGCCGATCAGATTTCAGCCCGAGAAATCATTGCAGATAACGGGCACGCTCAAAACGGCAGGCGGCAAGCCTGTACCCCGTGGCAAGGTTACCTTATTTACCACCGCAGGCGGAGCCTTTATATTAGATACGGTAGCCGATGCGCAGGGGCGGTTTGCTTTCAAAAATCTGCTGTTCAGGGACAGTATAAAATTTATATTGCAGGCCCGCACTGCCAAAAACCGCAGAGATATTCAGATACAGCTGGATAAGCCGGCTCAGCAGCCGGTAACAGCCGGCAGCGGCAATGCCGGCGGCCTTGCCATCAGCGCGGGAACCGGCTTTGCCGGTTATGTGAACGACACCAGGCAAAAATACGCCAGCGACGTTAAGTACGGCTTAAACGGGCATACCATTATGCTGAAGGAAGTTGTGATCAGGGAGAAGAAACAGCCGCTTCTGCAGAACTCTTCTAACCTCAACGGAGCAGGCAACGCCGACCAGATAGTGAAGGGGGATATTTTCCAGAACCTGGGTTGCATTAACATTGCGCAGTGTTTGCAGGGCCGCTTATTGGGCGTTGTGTTTCGCGGCGGCATACCGTATTCTACCCGCAGTTTTAACAGGCCTATGCAAGTTATTGTAGATGGCGCCTATGTAGATGCTGACTATGTGAACACCATCAACCCGCTGGATATCGGCAGCATTGAGGTGCTGCGTTCGGGCATGTACACCGGTATTTACGGCGGCTTAGGCGGCAACGGGGTGTTCATCATCAATACACGGCGCGGCGATGAAAATTATGGGGCGGCCTACTATAACAATTATACACCGGGCATTATTACCTATGTGCCCAAGGGCTTTTATGTATCGCGGCAATTTTATAAGCCGGTGTATAATGCGCCTGCAACTGCAACGCAGCAGGCAGCCGACCTGCGCACCACTATTGACTGGGAGCGTAACCTGATAACCGACAAAGAGGGTAATGCTTCTTTCAGTTTCTTTAACGCCGGCCGCAAAGGCAC
>CAXTAP010000086.1:0-6637 GCA_964241965.1 uncultured Mucilaginibacter sp.
AACAAAATGGCCTCCTTGGCATCTGCGTTCAGGCCGATAACGCTGCTGTTTTGAATAACTGCCTGCGGTAAATAGCCGGCCAGCAACTCTAACAAATACCCGTTACGCGCCCCGCCGCCGCTTATCAGCAACCGAACATCACCAGCCGGAATATGATGCTGAATAAAACCGGCAATCGCCTTTGCGGTAAAGTGGCTCAGCGTACAGATTATATCCTGCACGGCAACTTCTGCTGCAAACTGCCCCAGGGCCTTGTCCAGGTAAGTCAGGTTAAACAGTTCAGGGCCGGTAGTTTTGGGGAAGGCCTCATCAAAGAAGGGATGGTTCAGCAGGGCGTTCAGCAGCGGCAGGTGTACCCGGCCGGAGGCGGCCAGGCGACCATCCTCATCAAACGGTAAATGATAGTACCGGTTGCAGGCGGCATCAAGCAGGGTATTGCCGGGGCCAACGTCGGTGCAGATTATTTCCTCAGTGCGGCCGCTGGCCGGCAGGTAGGTAAGGTTGGCAATGCCGCCCAGGTTAAGCAGTACGCGGTTTTCGCCGGGCAGGCTGCCTAAAATAACATCGCCGTACAGGGCCAGCGGTGCGCCTTCGCCGCCTGCCGCTACGTGCTTCTGCCTGAAATCGCTGAGGGTAAGGATGCCGGTTTTCACGGCAATGTGGTCGCCGTCGCCAATCTGCAGGGTAGCATCGGGCCGGTCGGGCCGGCCATGCAGCCGCCTGGGGGCATGGTAAACCGTTTGCCCGTGGCTGGCAATGTAATCAACGGCATCAGGCTTTATGTTCCAGCTTTGCAGGGCGCTCAATACCATGCCGGCGTGCAAAAGGCCGATCTCTGCATGGAGCAGGGCTAACTGTTCCAAATCAATCTGCCTGCCGGCAAACACCTGTTTAACCTGCTGCTTAAAGGCTTCCTGATAAGGTATGGTTACAAATTCGAGCAGTTGATACCGGGTTTGCAGCCCGCTGTGGCTGAAAAGGCACAGGGCAATATCCAGCCCGTCCAGCGAGGTGCCCGACATCAGGCCGATGGCCAGCCGTTCGGGCTTTTGGGCAATTTCTACCAGTTTTTGCAGGTTATGGTTCAGCAGCGGCATGTTTAAATATATAAAAATTAAAAAGTAAACCAGGCAATGAACAGCATTTAGGTATTTAAGCTATATTTAGAGACCCAAAACAAACCTGATATTCATGTCTGAACTCATAGTACAACCCAGGCAGCGGCTGCTATCGCTCGATGTATTTCGCGGTATGACCATGGCTGCCATGATTTTAGTGAACAATCCCGGCGACTGGCAGCACGTTTATGCGCCGCTGGAACACGCCGAATGGAACGGGTGGACACCTACCGATTTGATTTTCCCTTTCTTTTTATTTATGGTGGGCGTATCCATCGTGTTCTCCATGCAAAGCAAAAAGAAATCGCCCGAGCTGCATGGCAAAATTATCCTCAACGCTTTCAGGCGCATGGTAATCTTAATTGCCATCAGCCTGGGGCTGAACCTGCTCTTTCATCTGTCGTTTGCAAATCTGCGTTATCCGGGTGTGCTGCAGCGCATTGCGGTGGTGTATTTTATCTGCACCATTATTTACTTAAAAACTACGGCCCGCACCCGTAACTGGCTGCTGGCCTTTGTGCTGGTTGCCTATTACCTGATTATGTACTATGTGCCGGTACCCGGTTTCGGCCACGCCAATATTGAGCCTTCCACCAATATAGGCGCCTGGCTTGATCGGCTGGTGTTTGGCACTGCGCATCTGTGGAGCGAATCAAAAACCTGGGATCCGGAAGGTATTTTAGGCACCCTGCCGGCCATTGGCACCGGCCTGTTCGGTATTGCCGTTGGCCGCTGGCTTAAACGCACCGACCATACCAGCGGCGATAAAATAAGCTGGATGTTTACCTACGGCGTGTTAGCCGTATTGTTAGGTTTATTGTGCAATAATTTTTTCCCGATCAATAAAAAATTGTGGAGCAGCTCCTTTGTGCTGTTTACCGGCGGGCTGGCCACCACCGGCCTGGCGATGGCCTACTGGCTCATTGATGTGCAGAAGCACCGGCGCTTTACTTATTTCTTTTCGGTATTTGGCACCAACGCCATAACTGCCTATATCCTGAGCGATCTGGTGCCGCCGCTCATCGGCTTAGTTAAGGTGCATAGCGGCGATAAGGTCATCAGCGGTAATGAATGGCTGATGAATACCTTGTTCAAACCCGTTCTGTCGCCGCTGAACGCTTCAGTAGCCGGAGCCTTGCTGCTGATACTGATTATCTGGCTGATATTGCTGCCCCTGTATCACCGTAAAATTATGATCAAGATATAATTTATCAGCAGCAAATCAGTTGAATACTGACAATAAAAGCCATTCAGCTTACAACATGCATTTTAACAGTAAATTCTTCAAAGCAGTGCTTTTATGCACTGCTTTGAGTTTAGGGGCTATTGCCCAGCCCGGCCGCCGGCCGGCACCATCGCTCAGAAACAAACCTGTATCCTCAGCCAGGCAGCAAAATGCCTTACTGCCGGTAGATTCTGCTGTAATTATCGGCAAGCTGCCCAATGGCCTTACCTATTACATCAGGCACAACACCGAGCCGAAAAACAGGGCCGAGCTTTACCTGGTTAATAAGGCAGGTTCTCTTTGGGAAACTGATGAACAGCAGGGGCTGGCCCATTTCACCGAGCATATGGCCTTTAATGGCACACGCGATTTTCCGAAAAACGAACTGGTAGATTACCTGCAAAAATCGGGCATCAGGTTTGGAGCCGATTTAAATGCCTATACTTCTTTTGACCAAACTGTATTTCAGCTGCCGCTGCCTACTGATAGTGCCGCCTTATTTAAAAAGGGCTTTACCATACTGGCTAACTGGGCTGGTTACGTTACCTTCGACCCTGCGGAGATTAACAGTGAGCGCGGCGTAGTGCTGGAGGAGGAACGCCTGCGCGGCAAAAATGCGCAGGAGCGTTTACAGCAGCAGATACTGCCTGTGCTGCTCAACAATTCGCGTTATGCGCAGCGGCTGCCCATCGGCAAGGAGGAGATTCTAAAAAACTTTAAGCCCGAAACCATCAAGAGCTTTTACCGCGACTGGTACCGCCCCGATTTGCAGGCCGTAGTAGCCGTGGGCGATTTTGACCCCAGACAGGTACAGCAGTTAATCAGGGATAATTTCTCTTCCCTGCAAAACCCGGCTGAGGAAAAGCCCCTGCGTAAATATGCGGTACCGGCCGCCGCAGGCACGGCAGTTAAGATTGCCACCGATAAAGAATTTCCTTACACGCTGGCCGAAATTGTAGTAAAGCACCCGCAAACCAAGGTGCGCACTGCAGGAGAGTATCTGCAAAGCATCCGGGTAAACTTATTTAACCAGATGATCAACAGCCGTTTGGGTGAGCTTACCCAAAAGCCGAACCCGCCGTTTTTATTTGCGCAGGCCAGCTACGGCGATTTTACCGGCAACCTGGATGCCTTTACCACTATTGCAGTAGCTAAAACAGCCGGGGATTTAAAGAATGCGGTACAGGCTGCCGTTGCCGAAACCGAGCGTGCCCGCAAGTTCGGCTTTACCGTTACCGAACTGGAACGCGCCAAACAAGCGTCGCTTACCAGCATCGAAAACGCATGGAAGGAACGCAACAAAACCGCCTCCGCCGGTTTTGTGCGCGAGTATCAGGAAAACTTTTTGGAGGGCGAGGCCATACCGGGCATTGATTATGAGTACAGCTTTTACAAGGCCAACATCGGGCAGATTAAGCTGGGTGAAATTAATGCGCTGGCCGGGCAGTTCATCAGTAACCAGAACCGCACGGTAATTGTAGAAGCGCCGGACAAGGACAAAGCACAGCTGCCCGCTGAACAAACCCTGTTAAGCTGGATAAGCGCAGCAGGCAGCAGCGTAAAACCTTATATTGATCAGGTAAGCAATAAGCCTTTGCTGAGCAGCCCCCCTGCAGGCGGAAAGATAATAGCAGAGCAGCGGGACAGCCTGATTGGTACCACGACGCTTACCCTGAGCAACGGCGTCAAAGTGATTTTAAAACCTACTGATTTTAAAAATGACGAGATAAGAATCAACGGCTTCAAATTTGGCGGTACGTCAACGGCAAGCGATGCTGATTTCCAGTCGGACAGGCTGGCCACGCAGGTAATTGGCTTTAGCGGGGCGGGCAGCTTTAACCAGATACAGCTGGACAAACTGCTGGCCGGTAAACAGGTAAATGTCGGCGCTTACATCGGCGATTTGTCGCAGGGGATAAACGGCAGCGCCTCGCCCAAGGATTTGGAAACAGCCTTGCAGCTGCTGTATCTGCGTTTTACGCAGCCCCGCGAGGATAACGACATCTGGCAATCCACCATTGCCCAGAACAAGGCATTTTTAGCCAACAAGGGTTTAGATCCCGGCAGTGTGTTTCAGGATACCATATTGAAGGTGCTGAACAATAACAATTTTCGGCAGATGCCGGCCAAGCTTCCGGATTATAATCAGGTAAGCCTGAATAAAGCATACAGCTTTTATAAAACCCTGTTTGCCGATGCCAGCGATTACACATTTATTATGGTTGGCAGCTTTAAGGTTGACGCGGTGAAGCCGTTGCTGGCTAAGTATTTAGGCGGCCTGCCATCGGGCGGCGGCAAGGGCGCCTTTAAGGTGGTGGAAAGCAAGACGCCTGCCGGGCAGATTACCAAAACAGTGTATAAGGGCATTGCTGATAAAAGCAGCGTAAGGCTTGTGTTCAGCGGCGATTATAATTATAATGAAGCCAATAACCTGCAGATGGAGGCGCTGGAGGAGGTGCTGAACATTAAGCTGATTGAGCGCCTGCGCGAGAAGGAAAGCGGCGTTTACTCACCCGGCGTTTCAGTAAGTTATAATAAGCTGCCGTTTGGCTGGTATAAGGTAACCATCTATTTCAGCTGCGCGCCTGCCAATGTAAACAAGCTGATTGCCGCCACCATGGAAGAAATTAATAAGATAAAGCAAAGCGGCGCCCAGCCGGTGGACATTCAGAAGTTTAAAGCCGAGCAAACACGATCCACAGAGGTGGAAATGAAGGAAAATAGCTTTTGGAGCGGTTTGTTATACCGGTCGGCGCTATACAATGAAAACCCCGACAGGGTACTGACTTATCTGCATAATTTAGACCAGGTAACGGTAGAAAGCACCAAGGCCACAGCCAGGCAGTACCTGGGCAACAACCTGATAAAATTTATTTTGCTGCCCGAAAAAAGTACCTCCGCTCCCTGAAAAAGATAGTTTAAACAAGTAACACAACTTAACAGAAGCTCCCTCCTTTGGGGGCTTCTATAAACTCGGATAATAGTTCAGGTAAGTATTTCCGTTGGCGGCGTTCGCCGGCAGTACAATGATGCTTTTACACAGGCTATCTGTTCCAAACTCAAAGGAGATGCCGCCGGGTGCGCGGTAAAGCGTAAGTTGCTTGCTTTTGCCGGTTACCGCAACCTCTTTTAAATGGTAAACCGCAGCAATCTGCCGGTAAGTTAGGCCGGTATGCAGGCCCTGCGCTGTTTTAAAGTATGGCGATGTAATCATAATTTGTTTAACCCGGCCGGTAGTTTCATCGGCGCTGCCCATGTTACGGCCCGCAAAAATGGAGGTTTGGTAACCCGTAGCCTGGTGGTGCGTGTACCAGGTGGACATGCTGCTGCCCATAGCAGCATCGCCGTTATCCGGCTTGCCCAGCCGCTGATAAACGCTGTCCATGCTTTCGCCCAGATGAATAAGCCCGATAGATTTACCTGATATAATTAACTGGCTCGCCATGATGGCCGGTGCAGAGGATGCGGCTTGTTGCCGGCTGCCGGGATCATCAGGCGTTGCTGCTGTGCTGCTATGATATTGCGGGTGGTAACTCTTAGTGCGCTGTTCCGTTTTTGAACCGGGTGCAGGGGTACAGCCGGCTTGAAGTATAAATCCGCAAAGGATGAGGCAGGCAGCATAGGCGGTTAAGGATATTTTAATCTTCATCGTTTATTAAGTAGGATAATCAGCTATCCGTACAGACGGACTGATACCTTCATCGTTTAAAACAACATCTTGCGCAATATTTAGTTTATATACAGCAGTAATGAGTACAGGCCGGCAAATTATCAGCAAATGGTTCGAGCAAAAGAGGTGGACGCAATTTCCGTTTCAATCAGAGATGGAGGAAGCCTATCTGGGGGGCTATTCCGGCTTGCTGAATGCGCCCACCGGCAGCGGTAAAACCTTTGCGCTGTTTTTACCCTTTCTGGCCGGTTATATTGATCAGTACCCCGATACTTATAAAAGCCGGACCAATAACGGGCTGCTCATGCTGTGGATTACGCCGCTGCGGGCCCTGACTAATGACATCCGCAAAGCGATGCAGCAGGTATGTGAAGACCTGGAACTGCCCTGGCAGGTAGCCACCCGCACCGGCGACACTTCTGCCGCCGAGAAAGCCGCCCTGAAACGCAAACTGCCTGAAGTACTGCTTACTACTCCCGAAAGTCTGCACCTGATGCTGGCCCAAAAGGATTACCCTAGGCTTTTTAAGCAGCTGGAAATAGTAGTGATTGATGAGTGGCATGAATTGCTGGGCACCAAACGGGGCGTACAGGTAGAACTGGGACTAAGCAGGCTGAGAGCATT
>CAXTAP010000086.1:6737-13537 GCA_964241965.1 uncultured Mucilaginibacter sp.
GGTAATCTGGAACAGGCGGCGGAGGTGCTGCTGGGCAATGCCTTCCCGCCGGAGCGTATCAGGATGGTGAGGGCAAACCTGGATAAAAAGCTGGAAATACAATCCGTAATACCGGAGGACGTGGAAAATTACTCGTGGACGGGGCACATCGGCCTGCGGTTGCTGCCGGAGGTGATGGTTATCGTGGCAGCCAGTAAAACCACGCTGATTTTTACCAATACCCGTGCCCAGGCCGAAATATGGTACCATGCCATATTAGACCGTTACCCCGAATATGCGGGCATTATGGCCATGCATCACGGCTCGCTGGATAATGATTTGCGTAATTGGGTGGAGCAGGCCCTGCATGCCGAAGCGCTGAAACTGGTGGTCTGTACCTCAAGTTTGGACCTAGGGGTTGATTTCAGGCCGGTGGATACCGTGATCCAGATTGGCAGCCCGAAGGGTGTTGCCCGCTTTATGCAGCGGGCCGGGCGCAGCGGTCACCACCCTGGGGCTACATCCAGAGCCTACTTTATTCCCACGCATTCGCTGGAACTGCTGGAGGGCGCTGCCCTGAAACAGGCCATTACCAACGGCAGCTTTGAAAGCCGCGACCCGGTATTACTGGCTATGGATGTGCTGATTCAATATATGGTTACCCTGGCAGTGTCGGATGGTTTCAGAGCCGGTGAATTATATAGTGAGGTAAAGAGCACCTTTGCCTTTGCCGACCTGCGCGAAAGTGAGTTTGGCGCCCTGCTTGATTTTATTACCACGGGCGGCAGTACACTTTCTCAATATGACGAGTTTTTGAAGGTAGAGGTGGAGGATGGCCTGTACCAGGTAAACAGCCGCCGGGTAGCTATGCGCCACCGCATGAGCATAGGCACTATTACCAGCTCGCTGAGCGTGCGGGTAAAGCTGATGCACGGCGGCAGCCTGGGCACTATTGAGGAAGGCTTTATTTCGCGCCTTAAACCGGGCGACAAGTTTTGGTTTGCAGGCCGCAGCCTTGAATTTATACAGGTAAAGGAAATGACGGCCTTTGTAAAGAAATCAAACGCCACCAAGGGGCTTATTCCGAGCTGGGCCGGGGGAAGGATGCCGCTGTCATCGCAGCTATCAGAAGTGTTCAGGCAGAAGCTGGACGAGGTGGCGCACGGGATGGAAAAGGATATCGAGGTAAAGGCGCTGACGCCGCTGTTTAACCTGCAGGCGCAGCTATCGCACCTGCCCAAAAAAGATGAGTTCCTGGTAGAGGCCTTTGAAAGCCGCGACGGGCACCATTTGCTGTTTTACCCTTTTGAGGGCCGGCTGGTGCACGAGGGCATGGCATCGCTGGTGGCCTACCGCATTTCAAAAATAAAGCCGGCCACCTTCAGCATTGCCATGAATGATTATGGCTTTGAATTACTGACGGATGATGCTGTGGATATTGAGCAGGCGCTGGAAACGGATGATTTGTTCACCATCCACAACCTGATGGACGATATACAAAACAGCCTGAATGCCAATGAAATGGCCCGGAGGCGTTTCAGGGATATTGCCAACATAGGCGGGCTGGTATTTAACGGTTATCCGGGCCAGCCCGTTAAAAACCGGCACCTGCAGGCATCCACCTCGCTACTGTTCGACGTGTTCAGCGAGTATGAGCCGGATAACCTGCTGGTGCGGCAGGCGTACAACGAGGCGCTGGCCTTTCAGCTGGAGGAATTCCGGCTCAGGGCGGCCCTGCAGCGCATCAGCCGGCAAAGCATCATACTTAAGCATATTGAGCGGCCTACGCCCTTTGCCTTCCCGATTATGGTTGACCGCCTGCGCGAAAAGCTGACCACCGAAAGCCTCGAAGACCGGGTAGCCCGCATGGCGCGCCAGTATGATAACTTTGATTTGGTAGAGACCCCGCCCAACCCTCCCCAGGGGGGAGGACTTAACCGGAAAAAAAGAAATAGGGGATTATAATTTATTTACCGGTAGGCCCTTCCTCTCGGGGAGGTTTGGGTAGGGTTCTCATAGGCATAATTCCGGTAATTATCCACCTGCTGCCTGAACCAGGCGTTCCATTCGGCCTGCTTTTCGCGGTTCAGCATGTGCATGCTGTCCTGCTCGTAGCTCTCATTCAGGCTGCGGTATTTACGGTCGATGGCTGTAAAGATGGCGCTTACCTGGCTGCGGAAATCGGGGCCGTAATGCTGCTGATTAAACGCCTGGATGAGTTCCTGCTGCTCCAGATAGGCCATGTTGTAGTGGCCCTGCTCATGCTGCAGCACCTCGTTCAGCATCCCTGCTTCCATAACGTGTACCTTGTTCATCCATGATTTGGCATGGTCCATCGCCATACCTACATCAAAGGTAAGGTAGTAAACGCCGTTGCGCAGGCGGGTATCATAACTGTAATGTATCTGGCAGTTGGTATAAGCCACATAGGCCGGGTTGGCACCCGGCGGCATACCCTGAAAATCGTTCATAGTTAATTGGTGCCAGGGCTGGGCCACCAGCCGGCCGGCAAAAAGGAGGCATAGCAGCAGCATACCTGTCCATCGCACAAATCGCAGTCGCATAAATTAATCAGGGAAGTAAAAGTTTATTCTATGATGCTGATTTACCCTTAAAGGTTTAACCTTCGGGATGCTTGTACGAAAGTTTTTGCCGGAATGTTTAAGCCCCACCCAAACCCTCCCCGGGAGGGAGGGCTTTGAAAAGAAAAACAGAAATATCCCCCGGAGGGGGATATTTAGAGGAGGTTATGCTCGCATAAAGACGGGCAGCAGTAAGCTATCAGCTATGGCGCTGGTGCATGGCTTTTACATGCGCCGGCACCGGGGCCGAGCGGGCAGTTTGATTGCCGCACTTACCCAGCAGTGTGTAAATGACAATAAAGATAACAACGGTGGACAGGCAGCCGCCACCGAGTTTTTTGGCGCCCCAGCCCGCAATAATAGCCCTGAAAAAATCATTCATGATGGTGGTTGTTTGGTTAAATAACAGGGGGCGTGCAGGATAGTTTTGCCGGGGTGATTTTGTAAGATGCCGTTAAGATGCGGAGGCGCTGCAAACGCCGGACAGATTTAAGCGGCTCGTTTGAAAAATGAGCGCAAGTTTTGAAGATAATTTATCCTTTTCAATAATCAAGGCATATAAACTATATAAAGATTCTGTGGCAATACGTCTTAAGCCTAAAGCTCCTGTAAGCTATTTATCAATTAAGAATTATAAATATAAACCTCAAGTTCAATTTAAAATGATAATACCTGCTATGACAAGCAAAGTTAGCACTGATACTATATAAATCGACTTCTTAGTATAATTTCGAAGAATGCTTTTAAGAGCATAAATGAAATAAAGCAGCAAAAGTAAGTATAGGAAGAAGTAGAAAAAAGATGCAAAGGTGCCTACGTTTATCCAAGAAATTATCATATACTCCAAACCAACAAGTAAAATATAAGAAAAAAGGTAAGTGAAGATTCGAATTTGCCTCTTTTTTATTCTGTAAATGCCAAAGTTGCTGAGAATTACCACTATCATCAAAGGCATTAAATTAATCATCAAGACATAAGTAAAAACTAATGAGGCTACACCAGCGCCAGCTACCATATAAACTGAAATTATTAGTATTTTAAGATAAGGAAAAAATTGGAAAATTTGTCTGTGGTGCCATCATCGCACTGCTCAACATTACTAAATTAACCCTCTTTCTACTTAAAATCGTCCGTCTTCAAAACATTTAAGCTCATCATCTCCCTTAAATTTTTCTGCATGGCATCGGTGGAGCCGTCGAGGAAGATGACGTTGCCCTTGGAGTTTTCGGAGAAGTGCTTAATGGCCTCGGTCCACATGGTGAACAGGATTACGGAAGTGTCCATATTAGCCTGATGCATTTCCTTGGCGGCCACCGTCATGCCCTTGGCTACCTCCTCGCGGAACAGGGCCACGCCCTGGCCGCGCAGCTGGGCCGCCTGCCGGTCGGCCTCTGCAGATATTTTGATGGCGTTACCTTCTGCCTCGGCGGCCTTAGTTTTGGTAATGAGCAGGGCCTGGCCTTCATTCTCGGCAGCGGCCTTCAGGTTATTGGAGGCCACCACCTGGCTCATGGATTTCATAATTACGTCGTCGAACGTAATATCGTTCAGCTGCAAATCCTGCAGGTGGTAGCCCCAGCCCTCCAGTATCTGGTCAATCTGCTCCTTTACATGCTCCACAATGTCGCGGCGCAAAATCAGCACTTCCGATTGGCGGCGGGTAGCCACAAAGGCGCGGATGGAACCTTCTACCGTGCGCACCAGCGCCTGCATGAGGTTACGCTCATCCACAAACTTAAAGGCCACGGCCTTAATGGTTTCCTCCTGCTGATCCAGTACCGAGTACAGCAGCATGGCCTTAAAGTAAACATTGGCCTGGTCAACCGTTACGGCTTGGAACTCCAGCTCTACCGAGCGGTTCTGGATGGAGATGCGCGAATACAGCTGCTCCACCAGCGGGACTTTAAAGTTCAGCCCGGGCGTTAAAATGCGCCGGTATTTGCCAAAAACGGTAATTACCCCGATAGTGCCCTGCTGAATGGTGACAAAGGAGGCGAAAAGGATAATGATCAGGATAAAAATAAAGATAGAACTTAAAACGGGAAGCATAGTTGTGTGTTATTAACCGAATAAATATAGCAAATACCCTATTCAACTTACAGCAATCACTAAAAATTAAATTTACAAGCATGAAACGTACTTTTGGCGGCGTACTTACGGTGCTGGGCATCATCGGCCTTATTTATACAGGCCTGAAAATCATTAACCATACCAGTACGGCAACCACGCTGGTTGTAGTGGGGTTCATAGCCCTGCTGTTCTTCTTTTCGGGCATCGGTTTGGTAAAGGGTACTAAGGACGAGGTGTAAGGGCGATAGTACACCTAATGCCGTTACACTGGCTTTTTACAAGGAAGCCAGAGCACATCTCACAAAAAAAGCCCCTGACAAGGGGCCTTCTGATTTATAATTGGTAAGTGCTTTTATTTATTGTCGGACAGTAAACGCCCGCCTTTGTAGTAGTATCTTTCCCAGTAAGGGTCGGCCAGGTGGCTGATCATGACGCCCTTGCTTGAGGAAGCGTGGGCAAACTTTCCATCGCCGATGTAAACGCCCACATGTGTAATGGAGCGGCTGTGTATTTTAAAGAAAATCAAATCGCCTTCCTTCAGCTCCTCCTTATCAACCGGGTTAACCATGCTGAAAATATTGCGACTGTTATTGCCGATGGCAGTGTTAAATACTTTATTATAAAGCTGATAGGCGAAGCCTGAACAGTCAATGCCGCGCTTGGTATCGCCTCCCAGGTGGTAAGGGGTACCAATCCAGTCGTACACAAATTGAAAAAGTTTTACGTTTGAGGTAGCAGAAGTGGCAACACCCATAATCTGCGAAAAATAATCCTTAGCTAAGGATTCCTGATCGTCTTTATCATCGGTATTATTTGGAATGCTTTTTGTTTGTGCTTGTGAAGCTAAGATGCTCAAAGTTAAGGCAATAGAAAGTGTTAATTTTCTCATTAAATCGCTTAATTTCAGGGTTTACTTTAATCGTTGTTTATTAATCTGGACACTGTTGTCTGTTGAACGATACAAATCTATAATTAGTTTCGAAAAAATCAAATCAGAAAGTTTATTTTTCTAAAGTTAATTTTTTGAAGCTCCTAATTAACAGGTTGTTCCTGCCGGGATAATTTTATAACAAACGCGTTGCAGTTTTCTTTTTCACAAGGATATAATTAGATTTGCGCATTCTGAAAATAAAGAAACTGGTTGTTTAACAAATGAGTTCGATCGAAATTAATAAAGATACCTACCTGAAGTGGTATGAGTCTATGCTTTTAATGCGCAGGTTCGAGGAAAAAGCCGGGCAGCTGTACGGGCAGCAAAAAATCAGAGGTTTTTGTCATTTATATATAGGCCAGGAGGCTGTAATGGCCGGCGCTATATCTGTTTTGCGCCACGAAGACAGCATGATTACCGCTTACCGCGACCACGCACATGCCCTGGCTAAGGGTACGCACCCTAATGCGGTAATGGCCGAACTTTACGGCAAGGCCACCGGGTGCTCCAAAGGCAAAGGCGGTTCCATGCACATGTTTGACAAGGAGAACAAGTTTTTTGGCGGCCACGGCATTGTGGGCGGGCAGGTGCCGTTGGGCGCCGGTATTGCCTTTGCCGAAAAGTATGCAGGCACCGACAGCGTTTGTGTAGCCTACATGGGCGACGGCGCTGTACGCCAGGGCGCACTTACCGAAACCTTCAATATGGCAGCCCTGTGGAAACTGCCGGTTATTTTTGTTTGTGAAAATAATGGTTATGCCATGGGTACCTCGGTAGAGCGCTCTACGGCCGATACCGATATTTATAAGCTGGGTATTCCCTACGGTATTCCTTCCTCACCGGTTGACGGAATGGACCCGGTGGCTGTGCACACCGCTATGGACGAAGCTGTGGAACGCGCCCGCAAAGGCGATGGCCCGACGTTTTTAGAAATGCGTACCTATCGCTACAAGGGCCACTCCATGTCTGACCCGCAAAAATACCGTACCAAGGAGGAAGTGGAAAGCTATAAAGCCAAAGACCCGATTGAAATTACCAGGGAGGCCATTTTGAAAGAAGGCTATGCCGACGAGCAATGGTTTGACGATATGGACGTGAAGATTAAGGGTATCGTTGATGAATCGGTGAAGTTTTCTGAAGAATCGCCCTGGCCTGAACCTTCCGAGCTTTATACCGATGTTTACGTAGAGGATAACTACCCTTTCATCAGAAGCTAACCTGTAATAACTGTAAAATAC
>CAXTAP010000087.1:0-13290 GCA_964241965.1 uncultured Mucilaginibacter sp.
GAGTTGCTTGGCGGCTGGTCCGCGTATGATTTCAGGTAAAAATACTTGGCGCTCAGCACATTGTTTTTGTCAATGTTCCAGTCCAGCTTGGCCGTCAGCTTATTGCTGAAGGTATTGAAGTTATAATTCTGGTACGGGCCCGGATCATAACCGTATTTATTCTTCAAGGTGTTGCTGATGGCATCCAACGTAGTTGCGGTTACATTAGATACCTGGCCGGTTGCACCCGAGCCTGTAGCCACATAAGTATTGGCCGGCCTTTGGATGCGCTCCTCCTCACCTGATACAAACAGGAATAATTTATTTTTGATGATCGGGCCGCCGATAGCAAAACCGGTCTGGCGATAGCCGAACGGAACCTTCGTAATCTGCACGTTTCCGGTTTTATAGCCGGTCAGGGCGGTGTTGCGTATAAAATCATAAGCGGTACCGCGCACGGTATTGGTACCCGATTTTACCACGGTATTGATACCCGCGCCGGTAAAGTTACCCTGGCGAACGTCGAAAGGCGCAATATCAACCTGTATCTGATCAATCGCATCCAGCGAAATGGGCTGAGAATTGGTTTGGCCGCCCAGCGTGCCGGATAAACCGAAAGAGTTATTGAACAGGGCGCCGTCAACCGTTAAATTGTTGTACGTGCTGCTGCGGCCGCCGAAATTCAGGCCGTTGGCAGAAGGCGTCAGGCTGGTAAAGTCCGACAGGGAACGGCTGATGGTTGGTAAATTATCAATCTGGCTGCGGCTTACGGTTTCACGTGCACCGGTGCGCGAGGAGTTGATCACCTTGCTTTGTGCCGCGGTAACGGTAACCTCTTTAAGGTTGGTGGTGTTATCCAGCAGCTTGGCATCAACCCGCTGATCCTGACCGATAGACAGGTTGATGTTTTCCTGAATGAAGTTCTGGTAGCCGATAAATGATACCTTAACGGTGTAAGGGCCGCCAACACGTAAATTCGGAATGTTGAACCGGCCGTCGGAACGGCTTTGTGTGGAGTACACAGTTCCGGTTGGCGTGTGGGTGGCTGTAATGGTAGCGCCGGGTACTGTTTCCCCTTTGGTATCGGTAACAATACCATTCAGGTAGGCAGTAGTAACGCCCTGGGCCGATGCATTCTTGCTGCACAGAAACGTCACACCCGCGGCCAGTAAAATCAGGAGTAAAAACTTCCTCATACTTTGCTTGTTTTAGTTTAATACTTGTTTAAATGATCAAAATTTCTGCAAATATAGATAATCACTTCATTACCAATGTTAAGTTTGTGTTAACAATATACCGGGGTTTTCAACATTCTGTCAACAGCACCGGCATTTTGTTGTCATTTAGTTAAGTAAACACCTGCCGGTATTATTTAACAGCCGTATTTTTCCGTTAAATTGCCGCCGTTGAAGCCCTGCCTTAATTATCATGCTTTTTGCTTAATTTTGCGCGGCTGAAAAGCTTAAAAACAATTTTACTATATGAACTACGATGTTATTGTTATCGGATCAGGCCCCGGCGGTTATGTAGCGGCTATCCGCGCTTCGCAGCTGGGGCTTAAAACCGCGGTAATTGAAAAGGAATCATTAGGCGGTATCTGCCTTAACTGGGGCTGCATCCCCACCAAGGCGCTTATTAAAAGCGGGCAGGTATTTGAATATATTAACCATGCTGCTGAGTATGGCATTAAGGTGGAAGGCAGCGCCCAGCCCGACTTTGGCACCATGGTAAAGCGCAGCCGCGGCGTGGCCGACGGCATGAGCAAGGGCGTTCAGTTCTTGATGAAGAAAAACAAGATCGACGTGATTATGGGCTTTGGCAAATTAAAAGGCCAGGGCAAAGTTGAAGTTAAGGCCGAGGATGGCACGGTTGCCGAGCATACCGCCAAACACATCATCCTGGCTACCGGCGGCCGCTCGCGTGAATTGCCCAACCTGAAGCAGGACGGCAAAAAGGTTATCGGTTACCGCCAGGCTATGGTGCTGCCTCAGCAGCCCAAAAGCATGGTAGTGGTGGGTTCGGGCGCTATCGGCATTGAGTTTGCCTACTTTTACAATTCTATCGGTACCCAAGTAACGGTAGTTGAATTTCTGGATAACATTGTGCCGCTGGAAGACGAAGAAGTATCAAAGCAGCTGGCCCGCATTTTGAAAAAGCAGGGTATCAACATCATGACCGGCTCCACCGTAGAATCGGTTGACAGCAGCGGTGACTTGTGCAAGGTAAACGTAAAAACAGCCGCCGGCACTGAAGTGCTGGAGGCCGACATTGTGCTTTCGGCCATTGGTATTGCCACTAATCTGGAAGGCATCGGCCTGGAAGAAGCCGGCGTAAAACATGATAAGGGTAAGGTGCTGGTAGATGATTATTACCGTACCAATGTAGAAGGCATTTATGCCATCGGCGATATTGTGAAGGGCCAGGCGCTGGCACATGTGGCATCGGCAGAGGGTATTACCTGCGTTGAGAAAATTGCAGGCTTAAACCCTCATCCTGTTGATTATGGCAATATACCGGGTTGTACTTACTGCCTGCCTGAGGTATCGTCAGTTGGTTATACTGAAAAGGCCGCCCGCGAGGCAGGTTACGAGCTGAAAGTAGGCAAGTTTCCATTCTCCGCATCGGGCAAGGCCAGCGCAGCCGGCACTAAGGATGGCTTTATCAAGCTGATTTTTGACGCCAAATACGGCGAGCTGTTAGGCGCGCACATGCTGGGCCATAACGTTACTGAAATGATTGCCGAAATTGTAGTTGCCCGCAAACTAGAAATTACCGGGCACGAACTTATTAAATCTATCCACCCTCACCCTACCATGAGCGAAGCCATTATGGAAGCTGCCGCCGCAGCCTATGATGAAGTGATACATTTGTAAGGGAGGTATAAATACTGAAAGTCAGAATCCGGATGGCCCTGATACGGCTGTTTGGATTTTGACTTTTTTAGTTTTAACTTTAACAGCAATGAACCTCTACGCCATCAGCACCGGCTATTTTAAATTGGATGGCGGCGCTATGTTCGGTGTAGTGCCCAAGGTTATCTGGAATAAAACCAATCCGGCAGATGCCAGTAATTTGTGTACCTGGGCCATGCGCTGCCTGCTGATACAGGACGAAAACAGGTTGATTTTAATTGATACTGGCATCGGCAATAAGCAGAGCGAGAAATTTTTCAGCCATTATTATCTGCATGGCGACGACACCCTCGATAAATCATTAGCGCAGCACGGCTTTCACCGGGATGATATTACAGACGTGTTTTTAACGCACCTGCACTTTGATCATGCGGGCGGCGCCATTATAATTGATGGCAACGGGCAGCTCAGGCCGGCTTTTAAAAACGCTACTTACTGGAGCAACCAGAAGCACTGGAACTGGGCCGTTAACCCCAACGACCGCGAGAAGGCATCCTTTTTAAAGGAAAATATTCTACCCATACAGGAAAGCGGGCAGCTAACATTTATTGACACGTATGACGGCATCAGCCTTACGCCATCCGTCAGGATACGCTTTGTATCAGGCCATACTGAAGCAATGATGCTGCCGCAGATCAGCTACCGCGGGCGCACCCTGTTATATATGGCCGATTTGCTGCCGTCCGCCGGGCACCTGCCCGTTCCCTATGTAATGGCCTATGACATGTTCCCGCTGCAAACACTGCTCGAAAAGAAGCAGTTTCTGACTGAAGCCGCAGACAATAAGTATATTCTCTTTTTTGAGCACGACCCCGTAAATGAATGCTGTACCCTGCAGCAGACCGACAAAGGCATACGCCTTGCCGAAACTTTCAGGCTTTCTGAAGTGCTATAACCGTTACGGCCGAACTCAATAAATAATGCGCAGCTCTTTAAAAAAAAGGCCTCAGGTGGGCAGTTTGGCATAATACATAATCATTATGTAATTATAAAATATAACTATAAAAAATCCATAACTTTTTGTACCTTTGCACGTTCATTTCGTACACACAAGAATCGAGGTAAATAAGTAGATGAGACAACTCAAGATAACTCAATCCATCACCAACCGTGAATCACAATCGTTAGATAAATATCTTCACGAAATTGGTAAGGTTGACCTGATTACTGCTGAGGAAGAAGTAATACTTGCCCAAAAAATACGCGAAGGCGACCAGGCCGCTTTGGAACGTTTAACTAAAACCAATTTACGTTTCGTGGTATCGGTTGCTAAACAATATCAAAACCAGGGCCTTACCCTGGGCGATTTAATTAACGAGGGGAACCTGGGTTTAATTAAGGCGGCCAAACGCTTTGATGAAACCAAGGGTTTCAAGTTTATATCATACGCCGTTTGGTGGATACGCCAGTCAATTCTGCAGGCTATTGCCGAGCAATCGCGCATTGTGCGCCTGCCGCTGAACCAAGTAGGTTCATTAAGTAAAATCAGCAAGGCATTTTCAAAGCTGGAACAGGAATACGAGCGTGAGCCATCTCCCGAAGAGCTGGCCGACATACTGGAAACTACTGTAGATAAAATATCAGATACGCTGAGCAATTCGGGCCGCCATGTATCTATGGATGCGCCGTTTGTGCAGGGCGAAGAAAACACGCTGCTGGATGTACTGGAAAACCAGGAGCCCAATACCGACTCTATCCTGATTAATGAGTCGCTTTCAGAAGAAATTAAGCGTTCACTTTCTACCTTAACTGAGCGCGAGCGCGAAATTATTGTGCTGTTCTTTGGCCTGGGCAGCAACCATCCGCTATCGCTGGAAGAGATAGGCGAAAAATTCAACCTGACCCGTGAGCGGGTAAGGCAGATTAAGGATAAGGCACTGCAGCGGCTCCGGCACACCAGCAGAAGCAAAATTCTGAAATCGTATTTAGGTTAACCCTTTAAAAATCCTCTGCTAACCAAGCCGGGGATTTTTTGTTTACAGCAGGTATGGAACCCTCCGAATATGAACAGTTAACCGCCGAACAGGCCATTGCTTATCAACAGGAGCTAAGGCACCAGATTAAGCTGCAGCCGCTCAGCAAGGATATAAAAATCATTGCCGGCAGCGATATTTCATTTAACAAAAACTCTGAGGTTGTTTATGCCGGTATTGTTTTGCTCCGTTATCCTTCAATGGAAATCATCGGGCACAGTACTGCTGTCAGCCGCACTGGTTTCCCCTATATTTCCGGTTTGCTGGCGTTCCGCGAAGTGCCTGCCCTCCTGGAGGCCTGGAACAAATTAGCTGCTAAACCAGACGTGCTGGTGCTTGATGGACAAGGCATTGCTCACCGCCGCCGTATGGGTATAGCCTCGCATTTCGGTGTAATTACCAACACCCCGACCATTGGCAGCGCTAAAAGCCGCCTGTTTGGCCGCTATGAAGACCCGGCCAACGAGGCAGGCGCTGAAAGCCTGATGTATGATAAGCAGGAAATCATCGGTACTGCACTGCGCAGCAAACGCAACTGTAACCCCGTATTTATATCGCCCGGGCATTTAATAACCATGGAACAAAGCGTAAACATCATAAAGTGCTGCCTTAAAGGTTACCGCATTCCTGAACCCACCCGGCAGGCGCACATCCTGGTTAACAAGATAAGGGTAGATAATGCAGAAAACGTAAGCCAGCAGTTTGACTTGTTTAAATAAGGACAAATTGCTGAAATGATATTGCCACGTTTGGCAAATAATAACTGATTTTTTTCATCAAATCAAGTGTTGCTCTGCAGGCGGCGGTAGTCTTCCTTCTCTTTATTTATTAATCACAACGGATAAAATGTAATGAGGCTTTTAAATACTTATCATATATCAAGAAATGTAACATTGCTGTTACACCAAAGCAGCAATGTTAACCAACGGCTTAAATCATAATGTACGCAGACAGCATTGGTTAAATTAATGCTCAAATGAACACTACTGGCTGATAAAACTCGCGCTCAAAGCTCATTCTGTAAAACTTCGTAATATTTTCTTCGTAAAAGTGCCTGAACCGGGCATAACCGGTGCAGCTGACTGTAAACAGCAGCTGCACTAACAGGATGAGTATTCAAACAACAGCTTGTATTCTGCCCCGGCTTTATGGTTGGCGATTTCTTAGTTATGCAACAGTTTTTTATCAATGAATACCTAACAAATTAAATTACGAATGAAAAAAATCTTTACTTACTCCCTGCTGGCTGCAGCGGTTGCCTTTACGGCCTGCAAAAAGCCGCTGAAATCCGACGATGGCTCGCCGAATGCGGGCACATCAAAGGTTGCGCCCGATGGCTTTAACTTTAAAACCACCAAAGATGTAAACCTTAATTTAACGCTTAATACTAATAGCAATGCAGCAATTGCCGGTGTTGTGGTAAACGTTTATGTGCCCGGTTCAACCTCGCCGGTTTATAAGGGCGTTACCAACAGCAATGGTAAACTGGAAGGCACAGTTACAGTGCCAACCTCGGCATCAAGCCTCATCATTGATCCGGCTTATGTGGGTTTAATGCGCAACGCCCAGGCAGTTATTTCAACCAGCAACACCGTTAACGCAACTATCGGCGGCGCCAACGGTTTCAGCGGCGATATCAAGGCACAAGCTATCACGCAAAGTCCAGCCCCTTCCGGCACAGTATTGTCTGCCTTGCATGGGCGGGTAGCAGCGGCGGCTTCGTCAGGTATAACATTTGCTTACCCAAGCCCTTATGCTTCCACATCGGATGCCGTTCTTAACACTTCCGACTATCCGCTGAATTTAGGCCGTCCGGCTTACCTTACGGCAACGCCTGACGCCATCAGCTCTAACCTGCTGAAGTATGTTAACGCATCGCTTCCTGAAGGTTACGCTGTGCCAGATATTCACCCATTTTATTTAAACTCATCTGCTCGTGCAGATATTAATTTAACTTCAACCTTTGACGTTTGGATTACCTATGTTTCTGAAGGTGCCGTTAATAAAAATACGCTGGCTTACTATACATACCCTACAGGCCATGCTCCTGCCACAGTCAGCGCTGTTACCAATGCTACCATTGTATTTCCTAATACTTCGAATTATGGCTCAGGCGGCGGTTTGAAATCAGGAGATAAGGTAAAAATAGGTACTTTCTCTGCAGGCACTTCCATCGGCTTTGTTTTGATTTCAAATGGCTGGAACGGCTCAGGCATTAATCTTGATAATACCAAGTTTTTCTCGGATGCTGCTCTGAATCCTGAAACCACCGCATCTCTGCAAAAGCATACCGTAACGCTGTATGATGATGATGACAAACTGCTTTTAGTAGGCTTTGAAGATTTAAACAGGCAAACCGGCAGCTCAGACAATGACTTTAATGATGTGGTATTTTACGCAACGGCCAACCCCATCACTGCCTTATCAACATCGGGTGTGCCCGTTGTAGATAAAGGCAAAGATACAGACGGCGATGGCGTAATTGATGCACTGGATAAATTCCCGACAGATCCCGCACGTGCCTACATTTACTACTTCCCTTCACAAACCGGATATGGGAGCCTTGCCTTTGAAGATAACTGGCCGGCAAAAGGCGACTATGACATGAACGACCTTGTGCTAAACTACAGGTTCACGTTTGTAGCCAACGCTCAGAACAAAATACTTGATTTTACCAGCGACTTTGTCGGGTTGGCAGCCGGCGCTATTTATCATAACGGTTTTGGTATGCAATTACCTGTAGCTCCATCGGCTGTGCAGTCGGTAACCGGCCAGGTTGCCACCAATAATTATATCTCCTTCGCAGCCAACGGTGTTGAAGCCGGGCAAACTAAGGCAGTTATTATCCCCTTTGATAATCACTCATCATTATTTACCGGCAGTAACTCGTCGGGACTGATTAACACAGTTGCCGGCATCGGCAAGGCAACAGGTAAAACCATCTCAGTTAAGGTGACTTTTACCTCTCCTATTGATCTTCCCTTACTAGGTTTTAATCCATTCCTCATCAGTAACATGCGCAGAGGCTATGAGATACATTTGCCAGGCTACGCTCCTACTGATCTGGCCAATACAAAGCTGTTTGGTACAAGTGATGACACCTCAGCACCGGCAAGCGGCAAGTACTATCTGTCATCAGTGAATATGCCCTGGGCACTAAACTTCTTTTCACCATTTGCCTACCCGGTTGAAGGAAAGAATATTAATGATACCTATCTGCATTTTGCCGACTGGGCTGCCTCCGGTGGTTCATCATACCCAGACTGGTACAGCAATACCGCAGCAGGCTATATCAACCTGAATAATATATTTAATTAAATCAAAATATTCAGTCTATTGTAAAAAAGCTGCCCGTAAAGGGCAGCTTTTTTACTTTATTCAATCTGGCATCAATCATTTACTATGCTTTTATGTTTCAACGAGAGTATTGTGATTTTGACGTGTTCAGTTTCATACAAAAAAGCTTTTCTTTTTGCCCTATAATCTCAAACTTTTGAAACATTTCCTAAAATTATTTGCAGCCGCTTCATTGTTCTCCTTGTTACTGAACTATACAAGTATGGCTCAAAGCAAACTGCCGGTGGCTGACAGCTCGTCTTCACATGGGCCGCTGATTGATTCATCAAAACAGATTGATGCCTATGATGTGCTGCACAAAATATTCCACCGCGATACCTTAAAGCATCCGATCCGCCCTGCACAGCGTTTAAATTTTTCCGTAGTGCCTTCTGTCGGGTACTCGCTATCAACCGGGTTTGCTGCCGACGTGGTGGCCAACGTAGCTTTTTACACCAGCAAGGCCCGCACAGAGAATCTTTCCTTTCTGAACGGAGAGTTCGTGGTTGATACGCGCAGCCAGCTTATCTTTATTAACCGTTCTGAAATCTGGGGACCTGATAATAGTTATAAGTTCACTACCGATATCAGGTGGGAGAAGTACCCTACCGACGATTACGGGCTGGGCACACAGAGTACCGATGCTGATGACCGGGATTTGGTATATAATTATGTGCGGATTTACGGCACTTACTTTAAAAGGGTGGTTGGCGATGTGTATCTGGGCTTGGGCTACAACTACGATTACCATTATAAAATTACAGATGGCGCCAGCCCCGCCGATACTAACCACGATTTTGAAAAATATGGCGCTAACACGGCCACAAAATCATCCGGCTTGCTGCTGAATTTTTTGTTCGATAACCGCAAGAACGCTATTAACCCGCACAATGGCGGTTATGCCAGTATCATTTACCGGCAAAATTCAACCGCGTTAAGCAGTAATACCAACTGGCGCTCACTGCTGATTGATGTGCGTAAATATTTCAGGCCGGCAGAAGGCTCAAATAATATACTGGCTTTCTGGAGCATGGTTTGGTTAAGCTCATCGCAAACACCCTATCTGGATTTGCCGGCTACCGGGCAGGATACTTACAATAACAGCGGCCGCGGCTACATTCAGGGCCGCTTTCGCGGACGGGATATGCTATATCTTGAAAGTGAGTACCGCTTTGGCATTACCTCCAACGGCTTACTGGGAGGCGTTGTGTTCGCCAACGGGCAGTCGTTCACAAACTCCATTAATAATAAGTTTGATAGCTTTGCGCCTGCGGCGGGTACCGGCCTGCGGGTTAAGGTGAATAAGCACTCCAATACCAACATCTGCCTGGATTATGCGGTTGGCATACGCGGCTCAAGCGGTTTCTTTGTAAACTTAGGCGAAATATTTTAATTTAAGTAGTTGCCCGTTTTTGAGTAGTACCAAACAGTTCGCTCTGCAATTACCCGGACAGGCCGGTGTGTTGACGAATAAGTTTTGCCTCCCGAAGATTCAGCCGGATCAATTTGCCTGTAATTACTGTTTGTAATCAGCGTTGAACTACAGCGAAAAAAGCTATTTTTGCAGCTTTAACTACCGCTTTAACCATGAGTATTGCAGCCTTGTCTGAACAGGAAATTATACGCCGCGAATCCCTGCAGCAATTGCGGGCGCTGGGCATCAACCCCTACCCCGCCGAAGCCTTTGAGGTAACCGCATCTGCTAAGGACATTAAAGAAAATTACGGCAGCAACCCTGATGCCTATCAGCAAGTTACGCTGGCAGGGCGTATCATGAGCCGCCGTATCATGGGCAATGCATCATTTGCCGAAATTCAGGATTCGAGCGGCCGCATCCAGGTGTATATTAAACGCGATGATATTTGCCCCGGCGAAGACAAAACCCTGTACAATACCGTTTTTAAAAAACTGCTGGATATAGGCGATTATCTCGGCATTAAAGGTTTTGTGTTCTTAACGCAAACCGGCGAAATCTCGGTGCATGTGCAGGAAATGACCATCCTTTCCAAAGCGCTGAAACCGCTGCCGGTGGTAAAGCGCGATGAACAGGGCAATATTTACGATGGCTTTACCGACCCGGAACTGCGTTACCGCCAGCGCTACGTTGATTTAACGGTGAATCCGGATTACAAGCAGATTTTCATCAACCGCTCCAAAGTAATCAGCAGTATGCGCAATTACTTTAACAGCAAGGGCTGGATGGAGGTAGAAACGCCCATTCTGCAGGCTGTACACGGCGGTGCGGCGGCACGGCCCTTTAGTACGCACCACAATACGCTGGATATGCCGCTTTACCTGCGCATAGCCAACGAGTTGTATTTAAAGCGCCTGATTGTGGCCGGTTTTGATGGTGTGTATGAGTTTGGCAAAATGTTCCGCAACGAAGGTATGGACAGAACCCACAACCCGGAATTTACCGCCATGGAGATTTATGTAGCCTACAAGGACTACGTCTGGATGATGGCCATGGTGGAGGAATGCCTGGAAAGCGTTGCCAGGGCCGTGCATGGCACAGCGGTAGTAAAGGTGGGCAACAATGATATTGATTTTGCCGGGCCGTATGAAAAGCTGTCTATGTATGAATCAATTTTGAAATATACGGGCATTGATGTATCAGCCATGGATGAAGGTGCGCTGCGCCAAACCTGCCGCGATTTGGCTATTGAAGCCGACAGCAGCATGGGCAAGGGCAAGCTGATTGATGAGATATTCAGCGCCAGGGTAGAAGCCAGCCTGATACAGCCTACTTACATCACCGATTACCCTATCGAGATGACGCCGCTGGCCAAAAAGCACCGCAGCAAAGATGGCCTGGTAGAACGCTTTGAATTGTTTGTGAACGGAAAGGAAATTGCCAACGCCTATTCGGAATTAAATGATCCGCTCGATCAGCGTGAGCGTTTTGAAGATCAGCTGCTGCTGGCCGGCCGCGGTGATGAGGAGGCCATGGCAATGGATGATGATTTTTTGCGCGCCTTGGAATATGGCATGCCGCCCACATCGGGCCTGGGCATTGGTATTGATCGCCTGGTCATGCTCATGACCAATCAAAGCACCATACAGGAAGTGTTATTTTTTCCGCAGATGCGCGCAGAGAAAAAGGCCCAGATAGTTACCATTGAGGATTTTGTAAACATTGGCGTACCTGCTGAATGGGTGCCGGTCATTAATAAAATGGGCTTTAATACCGTAGAGGAATTAAAAGCGGCCAGCCCCAATAAAGTATATAATGATTTGGGCGGTATGCGTAAAAAACTGAAGCTGGATATTACCCTGCCCACCAAAGAAAGTGTAATGGCCTGGTTTGAGTAAGGTTGATAACCTCTGTTTTACCGGCTCGTTGTTATGAGCAGCGAACAGTTAGTTTTACCTGAAGTAATTTTACCCGTTGCAGATAATTCGTTTTTCATGACGATATATCTTCACGAAGTAATGCATCATAACAATTACATTTAATCAAAACTTAATATAATCATCACTTCAAGTTTACCTGCGGCATATAGCTTTATAAAAACTACATAGCTATGTATTCTGCCCTTGAAATAACCGAGAAAGAATTTTTAATAAAATTAGACCGCAATAAGTTCAGTTTAAATTTTATCCGTACCCTGCTCAAAATTGTGGAGGTGGCTAAACCATCCGACGAGGACGAACCACAGGGGGCAGGCCGTTATTATCCTGAATTAAATAAAAGCAACACAGCCGAGCCCGAATACTTTGGCAGCCTGGAAGAAAAATAGCTTGTTTGCAGTATCTGCAAACAAGCTATTTTTCTTTATCTGAAAGGCGCTTAATTAATAATTCCTGAATCCGCGTTGCACCTGCTTATCCATTTGAGCCAGCTGCCCCTTCATCATCTTTATCTGCTCAGCCAACAGCTTGTTTTTATCTTCCTTACCGGCTTCGGTCAGGTACATCTGGGCCTCACGCTTGTTCCGTTTGGCCATTGATATGCCGGCCAGGCTTAGCTTAGCCAACGCGGTATTGTGCGACATCGTCATGCCCAGCGAGAGCGCCTTCTTAAAATACTTTTCTGATTTCAGCGGCGCCTTGCGCGATTCAATTAAGCCCAGCAGTAACTGATAGTACCCATGCTGACCTCTGTAGAGCTGCTTCTCGTAATCAGTGATTTTTAGCAGCCATTTTTCAGCTTCGGCAGTATTTTCCTTGCGCAGAAAGTATTGGGCAATAATCATGTTTTCATTAAAGAAGAAGCTGAGCAGCACTATACCGCCAATTAAGAATAAAGGCACGCCCCAGCCCCAATGGCCAAAAACCATGAGTGCAATAGCGCCGCCCATTACAATACAAGCTATAATCAGCCGAACAATATTTAACATCATTTGTAATTTAAAACTAAAACGCAAATATCTGTTTATTTGCACGGTTAAGCAATTATCAGTATAAATATTTATGGCAATCGATCTGGAATCTTCCTGGCTTAATGAACTGCACGAAGAATTTGATAAGCCTTACATGGTTAAGCTGCGCGAATTTTTAACAAGTGAAAAAGAAGCAGGCATTAAAGTGTATCCCAAAGGCAGCGATATATTCAATGCCTTCAACAAAACGCCGTTCACCAATGTTAGAGCGGTTATTTTAGGGCAGGACCCTTATCATGGCGCTAATCAGGCTATCGGGCTATCATTTGCTGTACATAAGGGCATCACCATTCCCCCATCGCTTAAAAATATTTACAAGGAACTGCAAACCGATATACCTGGCTTTACCATGCCCGCCCACGGCGATTTAACCGAGTGGGCCGGGCAGGGCGTAATGCTGCTGAACGCTACGCTAACCGTGCAGGCCGGCAAACCCGGCTCTCACCAAAAAAAGGGCTGGGAAATTTTCACAGATACGGTGATCAAAAAGCTGTCTGACGAAAAGGAAGGCATTATATTTTTATTGTGGGGAAAATTTGCGCAGGCCAAAACAGAACTGATTGATGAAAGCAAACATCATGTGCTTCGGGCAGCCCACCCTTCACCTTACTCTGCAGACAATGGTTTTTTCGGCTGCCGCCACTTTTCAAAAACCAACGAAATTTTGGCTGAGGAAGGCAAGGAAGCCATTAACTGGCAGATACATTA
>CAXTAP010000088.1:0-13285 GCA_964241965.1 uncultured Mucilaginibacter sp.
AAAGGAATAGACAGTTTACAGCAAAGGTTCAGTTTATACTGAACCTGTGTATTTTATAACTCATACATATAAAGCATTACCTAAGCTTAATGTGCTGAAATCTTTTTAATTACAAGGTGTTTATACCAGTCCTCGTAAAATGTCTAATCGGTTATTTGGAGCATAGGGTGAGAGAAAATTGGGAATAGTATTAGCATTTCTTTTCGGACGTTTTAAAAATTCAACTGGCCACTCCGTAATTCTTTTTTCTTTGACATGAACATAATTTCTTGGACTAAGCTCATTTATATATTCCTCTTGTAATACAAGAGCTAAAGGGGCTTCTGAGCCGGCATTATCTTCTGAAAATTTAAGTGCCTCTTCGTAATTATTAAATACATAATAATAATCATCGCCATCTTCAATATCAGGCGCTCCATTGTGAGGATGACACCAAACCCGATATTCTAACACATCATCCCAAACAAGACCTCCACCTGATTTTACAAATGCTGGATAAGTGCCTACCAAACTTACGTCTTTAACTGTTGGATATTCTGACATACAGATATAGATTTTATTTAGATGTAATGTATTGAATCAGCCCGCTCGTTTCTTCATTACTAACTTAATTGCTACCGAGTCACCTACGAGCTTACCATACTTATGCGATACTGTGCAGGAATTTTGAAAATGTATGCCTCCGTAAAATCTGGAAAGCGCAGTTTCATCAGCTGCATCCCTGAATGATTTGTAGGAACGGCTCTTGATGCCAAATTCCAGTTCAGAGGTGTCCTGATAAGCTATGTGGTCGCCCAGGGCGCTGGTTAAAGCTTCGGCGGCAGCAGCAGAAATGGTGCAATGCCCGCAGGTGTATTCAGGAAAAGGAGGCGTTTGCAGGTGCGGCCGCCATTCAGAGTCAACATACTTGTTAATAACAGTTTCGGGCCGGGCTGTTTTGTACGTATATTTTGCTGCCCACGACTCAATAAAGGCATCGAACAAGGCGATTGCCGTTTTAGCATAGGCATATACTGTAGTGTTGAAATCTGCCTTTGCCTGTTTGGCTCCTATACCGGTAATACTGAGCCAATGCCCGGGCGGCGAAAACTTTTTGGTAATAAACTGCACATGCCCCTGCACGTTAAGTTTTTGCGGGTTATCATCCCAAAAATCGGCCATATGTGTCTGGTCTGGGGTAAGATGTTCTCCGGTAGTTTTAATCAGGGCAACCTCATGATAGTACGCACTGCTTTTATCTGCAATATCAAATCCGGGCGGGGGCGGCGCAGCATATTCCCTCGCGTTGTGCATTACCATCGTCCTGATCTGGCCCCAGTGCGGCTCGGCAGCCTCGGCATACATGGGAGGCGTAGGCACCCACCTGCCTATAGAGTCATTTAAGGCGAATTTTGGCGCGCTGCGTGTTTTTAAGTAATTATCGCCCTTGCTCCAGGCCAGTATAGCTGCAGCCACCCTTTTGGCATACTGCTCCGAGCCTTCAATCATCTGTGCAGGCATGCCACTGGCAGTGGCCATGTGGTGCAAACTATCCGTATAATAACTGAGGCTTCCTTCCGGGAAGGTAACTGCCTGGCCAACCTGGCAAAACGCCAGTAACGAGGCATAGGGATAGTCAATCAATTCATCAGGCAGCGGTTTTGGCAGCGGCTTTAAGCCATTCAGCTGCCCGGCAAGCGTTTGGTAGTGCCTGGGGTCTCCAGCCGCGGTTACTTCATATCCGGCAATGGTAGCATACGCATAATTGCGCGAGGCAACTACCGGCGTAAAGTTGTTTCCCATTACCACAGTGTTAAGCTCGTGCACAGTACTGCTGTACAAAGCCGGGTTATGAAATATTTTTACATAACTCGGCTTGGTGCACGAAGCCAATAACAGAATTGCTGCTGTGCAGCTTAACCAAACTCCTTTGTAATGGCTGCGGATAGTTAAGATCATCTTTTTACAGTGTACGTTTTTCTTTGAGTGCCCACGCCGGTAATGGTTAGTGATTTCCAGTTGCCCGGCAGGCTGCTCTTTAACTGTTTAATACCGGCAGGCGTAATATCCAAACCGCCAAAGCCCATCAGCAGGCTTTGTACAATGCCGCCTGCACCGGTTGCAAAGTAAGGGTTAGTGCCGCCTTTGGTTTCCGCAATCACCCTGAACGGCGGGTTCAAATTTGGCTCATAAGCATCCTTAAACCAGTGGTATGCCTTGCTGCCGTTACCCAGCCTTGCATATAGTAACGCAAATATTCCCTGTGTCATTGCCGGGGTGCCTTCGTTGGGTACACGGGTTTCATAATAGGCTAAATCTTTTTTAATCTGTGCAGGGTCGGTAATGGTTTTTAACGGGTAGGCCAGCAAATTAACATCACCCTGCTTAATACCTTCGCCTTTATAGCTTGCAAACTCTTTGGTTACCCCGTCCGGAAACTTGAGTATCGGAATATTCTGTGCCACTGTCTGCCAGTCGGCATTAGCTTTGAGGCCTAATAATCTGGCAGCCGCCGCCGCGTTTTGCAGGTTGGCAATGGCAGCCGCATTGGTAAAGGCATCATTATCCACATTTTCTGCCCACTCATCTGAGGCTACCACATCCTTAAGGTCATAATGGCCGGGGCCGTTGCGCTCCACCCGGCTCGCCCAAAAATCGGCTGTGGCAGAGAGAATGGGCCAGCCTTTTTCGCGCAGCCACTCCTTATCCTGCGTTACGCAGTAGTAATTCCAGGCAGCCAGCGCTACGCAGGCAGTAATATGATGCTCAAAAGGGCCGCTGAGCGCCCAAACGGGTGTTTCCTCCACGCCGCTGTCTGCGCTTTCCCAAGGGAACATAGCGCCTTTGTAGCCATGTGAAAACGCGTTTTGCTTAGCCGCAGCCAAACGCTGATAACGGTACTCAATCAGTGATTTTGCAATTTCGGGATGCAGCACCAGCAGGGCCGGATACATCCAGACATCTGCATCCCAGAAAACATGACCATTGTAGCCCAGCCCGGATAAGCCCATAGGTGAAGGAGAATAGGCGGTTCCGGCGCGTGAGAAAGAATACAGGTGATACAGCATACTGTGTATATCCTGCTGCGCCTGCGGGTCTCCATCTATCTGGATGTCGCTTTGCCACAGCTCATTCCAGGCCTTTTGGTGGTATTCAATCAGCCGGGCCTTGCCTTCCAGTTTGGCAAACATAGTAAGGCGTTCGGCCTGATTCAAGGGGTCGGCATCATGCGCAGAGGTTATGGATGAGCCGGCTACCGCATACTGGTAAGTTTGCCCGGCGGCAATAGCTTTACTGAATTTCATGAGGTGCATATTACTATCCCACATTTCATGAATAATGCGCGGTTCCTGGCCGTGGGGCTCGCTGAACAAAAAAGTATTGGACGCACATAGCTGCAGCTTGCCGGTAGGGCTTTTAGCCGTTGAAGTAAGCAAGCTGATGGTTACATGGGGCCGGTCAATCTCATTATAATAATTCTGTACATCGCGCAGCGCATCCGGCGTTTCCATTACGCTGGCTGCAGTAATGCTGATGGGCTTTTTAGCGGTAACTGAAACATCCATCAGTACGGTAAAAGGCAGCTGGCGCAATGAGTAGTAAGTGTATTTAATACTGGCCTCATCGCCGTAATCAAAGGTGGTGGTAAAGGCAGCGGTATGCATATCCAGCTCCTGCCTGAAATTGCTGATGTTTCTGGCATCAACGCGTTTACCGTTAATTTCGAGGTAGCTGTTCAACAGGTTAAAGCTGTTTAAAAAATTGCTTACCCGGCCGCGTCCATACAAATCATAAGCGCCGGCCAGCACTACATTCTTCACTTTAAAAGGTTCGGGTGAGGATACGATGCCAATCATGCCGTTGGCTACAGTAATGCCATAATAATTTGCCGGATCTATCTTATCGGCCCTGATAGTCCAGGGGTCCTGCGCAAATGCAGCAGTGCCGCAAAGCAGGCTTAATGCTGATATTAGTGTAAGTACTTTGTTCATATTCAATTTCTTCGTTTAAAAAACCTGATTGGTTCATTGTTCACTGCAACGGCAAATATAAGCCCTGCTGCTGTTCTTAACGGTTTAATATCGCGCACCTCACCGCGTAATAAGAAGCCGGAAACTACCGGGGAAAGCGACTTAAAACCGCCTTTGCTGTTTGGCAGTAACACATCGCCATAGTCAGCATCGTACCGCCCTTCATAAGGCAGCACACCCGAAAAGTTACCGCCGGCCAGTATGCCTTTATCCTTGCCGGGCAAAGGGGCCAAGCCAAACAAAGGCGCTGCCTGCGCTGATGCCGGAAAGGCCTTAAATTTAAATTTACCATTTCCGGCATTGATAAAAACGCCAGAGGTAAATGTACTGGCCGTTAATACCTGCGCATTGGTTAATGAGTCGCCAAAAAGTTCATTAACTGTTTTGCCTGCAAAGTCATGATAATATAAAAACTTCTTTTTAAGCAGCGGTACCTGTTTTTCAATCTCGCCCTTACCTAAAAATGTATAATCCTTTTGATGAACGCTATAGGTAAGCAATGGGTCAATGGTACCGTTCCTGTCCGGGTCAGCTAAAAAGAGCTTCACCGGGTTATCAGCATCTGGTTGTAGTTTGCTGTTCCAGCCGTAATTACCAGCCAGAATATCCGTTTTGCCATCACCGTTAATATCCGCCAGCACAATGCGCTGCCACCAGCCGGTAAGAGCATCTGTTGCCGGGTTATGCTGCTGAATTAATTTACCCTGATGATTAATAAAGATTTTAACCGGCATCCACTCACCGGCTACTACCAGGTCGGGCCAGCCGTCATTGTTCAGGTCGGCAAAGGCGGCCGAGCGCAGCATACCGGCATATTTCAATTCGGCGGGCAGAGCAGCTTTTTGAAACGCACCTTTACCATTGTTCATCAGCAGGTACGACTCCGGAATTTTGCCAAAGGCCCAGGCATCAGGCGCACCGCCTGTAAAAATATCCGGATAACCATCGTGATTTACATCAGCAACAGCAACTGCTGACTTGTTTAATTTAATGGACGGAACCTGATCAGAACGTTTAAAGCTGCCTTTTCCATCATTGATGTACAGGCGGTCGGCCAGTTCAGGCGAGCCATCAGGCTGCTCATTCCCGCCGCTGACTACATATAAATCGGGATAGCCATCCTGATTCACATCCAGAAAAGCAGCATCCACATCTTCACTGGCAGCATCAGCCTCAAAAGCAGGCTGTGCAGATGCCTTGAAGCCGCCTGCAGGCTGCTGTATAAATAAGGCGCCGGGCTGCCCCTTAGCGCCGCAGCTGTAAAAATCATCCAGCCCATCGCGGTTTACATCGGCAACAGCCATTCGCGGCCCTTCGGCCGATAACATGTGGGGAATAAGCGGCTGCTGATTAAAATCAACATACCGGTTTTCCTGATGTTTCCAGCTGATGTGCTGAGCATCGGTAACATCCTCAAACAATGCCGGAGGTTTTTTAAAAAAAATGTTTTGCTGAAAATGACCGGCGGCGTTTTGCTGATCAATAGTCAGGAGCCGGTTAGCTTTAACATTCCTGATCATCTGATAGGTTTGATCGGGCCAGACAATCAGCAGGCTGTCTGCCCTTTTGCAGGTATTTAAGCCAAAATGCAGCTTTGGCTCTACCGATGACTGAAAGCCCCGGGTAAGCATTAACTGCTGATATTGCATTTGCCTGCCGCAAAAAATATAAGCCTTAGCTCCAATGCCGCTTTTATTATCGTGCCTGCCGGTAAATTTGAGGCTGATGTAATTAGCTCCGCCGGCAATGTTTTTATAAATGCAGGCTTCATGGTTAATATTGTTGGTAATTAAATCCAGATGGCCGCTATTATTTAAATCGGCATAGGCAGCACCGTTAGACAGCATGGCATCCTGAATACCCCAGGCCGTGCTCTGATCAGTAAATTTTTCATCCGAGGTGCCTTTAAACAAGAAGCTATGGGCTTCGCCGGTTGGCATTTTATCCAGCACTAAACTATCAGACTGGTGCCCGCTGGTGAGCATTGCCTGTACGGACAGATCAGAAATATAACTGATATAGTCCATATCATTGGGGCGGCGCTTAATGCCATTGGCAATAAACAGATCCTTGATGCCATCATTATCAAAATCGGCCATGAGCGGGCTCCAGCTCCAATCAGTAGCCGATACGCCATCCATCAGGCCTACCTCACTGAATGCTTCGCCGTTGCCTAAATTCTTTTGCAGGCAATTGCGCGAATATTGGTATTGAAAACCGCTCTTGAGTATTTTAAACTGATACTGATCATAGGATTCATCCCCGCCATAGGTTTTCAGTACCTGATCATCCCCGGGCAGCATATCGGCAGTAAAAATGTCCAGCTGGCCGTCGTTATTGAAATCGGCCATGTCATTACCCATGCTGAAGCGACTATAATGATTAAAATGTTTAGCGCCGCTTTCGGTAAAGGTGCCATTATGGTTGTTGATGTAGTAGTAATCATTTTCATGAAAATCATTACCTACATAAATATCCTCCCAGCCATCATTATTTAAATCTCCGATGGCAACTCCGAGTCCATAACCCAGCGCGCTGTTGTAAATACCCGCACTTTGAGTTACATCAGTAAAATGGCCGCCTTTGTTGAGGTAAAGCTTACTGCCGGCAGGCTTGCTCGGAGTTTTCCTCAGCGAGGTATCGCCATAGCGGGCTACAGAATGATCGGACTGGTTGAGCAGAAAGCAATCCAGCCGCCCGTCGTGATCGGCATCAAAAAATGCAGCCTGCGTGGAGTAGCCTGAAAAGGCAAGGCCATACTCGGCTGCTTTTTCAGTAAATGTACCATTGCCGTTATTTATGTAAAGCATGTTGTGGCCCTTTAAATTTAATTTGCCGGCAACGGCGCATACATAAATATCCAGGTAACCATCATTATTAACATCGGCCATGGTTACGCCGGTGCACCAGTCGGCAGTACCGGCCACATTGGCTTTGGCGGTAACATCCTGGAACTGATAATTGCCTTTGTTGATATACAGCTTGTTACCGCCTTTTTTATTGGCGGTAAAATATAAATCGGGCAGGCCATCATTATTAACATCGCCAACAGCCACGCCGCCGCCATTGTAATAATACAGATAATCCAATATGCCCGGCGCCTCACTGTCGCTGATATGATTTATAAAGTGAATGCCGGTTTGCGAGGAAGGTAATAAGCTGAATATGGGTGTTTCAGCTGACCTGCGGTTACAGGCTGTTATGCCTGTAACTATTAATACGCTTGTTACCCAACACCGAAAACCTGCCTTCATTTATATAGTATAATTACAGGCAATAATAATTAGCCCCGCCGAAGAACATTGCGGTGGCTGATAATTGACCAAAATACAAAGTGAATGAAACTTTTGATGAAAAGTATTCATTTCCATAGTAAACATTCAGGGTTATAAAAGTTAATAAAATTACTGCTTTCTCCTTAGCAAAGCAAGCTGTTTTAATGGTTAATGTTTAATTACCAAGCGCACATCCGGCAAGCGATATTTATAACTAAAACGGCTTAACTTAGCACCAAAAAATTGCTTTCCCGACCAGATGAAGATAAAATTTATTGTACTCGCAGTACTTGTTGCTCTGTTATCAGCTCTCTTTATCCCTTTTAACCAGCAGCTGACCATTACTGTTGAATCACCTTTCTTAAAAACCTATACAGCGCTGCTCAACCCGCAAAGCTGGGAAAACTGGAGGCCGGACATCAATAGAGCATTTCATGCTGACTCCGACAAAGTTACAGTTCGTAAAAAGAACAATTCATTCAGTATCAATACACCGGATATTGAGCTTAACATACGGCCCGCAGGTAATATGTTTTACATTAAAGAGCGAAATTATTATGATAATTTTGCTTACAATTATATTGTTGTGCCCGACAAGGCTGCTGATAAGACAGTAATGGTTATCAATTATCGGGGAAGCATGATTGCTTACCTGTTTAATAAGGCAGATAAAGCTTTGGCAGGCGCCCAGGCTGAGAAATTTAAAAGATTTATGGAGACTGATAGCTTATATTATGGCTATAAAGCTACAAAGATTAAAGTACCCGGAAGCAACTTGATTGAGTTAAGTAGGCTTGTGGTTGCCAAGGATAAATTTGTTACCGCAAAAGTTATGATGGCTCAGCTGCAAACCTATGTTAAAGCCCATAACATTAAACAGCTGCAACCCGTAATTGCTCAATATATACCTAAAGGTACCGATTCAACTCAGGTCAACGTAGGCTTATTTGTAAACCAGGAAGTTTCTGCAGGCCATGCTGTTGTTTTCGTAAAAATGCCTGAGCACGGAAAGCTGCTTGCCGTTAATTATAAAGGCAGGTTTTCGGAAAGGGCAAAGGTTTACGCCGCGATGCAAAAGTATTTTACGGATCATGCTTATCAATCGGCCATTTTGCCCTTCGAAACCTACCTGAACAATAAGCTGCCTGATGCAGATACTGATCAAGTAAATATTCAAATCAATTTTTCTACTTTTTTATAATACTCCTTTAGTAAATTATTTAATCTTTTTGAATAGCTGTAAAGCATCATTATTTCGCGCCACTATAATTTGCCTGCCTGCGTTTGAATTAACCTGCACTATATCTCTAACCTCACCAGCCATGCTCAAACCGCTTTGAGCAGAAGAAAGATATCTAAACCCATGCTTAGCGGTACCTAAAAGAGTTACGCCATAACTGGCATCATAGCGGCCAACCTCGGGTTTTAAGCCATAAAAGTTACCTCCTAAAAACAAATCCTGAATGCCGTCATTGTTAATATCAACAGGGAGTACGCTAAATACCGGAGAAAATTGCGCCCTTGCAGGCAGCGGCTGCATATGAAATGCTCCGTTACCCTCATTGTAGAATATACAGGTTTGTGTTTGATTAACTTGCAAAACTGCTGCCTTCTCTAATTCTTCCGATGTAAATATTTCATCAATACTTTTACCGGCGTAAGCATCGTAGCGCAAAAACTTCTTTTTTAAGTAGGGCAGTTGCTTAACCAGGTCATCATGCAGATTAAACGGGTATGCTTTGCCATCAGTTTTATAATAAACGGGTATACATTCCACCTGTCCGTTTTTATCAAAATCTGACACGTAAAGCTTTGCCGGTTGATTAACATCTGCCTTTACCTTTGAATTTAATCCGGCATTGCCGACTATGAAGTCTTCCTTTCCGTCTCCATTTAAATCAGCTACTGTCAAACAGTTCCACCAGCCTGAAGAGTTAGGCAATTCTTTTACCTTTGTTAGCTTGCCATTCATGTATTTAAGTATGGTAACAGGCATCCAGTCACCTACTATAATTAATGAATTCTGGCCTTTACCGTCAATATCTGCCCATTGGGCATCAGTCACCATACCAAACTTTAACAAGTCGGGAGCTTTAGCTGGTGTAACGTCGGTAAAGTTGCCATGCCCGTCGTTTTTTAATAACAGACTAGAAGGGGCAATACCATAAGAGCCCGGTATGCTGCGTGCCCCTATAAATAAATCGCCATTACTACTATTTAAGCGCACGCACGAGGCATTGATTGAAATAAGCGGCCAGCCGGTAAGCTTACGTGTAAAGTTGCCCTTTCCATCATTAATATATAGCCTCGATAATTGATCGAGCGGGTCTGTACTTTGCCGGTTACCGCCTGCTACAACTACCAGATCCATATCGCCGTCATGATCGGCATCAAAAAACAGGGCGCCTACATCTTCAGCATTTTTATCTTGTTCAAAGGCAAGCTGTTTTTTTTGAATGAAACTGCCATTGGGTTGCTGTATAAAAATTTTTGCAGTATCGCCGGTAGCACCGCCCATAAAAAAATCCTGCAAACCATCGCCGTTTACATCAGCAACCGCCAGTTTAGGACCCTCTGTTGACAGCATTTTGGGAATAAGGCGCTGCTCGTCAAAATCCTTAAAATCATTTTCCTTGTGGTAAATATCTCCCTTAATATTGGTTGAAGTTACGTTACTGTAATAGGGCTTTACTGCTGCATTTGCCGGTATATAGTTTAAGCGGGCATCTGCCTGCCGTAATGTAATGGCTTGGTTGGTACTGATGTTTCTTGTAATCTGCATTTCCATGCCAGGCCATATTACTTTCAGGCTATCAATTTTCTGGCTTTTTTCAACGCCAAAATTTAGTACAGGTTCTACACTGCTTTCAAATCCGCGTGTTGGCATCTGCTCCTGCATCTGCTGTGTGCCGTTGGCATACACAATTACTTTGGCTCCTATACCATAAGTATTTGCCCCGGTACCCCTTAAATTTACCTTAATATAACGGGCATGTGTACGCTCGGAGGTAGTGTTTTTATACACAAATGCAGTTCCGTTTTCGTTGTTTACGATCAAGTCCATATCACCGTCACCATCCAGATCGCCGTAAGCAGCGCCATTACTAAAGCTTGCCCTGAAAAACCCAAGCTGCTCGCTTGCATTTTTAAACTGTAAGTTTTTTTGATTTAAAAAGCCATAACTGGTAATTGGCGTTCTGGGCATTTTATCGAGCAGGGTTTTAGCTTTGAATCCGCCATGCTGAATTTCGCTCATCACCTCTGTACTGCTGAAATAGGACAGGAAATCCTGATTGGTTAAATCTCGGCTGATGCCGTTGCTTACAAAGATATCTTTCCAGCCATCGTTGTTAAAATCAAAGCAAAGTGCACCCCAGCTCCAATCGGTAGCGTTTACCCCGGCCATGTTGGCTATCTCACTGAAAGTGCCGTCACCATTATTAAGCTGTAAGCAGTTGGAGGTAAACTGATGGTGAAAGGTGTTGTTCAGTTTGGCATTGTAGGTATCGTATTCATCAAACTTGGTGGTGGTTTTGAGCCGGTAATCGTTTTCCGGCAGCATATCTGTGGTGAAAACATCCAGGTAGCCATCATTATTTACATCGGCCATATCCGAACCCATTGATGAAAGGCTCATATGCCTGATGGCCTCGTTACTAATTTCATTAAACTTACCATTATGCTGATTTTTGTAAAGGTAGTCGTGCTCAAAGAAATCGTTGGAAATATAAAGGTCATCCCATCCGGAATTAAACAAGTCGCCGGCGGCAATGCCTAAGCCAAAACCTATTTCGCTGCCGTAAATGCCTGCCTGCTCGCTTACATCGGTAAAATGCCCGTTATCATTCCGGTAAAAACGGTCGCCGTTAATGGTATCGCGTACATTACGCTGGTTGCGGTTGTAGCCAAAACTGTCAATGGCCCGGTAGCTGTTGTTAAGTACAAAGCAATCGAGGTCACCATCATGATCATAATCAAAAAATACTGCCTGGGTAGATAGTCCCCGGTCGGCCAAGCCATATTCAACAGCTTCCTCCTTAAAAGTACCGTTTTTTTGATTAATGTAAAGCTCGTTAGCCCGGTTAGCATCCTTAAGGCCCCCGCTGTTGCATATATAGATATCCAGCCAGCCATCGCCGTTAATATCAGCCATGGTTACACCGGTATGCCACCTGGGATAGCCTTTTAACCCTGCTCGTGCAGTTACATCCTCAAACTTCCAGTTGCCCTTGTTAAGATATAACTTATTTTGCCCCTGGTTGGCCGTAAAAAATATGTCCGGCTTGCCATCATTGTTAATATCGCCAATGGCAACACCGCCGCCGTTATAAAAATTGCGGTAATTAAAAACGTTAAAATCCCGGTCATCAATTACCCGGTTATTGAAAGTGATGTGGGTTGCTGAGGCAGGCATCAGCTGAAATAAAGCATCGGCCTGGTTAAATTGCCTTTGATGCCGGCATGATAATAAAGAGAAAATAAGAAGAAAAATGATTTTTCCGGAACGCAATTTCATAAACAGAGCAAAGATGTATAACTAAAATGGAGCGGTAATTATTACCGCTCCATTTTAGTTATACTGTGTATTTCTATTTTAATTAGTATAACCAGGATTTTGAATCAGATTATGATTTTTCTGAATAGCTGTTTGTGGGATTGGAAATAGCTGGCTATGGGTATCGCCATCAGCAACCTTAAATTGCTTTTTGTCGCCAAAGTGGCCGAAGCGGATTAAGTCCTGCCTTCTCCAGCCTTCCCATACCAATTCACGGCCTCTTTCGGCAAGGATACTATCTAAAGCAAAGGCACCCGGCGTAAAGTTAGCAATCTTAGCCCTTGCCCTTACCGGCGCAGTATAATTCAATGCTGTGGCCGCATCCCCTAAGCGGTAAGCACATTCCGCCTTCATGAGCAGCACATCTGCATAGCGCATGATTGAAAAATCTGCATCCTGGCCTTGGAAGCCCGGCGTAATCTGCCATTTTTGCTGGCGAACGCCATCGTATTCAGTTGCCTTGTATAAGTCGGATATCTGCGGCCTGAAGTTTAATACCAGTGAGCTGTCGCTTCCGCGGGTAGTTAAAGGGGTTACACCATCAGCCGCATACTGAATACCTGCCTGCCAGCCAGCCTTACGGGCATCAGCATTATTGAACTTGCTATAATAATCAGCAGTAGTGGTAAAGCCATTCCAGGGACCGCCAGTACTGCTAAAGTTATATTTGGCAGCTTGGTTATAGTGGAAGGTCATCATCTGTATATTCAGGTTCGGTGAGTTGATGTGATCATAAGGAATTACAAAAATATTTTCTGTTGAACCCGTGTTATTGCTTGAAAAATTATCCAAAAAATTGCTTTGTAAGCTGTAACCAGCTGTCATGATGGAATCGCAATATTTGGAAGCATTGGTATAGCCGCTCAAGTCACTTGAACCAGTTAATACATTTTTATTCAAATACAACTTAGCCAATAGAAAATAGGCTCCCCATTTGTTTAAGCGGCCGTACTGACTTGCATCCTGTGATGGTGTTTTAGCGCTTAGTTTAGGTCCGTTAGTGGTTAGTTCGCTTACCAAAAAATTGTAAACATCAGTTGATGAGCTGTTTTTTACTGTACTGGCATCAGTGCTTGAGGAAGTAATAAGCGGCACATTACCATAATTAGTAACTAATAAAAAATAATAATAGGCCCTCAGTACCTTCATCTCAGCTATTGAATAAGTAGTTGCAGTGTTTTGCGGCAACCCTTGCAATAAGCCAAGTGTAATGTTGATAGAGCCGATAGTACCATAAGCATTATCCCAAGAACCGGAAATATTGCTGTGGCCCGGCCCGTAAGTATGCAGCCATAGCTGCTGCCACACACCGCCATCGGCCCAGTCACCGCCGATACGGCCCGGAACTATCAGTGCATCAGTAGTTTCTTCCGAAGTTAACAGCATGGAATTGTTTGCCGTTAACCCCTGCATTTTTGTGTAGGTTCCTAATACAATGGATTGAA
>CAXTAP010000089.1:0-6933 GCA_964241965.1 uncultured Mucilaginibacter sp.
CTTTCGGGAGGCCGGGATGCTCAGCTCAATATATGGAATGCCCAGACTTATCAGCTGGTACAGAGTACTCCTGCGCACCTCTTTGCTATTAACCGTATTGCCTGCCATCCTGCCCGGCCCTGGGTTGCAACAGCCAGTATGGACAAGAGCATCAAGATATGGGGCCTTGATGATTTTAAATTGTATAAAATTATAAGCCGCGAAAAAGGGTATGCGGCCCATCAGTTATCCGTTAACACAATTATCTGGAGCGGGAACACGTTAATATCTGCAGGAGATGATAAGCGTATCCTGTTATGGAATATCGAATTTTAGATTTATCAGATTAAACCGCCGGGTAACGCTTAATGATACGCAGCTTGTGCGTATATCGCTTTAAGTCATCAGCATATATCCCTTCATGATCAAAACAATCAATCTTTACCCTGCCGGAAGCATGTATAATACGGTCCTGGCTCAGCAGGATGCCTACATGCACAATACGTCCTTCTGCATTATCAAAAAAGGCCAGATCACCGGGCTGTACTTCTGTCAGAAAATCAACTGCAGTACCCTGCAAGGCTTGCTGGCTGGCATCCCGCATGAGCTGAATACCTTGCATACGGTAAACTGCCTGGCTTAAGCCCGAGCAATCTATACCGAAATGGGTACGCCCCCCCCAGAGATAGGGCGCATTCAGAAACGATTGAGCCGCCTCAGTAATATTTGTAAAGCGGCCTGCAGTTTTATCAGTTATCGTATAAGTATCATTACCAATATTGCAGACCGTCCCATCGCAAAAGGCAAGTGAACTAGCGGCAGCCAGGTAAATGACGCTATTGTCAATTGCCTTTACAGCCTGCGTTATCGCACCGTAGGTAATTGCAGCCGGTTCGGCCTGCAGCCGCTGGTAGCTGGCATCATCCAGCAGTACAACCTGAACGAGACTTATCCATCCTTCATAACGGTCAAGGCTGGTTACAATCTTAACCCACTGACCGGCCCGCTCTAAAATTTCATAAGTTTCGCCAAACAGCAGCTGCGATACCATTTCACTGCGTTCGCTGTCCGCAGCGCGTAAAGGGATAATTGCTGTATTACAAATTCCGTATTCCTGCATGGTTGCAAAGGTATCTTACTAAATAGAACCATTATCATAAAAAAAGGGAATGTACTGCTACATTCCCTTTTTAAATATATATTGAAACTTTATCCTGCAATGTGCAGCCATTCTTTTTTGGCCAGCAATTCCTCCTGTGTTTCACGAATGTCCTCGTCATCAACACAGCAGTCAACCGGGCAAACAGCAGCGCATTGAGGCTCATCATGAAAACCTACGCATTCTGTACACTTATCAGGTACGATATAATAAATATCGTCCGACAGGGCAGCTTGTGTTTCTTCGGCAGTCAGAGTGGTACCATCGCCGAAATCAATAACACCCTTTAAATCGGTACCATCAGAAAAACGCCAGGCCGCGCCGGCATCGTATATCGCATTATTAGGGCATTCGGGCTCACACGCTCCGCAGTTTATACATTCGTCGGTGATTTTAATCGCCATAGTTCAAATCCTTATATTATGAGTAAATTTGCCTTTCCAAAACCTATGCAAATATAACAAAAAAATATTGCAGGGGTTTTTATTATAAAGCCATTACATGCCGAATTCATATACGCAAAACGTCATTTTTACACTATCAAAGTTAGGAGATACGCTTGCACAGCCCGACGACGAACTGCAAGCCATTATTGCTTCGGAAGCCGGTTACAATGCCTGGTTTACTCCCAAAAGTGTTCTTAGCGCTGTACAGGCCATAGCCGCTGTTCTGAATCAGGAAAAATTAACTGCCTGGCTTTCCGCCTATGAGCTGCCGGCTGTTAATGCTCCAAAAACCGTTGGCCTTATCCTGGCCGGCAATATACCGCTGGTTGGCTTTCATGATGTATTATGCACGCTGGCAGCAGGGCATAACGCTCAGATTAAGGCTTCATCACAGGATGCACGCTTAATTAAATATATGCTGAAGCAGCTTGCTCAGATTGACCCTGCATTTAAAAACCGTTATCAGATTACTGAGCGCTTAGCCGGCTTTGATGCCATCATTGCCACAGGCAGTAATAATACATCACGCTATTTTGAATATTATTTTGGCAAGGTGCCTCACATCATCCGCAAAAACCGCAACAGCATTGCACTGCTTACCGGCCATGAAACGCCGGAACAGCTGAGCCGGTTAGGGCACGATGTTTTTGATTATTATGGCCTGGGTTGCCGCAATGTATCCAAATTATTAGTACCTCAGGACTATAGTTTTAATAACTTCTTTGAGGCTATGGAAAGTTTTGCCGAAACAGGCAATCACCACAAGTACCATAATAATTATGATTACAACAAAGCCATTTTCCTGGTAAACCGCGACAAGCACCTTGATAATGGCTTTTTGCTGGTAAAGCAAGATGAAAGGCTGGCCTCGCCCCTTGCCGTTTTATATTATGAGGAGTATATAAATCAGGATGAGGCCGCCGGCTATCTTACCAAAAATGCGGACCAGATACAATGCCTGGTAACCGGCGCTGCTATGGGCGGGCATATACAAACAGTTGATTTTGGCAGCAGCCAGCAACCCGGCCTGGCAGACTATGCAGATGATATTGACACCTTAGATTTTTTGCTGAAACTTTAAAAATTACAATAACTTTGAGCGGCCATGTATATTATTAAAGTGAAAGGCGTAGCCAAAATACCCGATTATGTGCAGCTGCGCGATGAGCACTTTACACTACTGGCCTATTTCAGGGTGGACCGGCCCGAAAAATCTCTGGATAAAATCGGGCTGGCTGACAAAGCCGATGAAATAATGAATTTGGTTAGGGAGCTTCCCTTCGGACAGATAGTTAAACTTGAACTATAAAGAAATATGATCGGAAATACGATTATAAAACTGCAGAATGTTGATATATTTCAGCAGAAGCATCTTGTACTTTCAGAAGTAAACCTGCATATTGACAAGGGCGATTTTGTATGGCTCATTGGGCAAACAGGTTCGGGCAAGAGCAGTTTGCTGAAAATAATTTATGGCGACCTGGGCATTCAAAGCGGTGAAGGCCATGCCGGCGGCTATAACCTTAAAAACTTGCCTGTAAAGGATGTGCCCTTCCTGCGCCGTAAGCTGGGTATCGTTTTTCAGGATTTTCAATTGCTGACCGACCGCACAGTAGAGCAGAACCTGCATTTTGTAATGAAGGCCACCGGCTGGAAGGATAAGGGGCTTATTGCCGAGCGTATCCGCGATGTGCTGGAAAAGGTTGGCCTGCGCTCAAAAATAAAAAAAATGCCTCATGAGCTTTCGGGAGGCGAGCAGCAGCGTGTGGTTATTGCCCGTGCCTTGCTCAATGACCCCGAGATTATTCTGGCTGACGAGCCAACCGGCAATCTTGACCCTGATACTTCGGAGGATATTATTACCCTACTAAAACAGATCAGTCAGAGCGGTACAGCTGTACTGGTGGCTACGCATGATTATCATATCATCCGCACCTTTCCCTCACGCATCATTAAATGCGAGAATGGCAAAGTGCTGGAAGACGTACAGCTAACCTCCTGACAAACGCTGACTGCCAGGACAGGACAAAAGTTCCTCAACAATTTATCATCTACTGCCAGCGTGGCGCAATAAACCGTATGGCAAGGTACTTGACTTCACTGATATATTACTCCCTTGCTATCATGTGGAACCGAAAAAGGAAAGAGAATAACGATACACCCGATAATCTGAATAACGTGAACACAGAAAATAACCCTTTAGATGCGGAGCAAAATCCGCTTGCTGATGAACTGAATGTTAGTGAAACCGCTGAGCCAAGCGCTGAGAGTAAACTGAAGGATGAGCTTGCCCAGGCTAATGATAAGTATCTGCGCCTGTATGCTGAGTTTGATAACTTCCGGCGCCGTACCAACAAAGAACGCGCTGAGGAAAGATTGACTGCCGGTAAGGATACCATCACTGCGCTGCTGCCTGTTTTGGACGATTTTGACCGCGCTGTAAAAGCGATGGATAAATCGGATGATATCAAGGCGGTTAAGGAAGGTGTTGTTTTAATACAAAATAAATTGAAGAATATCCTTACTCAAAAAGGCTTGAAGGAGATGGAGGCGAAAGGCGCTGAGTTTGATCCTGAACTGCATGAAGCTATTACCAGCGTACCTGCTCCGGCTGATGATTTAAAAGGCAAGGTGATTGATGAGATGGAAAAAGGTTATTACCTGAATGATAAGGTAGTCCGTTTTGCCAAAGTGGTAGTTGGCGCATAATTACAGACAATGTTTTGTGTTTAAATGAATTGATGATTGTGGATTTTGGTAATTAGCTGAATGAATTATCGTAAACAGTTTCAGCTTTTTCTATAATCCGGCAAATCATTCATAAACGCATTCTCGTAGAAAGATAAAATGGCAAAGAGAGATTATTATGATGTGCTCGGTGTAGCTAAAGGCGCTTCGGCAGACGAGGTAAAGAAAGCATACCGGAAAATGGCCATCAAATATCATCCGGACAAAAATCCGGGCGATAAGCAGTCGGAAGAAAATTTTAAAGAGGCTGCCGAGGCTTACGAAGTATTAAGCAATACTGAAAAACGACAGCGTTATGACCAGTTTGGCCATGCAGCCAATGCCGGTTCGCCAAACGGCGGCGGCTACGGCGGCGGCATGAATATGGATGATATCTTCAGTCAGTTCGGCGATATATTTGGCGGCGGCAGTCCGTTCGAAGGCTTCTTTGGCGGCGGCGGCGGCCGGCAGGGCAACAGCGGCGGCAGGCGCGCGGCGCGGGGCAGTAACCTGCGCATTAAAGTACGCCTGAGCATTGAAGAAATTGCCAACGGCGCTGAAAAGAAAATCAAGGTAAATAAACAGGTAGTTTGTAAAACCTGCGACGGTTCCGGCGCTAAGGACAAATCATCCTTCCAAACCTGCAGCACCTGCGGCGGCTCAGGCGCAGTGCGCCGGGTAACCAATACCATATTAGGCCAGATGCAAACTACCAGCACCTGCCCTACCTGTAACGGCGAGGGCAGCATCATCACTGCCAAGTGTAATGTTTGCCATGGCGATGGCGTGGTACGCGGCGAAGAAACAATTACCATTAATATCCCGGCCGGCGTAAGTGAAGGTATGCAGCTGAGCATGAGCGGCAAAGGCAATGCAGCCCCGCGCGGCGGCATGCCCGGCGATTTAATTATACTGGTTGAGGAAATACCTCATGAAACCTTAAAGCGCGACGGCAATAATATTATTTACGATCTGCACATCAGCTTCATTGATGCTGCCATTGGCACCAGCATTGAGGTACCGACTATTGATGGCAAGGCCAAAATTAAAATTGAGCCGGGCACACAAGGCGGCAAAATACTGCGCCTGAAAGGCAAGGGCGTGCCGGAGGTTAACTCTTACCACCGCGGCGACCAGCTGGTGCACATCAACATCTGGACACCTAAAGCCCTCAGCCGCGACGAGCGCGAACTGTTGGAAAAGCTGCAAAGCTCTCCTAACTTTAAACCCAACCCCGGCAAAAACGAAAAGAGCTTTTTTGAACGGATGAAGGAATATTTCGAGTAAGGGAGATTGATTATAAATTTTAAAGGCCGGTTGTATTTGCAGCCGGCTTTTTAAAAGTAGATTTCTATTTAATAGATTTTGCTCGGTAATTAATTAGTTTAACTTTTTATGTATTGAGTTTTCAATTTTTTCTTTCAAACTTAATATAATTTTTTTGGTAATATTTTTCTTATCATAATTTGAAATATTTTCATGATACAGATAATTACACATTTCAATATTATCAATATTTACTATATACCTATACAAATCAAACTTAAAAGATAAATTTTCAGTAATATTGAAATCATTTAATTCATTTCTAAACTTATCAAAGTGTAAAGAAAAATGAATAAGTGTGTAATTCTTAGGATTGCTATCTAACATATCTTCCTGCAAACCAGAAAATTTTTCAAAAATACGTTGAACTTGTTTTAATTCTTCATAAAATAAATTAATCATTATATAAGTATTTAAAAAATATTCTTTAAAAAATTCTGATTTGGCTTCTATCAATTTAACTAATGGAAAAATTTCTTTTTTGAAAACATTGATTATTATCTCTTTAGATTTTTGCTCTTCAGTACTTATATAATTACTCATTTCAATCTTAAACAGCGCAATTTCCTTATCCAAATCCTCATCTTCATCAATATCTCCGCCATTTATTGCTTTAATATAAAGTTGTAATGAAGTTGATAACAGCTCACTTATATACTCAACAAATGGCCAGTCATCACCAGCATCGGACTGGCTCAACAATCCGTAATAAGTATCACGGTTATCCTGCTTCACAACTACTGGCGGGTAACCGTTTTGCATTAATATTAAGTTCATTAAAATACGAGCCAACCGGCCGTTGCCATCATCAAACGGATGTATGGCAACAAATTTATGATGAAACAAGGCGGCTACAACCGCCGGGTGAATACTGGCATCTGCTGCAGCCGCATTATACCAGTCCATCAAATCATTCATCTTGGCAGGCGTTTCCTCGGGCGTAGCATAATAGTGAATTTCGCCGGTAATAGTTTTTACATGGTTGGGCATGGTTTTATAACGGCCCAATTGTATCCTTTTTTGTGTGGCTTGCCCTTCGGCTGTTTGTGCCGGTGATTGGTAAGGTTCAACCAGAATTATCTCGTGCAAAGCCCTGATGTCTGCTTCAATCAATAGCCTGCCATCCTGAACTATGCGCTCCAAATATCCGATCGCCCTATTATGTCCCTGTATATCCAAATGGTCTTTCAATGGCTTGCCCTTAGCAGTAATGCCATGCATAAGCAAGGCAGTAGTTTCACCATAGCTCAGGCGGTTGCCTTCAATGGCGTTGGAGTTATAATTCCATTCCAGACG
>CAXTAP010000089.1:7033-12850 GCA_964241965.1 uncultured Mucilaginibacter sp.
AACCCTTATGCTCAGTATCCGCAACATTGTTAAGCAGTATGCCGGCCACCGTGCCTTGAGCGACGTTAGCCTGGAGGTTGGCAGCGGACAAATTTACGGCTTGCTTGGCCCTAACGGCGCCGGCAAGACATCGCTGATCCGTATTGTGAACCAGATTACGGCGCCCGATTCCGGCGAGATCTACTTTAACGGCGAAAAGCTTAATCAGGCGCACATAGAGCGCATTGGTTACATGCCCGAAGAACGCGGCCTGTACAAAAAAATGGAGATCGGCGAACAGATCATCTATCTGGCCAGGCTCAAGGGCTTAAGCTATGAGGAGGCCCGCAGGCGTATCAGGTACTGGTTTGAGAAACTGGGCATTGAAAGCTGGTGGAATAAAAAGGTTGAAGAACTGTCGAAAGGAATGCAGCAGAAAGCGCAGTTTGTGGCTACCGTGCTGCACAATCCCGATTTAATTATACTGGACGAGCCTTTCAGCGGCTTTGACCCGGTAAATGCGGAAGCCATTAAGGATGAGATACTGGAACTGAACCGCAAGGGCGCAACCATCATTTTTTCCACGCACCGCATGGAGTCAGTCGAAGAACTTTGTGACTCTATTGCGCTGATACACCAATCGCATAAAATTCTGGATGGGCGCGTTAAGGATATCCGCAATTCCTACCGCAACAATACCTATCTGATCAGATATACCGGTAAACATTTGGAGGCCGACCCTGCACAGCCTTACGAACTGCTGGATGAAATACCCGATGATGACGCCTATTCGATCCGCATTAAATTAAACAGTTCCATTACTTCAAATGATGTACTGCAATACCTTTTACCTAAGGTACAGGTAGAGATGCTGCAAGAGTTGGTACCAAGCGTTAATGAGATTTTTATTAAGGAAGTCAATCAACCCGTCCTTATCCATGCATAAAGTTTTACTTATTATTCAGCGCGAATATTTATCACGCGTACGAAAAAGAGCATTCCTGATCATGACTTTGGTTGTACCTGCTTTGGTACTGATTATGTACACGGTAATAAAATACCTGTATAAAAACAGTGAAGAAATGAACAGGATGCGCATTGTTAAGGTAATGGACGAAAGCGGCGAATTTGAAAAAAAATTTACCAGCAAAAAAAGTATCCAGTTTGTGGCCGGCGGTTCGTCGTTAGTACAACAAAAGGCCGAACTGAAAGGCAATGACGACGAATACCTGCTTTACATTCCAAGGGACTTCCGCAAGCCGGATGCCATCCAGCTTTTTTCTGCCGGGAAGCCAAATATGAATACCAGTTTAACTATAGAAGGCCAGGTAAACAGCATTGCCACCAGCAATAATATGGTAAAGGCAGGTATTGATACCAATAAATTAAGGCTCACTAAAACCAGCTTCACTGTGGCTGCCAAACAAATTACTGACAAGGGCGAAGAAAACTCAAACAGCGGCACCTCTTACATTGTCGGGGTGGCAGGTGCTGTACTCATTTACATGTCGCTTTTTCTGTATGGCGCTCAGGTAATGCGCGGGGTAATTGAAGAAAAAACGAACCGCATTATTGAAGTTATTGTGTCGTCTGTAAAACCCTTTCAGCTTATGCTGGGTAAAATTATCGGCGTGGGGTTGGTTGGCATTACTCAATTCGCTTTGTGGGTATTGCTATCACTTGGCGTTACCTATGTTTTAGGGCATGAATACAGCGGGCCGCAAAGCCCGGTTATGTATTTAATGAGCCATATTGCCACAATTCCGCTTGGTTCCATTATCGGATACTTCTTTTTTTACTTTATATCCGGCTTTATGCTGTACAGCGCCATTTTTGCAGCGGTAGGTTCGGCAGTTGACAGCGAGACGGAAACCCAGCAGTTTATGTTCCCCATCACCATGCCCCTGCTGTTCACCTATATTATATCGGTTTCCTTTCTGGTTCAAAATCCGGACAGTTCACTGGCTTTATGGCTGAGCATTATTCCGTTTACGGCACCAGTTGCCATGATGGTACGCCTGCCTTTCCACGTGCCCGACTGGCAAATTGCCCTGTCAATGGGCTTGATGGTTGCCGGGTTTATGTTTACCACCTGGGTGGCGGCCCGTATCTATCGTGTGGGCATACTGATGTACGGTAAAAAGGCAAGCTACGCCGAACTGGCTAAATGGTTTTTTTACAAGGAGTAGTTGCAGCTTTGATTAATCATCATTTCCAGCATCAATCAAAACCTTTGCAGGAAATTTTGTTTTATAGCACAGCATGAACAAACGCACAGCTGTTATGGATCTGGGCACCAACACTTTCCACTTGCTGGTAGCGGAAACCCATGCAGCAGGCTTTCAAGAGCTTCATCATACTTATGAAGCTGTAAAGCTGGGCGAAGGCGGTATCAATGAGGGTACCATACGGCCGGAGGCTTACCAGCGCGGCCTTAATGCCATGCAAAATTTCAGGCAGGTAATTGATGAATATCAGCCCGAATCTATCAAGGCTGTGGCTACCTCGGCATTGCGCAGCGCCGGCAATGGTGAAAGTTTTATAGCAGATGTAAACAGCCTGACCGGTATCACCATTGAACCCATAAACGGAAATGAAGAAGCTGAATATATTTATAAGGCCATTCAATGCGCAGGCACATTAAGCAAGGGCAACAACCTGATTGTGGATATAGGCGGCGGCAGCGTGGAATTTATCTGGTGCAGCAAGCAAGAAATTTTCTGGAAACAAAGCTTTGAAATAGGCGCTGCCCGGCTGATGCAAAAGTTTCATCAGCAGGATCCGATTCCGGCTGATTGCATTGACGATTTGTACCATTATTTAGATGATCAGTTAGCGCCTTTGTTTGCTGCTGTGGAAATACAGCACATAGGCACTTTCATCGGCTCATCCGGAGCCTTTGAAACTTATGCCGAACTCATTGAAAAATCAAAGGGCAACACATTAAACTGGAAAGAAAGCATCAATTACACATTCACTCAGACAGAACTTGTCAACCTGTTCAGCCAGCTTGCAGCTTCCTCACATCAGGAAAGGGCAGCCAATGATACCATATTGCCTGTCAGGGTTGATATGATTGTAGTTACTGCCCTGCTAACCAAATATTTGATTGACAGGCTGATGATAAATGAGATCAAAATGTCGGCCTATTCCTTGAAAGAGGGAATACTGGCCGCTATGCTGAATTTAATTTAACTAGTAATCTTCAGCAGTTGCTGATAAACTTTCTCGGTAGGCAGCCCAACCACATTAGTGTAAGAGCCATTAATGCGCTCTATACTAGTTACACCGATCCACTCCTGTATGCCATAAGCGCCAGCCTTATCCAGCGGCTTATATTTTTCAACATAATTGCGGATTTCTGCCTCCGTCAGTTTTCGAAAAAAAACTTCAGATACATCAAAAAACTTATTCAGTTTACCCTGATACAGCAGGCACACGCCGGTAATCACCCGGTGCACTCGTCCGGACAGCAACTGCAGCATGTGTACGGCGGTTTCCAAACTATCAGGCTTACCCAGTATCTGGTCATCTACGCATACAATCGTATCGGCCGTTAACACAATCTCATCGGTAACGGTTTCATCAAAAGCCTTTACCTTCTTTTCAGCAATGTGGAGGGCAATTTCTTCAGGAGATAATCCTGCAGGATAAGATTCATCCACTTCCTTGAGCACTATACGAAAGTCAATATCCATCAACCTGAGCAGTTCCTGTCTGCGGGGAGATTTTGAAGCTAAAATAACTGTAGGCAAACCCTGCATTGGCTGATAATTTGAAGTTTTATAATTACGTTGCTTTGATCAGATAGTTACCAGCTATAAGCCTCTACTCCCAGCCATTGATGCTGTATCTTTAATACTTTTTCTATAATCTCTCTTACGCAGCCTTTCCCGCCGGGATATGGTGAAACGTAAGCACTTACCGCTTTAATTTCCTCAGCAGCATCAGCCGGGCAAACCGGCAGGCCTACCATCTTCATAACTGCCAAGTCAGGAATGTCATCGCCCATATATAAAACCTGTGAGGGACTAATCATACGTTCCTCAAGGTATGTGTTTAATTTTTCAGTTTTAACGCTGCTGCCCAGGTAAACATCTGTAATACCCAGGCTGTTCAGCCGGTGTATGGCCACTTTGGAGCGGCTGCCCGATATGGCGCATACATGGTAACCCAGCTTTACTGCCAGCTGCAGGGCATAGCCATCCTTAATGTTAAAAGCGCGGCTCTGTTCGCCGGTTTCAGTTACAAATACAGATCCGTCGGTCAGTACGCCATCCACATCAAACACAAATGTGGTTATGTCTTTAAGTTTATCTAACATGTTTTAATCAGGGGCGGAAAATACAAATAAAAGAGAACTTGCTGCCCGTTAGTAAGAAGCCTCAACTGCAGATGTTTTACTGATTATCTCTCCATTCATAAACCCAGGCGGACTGGATCTGCTCCAGATGACCCTCGTTAGCCTGCTCACGGGTGCCCGCAAAATTAGGAATGCTCAACACCCACTCTAATAAATCGGTAAAGCGCAGGCGATAGATTTTTGATTCGCCAAAATCATCACCAAATTTTTCATAAAGCCCCATAGCAATATCCTCATAATCGTTCCAGTGAATCGGCAGTTCAAATTTGTCTTGGATCATATAGTGAATAGTTAACTGTAAATGATTTTGTGATAAGCAGATAAAGTAACGGCATCAGTTCAATGCCCCATAAACTGTGACTGGTCAGGTATGGTCACTTCAATATCACCATCGAGTATAACGCACTGGCATCCCAGCCGGGAAGTGATGCGCGGGTTAACAGCCCTGTCAATAAAATCTTCTTCCTTGTCTGATATTTCCTGAATACTATCCATGCCCCGGGTTACATATACATGGCAGGTACTGCAGCCGCATACGCCGCCGCAATTGTGCTGCAGCTCAATACCGTTTTCCAGGCATACATCAAGCACCGACTCCCCTTCGGCAATCGGCAACTCTACCGGTGCGTGGCCCGGTTCCTCAAAGTTTATCTTAACCTTAAAAACTTCCATTTTGGCAAAAGTAATAAAATTACACAACCGGCAGTTTTGTTTACTTCATTTTGATGATGGCCTGACTTAAAATCCGGTATATCTGCTGCAAATCCGAATGACCCTGCAGCAGTTGCAGATGTGCTTCCATCGTGCCTTCATCGTGCCTTACGGCGGGGCCGGTTTGTACCTGAACAGGTAATTGCTGCTGCACCTTTTCTGCAGTTTCCGAAATAAGCGGCCGCAATAGGTTAAAGTCCAGCTGGTGTTCGGCCAGTATTGACTGCGCAGCATAATAAAGATAATTAGGGAAATTACAGGCAAATACGGCTGCCAGATGCAGCACCTTTCGCCTGGCAGAATCCACCTGATGAATATTATGGCTTATGGTTTGCCCGAGCGTTGCAAGTACTTGGCCGATTGCAGCATCGGCGCCTTCTATACACAAGGGTACACTGCTGAAATTAACCTCCTTGTTTTTGCTAAAGGTTTGCAGCGGATATAGAATGCCGGCATTGGTTGTAATTTCCAGCAACACTTGTAATGAGGTTGCACCCGATGTATGTATAATCAACTTGTTGAATATTGCCAGCCGGCGGGCAATGCCGGCAATTGCGTCATCCTTTACAGCAATTAAAAACAGGTCGGTTTCCGGATTGATCTGTGCCAAATCATCTATAGCCTCTGCCTTAACATGACAGGCCAGTAAGGAGGCATGCTGCAAACTGCGGCTATATACCTGTACCAGCTGATGACCGGCATTTTTGAAAGCCGCTGCCATGTGCGTAGCCACATTGCCCGAGCCTATCATGGTTATACGCATA
>CAXTAP010000090.1:0-9244 GCA_964241965.1 uncultured Mucilaginibacter sp.
TCCAATACTACCGCCCCAAATAGCCCGCCAACTGCGTAATGCTTCCTGCCGCTATACCGATTTGCGCCTGGGCTTCGGGCCAGTTGCGCTGCTCCATGGCTTCGCGGATGCCGGGCAAAGTTTTTACGCCGTAGCCGGTGTAAAAGCCGGGCGCATAAATAACATGCCGGTACCAGGGGCGGCGCGGCAAACCGGCTGCCGACAGCAGCTGCTGTTCGGCCTGGTAAAGCTTTTTGTTCAGCTGCGTATGCTTGCCGCCGTTCTGCAGGTCGGTATTCAGCGCAGCGGCCAGGCGGCCGGCGCTCTGCTTTAAAGAATCGAGGGCGCTTTGCAGGGGTTTGAAATCCAGCTGGGGTACACTGTCCTGTACGGCGGGCGCGGCATAAGCCTTAGTCGGGTCGGCGGCCAGTTTGTAGGCGTTGGCGGCCTGCAGCCGGCTTTGTACAGCAGTGCCTTCGCGCAGCTGGGCAGTCAGTTCCACCAGTTCACCCTCATAACGGTTAATGGTGGCATACAGGCTGCGAAAGTCAAAGGGCAGCACCTCAGCGTCAGCCATGCGCAGGGTGGCCTTGCCGGCCATTTCGCTCAGCAGTGCGCTGTAGGCAAAGCCAGGGTCCTTAAAACGCCGGTAATCATCAAAGGAATCATAAATGGAGTGGTACTCGCCGCCGCTGTCCTCGCCCCCGAAACCCAAATCGAGCGATGGTATTCCCAAATGCTGCAGAAATGAGGAATAGTCGGAGCCGGAGCCTAAGGCGCCGATGCGGTGCTGCGTGCGGTCAAGCACTTCCTTTTGAGCTTTGGGCGTTGCCGCGTTTACTGCCTCGCGCGCTTCGAGGCGCGCCAGCACGCTTACCTGCGTTTGCGGGTCGGTTACATCGCGGCCTACCTCATCAATCATGGTTTCCAAAGCGTGCGAGCCGCCTGCTTCCATAAAGCCCCGCCCGTTACCATCAGAGTTGATGTAAACCACCGCTTTTTCCTGCAGCTCCCTGGCATGCTGCTCGGCAAACTCGGTAGAACCCAGCAGCCCCGGCTCTTCGCCATCCCATGAACAATATACAATGGTACGCTTTGGCTTCCAGCCGGTTTTCAGCAAACTGCCCATCGCCTTAGCCTCCTCCAGCATAGACGACTGCCCGCTGATGGGATCGCTGGCGCCGTTCACCCAGGCATCATGGTGGTTGCCGCGCATCACCCATTCATTGGGATAAGCCGTGCCCTTAATTATGGCTATCACATCATAAGCCGGCACTATATTCCAGTTAAAGGCCACCTTTAAGTGCACAGTTACCTTGCCCGGGCCGGCATGGTAGGTAATAGGCAGGCTGCCGCGCCAGTCCTCCGGCACTACAGGGCCATCCATAGCGGCCAGCAGGGGCTGCGCATCGTGGTAGCTGATGGGCAGCACCGGTATTTTCAATATAGTAGGCGCTGCAGCCCGGTCGAGCCGTTTGGCCTTCTCAGTAGCGCCGATACCGGGCGTAAGCGGATCGCCGGGGTAAATAACCATGTCCATTACCGAGCCGCGCTGTACCCCGTATTCGTTTTTGTAGGCACCCTTAGGGTACACATCGCCCTGGGCATAGCCATCATCCTTAGGGTCGGAGTAGATGAGGCAGCCAATGGCGCCATGCTCATAGGCCACCTTAGGCTTAATACCCCGCCACGAACGGCCGTATTTAGCAATTACAATTTTGCCCTTTACCTCAATGCCCAGGGCAGCCAGCCGGTCATAATCTTCGGGCAGGCCATAGTTTACAAATACCAGCTGGCCGGTTACATCACCGTCGGCGCTCCAGGCGTTGTAGGTGGGCAACTGGCCGGCCTGGCCGGAGGTGGCATCATCGGGCAGGGCCGGTTCCTTTAGTAAGGCTGTATAGGTAACAGGGCCGGTCATTTCCAGCAGGCGTGTTTTAGGCGTGGGGAATAGTACCCGGTAAGTTTCCAGGTGCGCACTGAGCCCGTAGCTTTTATATTTTTGCAGGATGGCCTCCGCCACTGCCCTGCCGCCCGGCGAGCTGATATGATGAGGCTGCGCTGATAACTCCTTAATGGTTTGCCCGATATGCGCCGCATTGATTTGCTGTGAAAACCGGCTTTCGAGTGTAAACTCCTGCGCAGCGGCAGCCGGCGTAAAACCGCTGATGCCTTTTTGCTGACCGTAGGCCAGCGCCGAAAACCCCAATAAGCCAAGCGTAAAAAGTTTTTTCATATCAGGTTGATTTTTTTGTTTGATGCCGTTAAGATAAGGCTTTTGGAAAATATTTTGTGAGATTTGCTTTTATAAGTTAAGGTTGCCTATATTTATACAAGGTTTAGCATTGAACATCAGCGCAATAATTAAAAAATTATTTACAACAAATAATAATTATCATTCGTTATGAAGTTGTGCAAGAAACTGTTAGCTTAGCACTTTGTAAAAATTAGATTAATGAACATTTTCGTAGGAAGCCTTCCTTATCGCTTAGAGGAAGCAGATTTAAAAGAACTGTTTGAAGCTTATGGAGAAGTAAGCTCTGTAAAATTAATTACAGACAGGGAAACTGGCAGAAGCAAAGGCTTCGGCTTTGTTGAAATGCCAGATGATGCAACAGCTTTGAAAGCTATTTCGGGCCTTAACGGTACTGAAGTTAGCGGCCGTGCTATTGCGGTAAGCCAGGCAGAAGAAAGAAAACCAAACAATGATCGCAGAAGCGGCGGCGGTGGCTACGGCGGCGGAAGCCGTGGCGGCAATGGCGGCGGCGGTTACGGCGGCGGCGGAAGCCGTGGCGGTAACGGCGGCGGCGGTTATTCAAAAGATAGCGGTAGCAGCAGAGGCGGTCGCTGGTAAGCAGCTCTAACCGTTTTTTGTGAAAAAGCAGCAGGTAACCTGGTTATCTGCTGCTTTTTTATTGCCCCTGGCGTAGCGCAAAACGGCTGCTTAAAATAAATACCGCCCAGCACCCCGGCCCTGAAATTTACGGTCATCGTATGCAAGTGCAGCTTTTCATGCTGCCTGTATTTTATTTTTGATTAGCTGTAAAGCTGTTATATAATTTTTTCCTCCATGGCAAATGGTATCGGCTTGCCATAAATTCATTGCAGCTTATTTTCTAAGGCTTCCATTGTCAACCGGTACAGAAAATCACGAATTGTAAAAAACGGTTGCACATCAGCGCATTGCTGTTATTTTTGCACCTCTTAAATAACCACTGGCCACTTATAATATTTAATACACAGCAATACCCTGATTAATAATAAATTTTGTTCAGATTCATGAAGCTACGTTACTTTTTTATCAGCACAGCCTTATTATCAGCAGCCGCAGTTTTTGATGCCGGTGCCCAGCAGCACAAACCGCTGAGCGATACCAGCAATATACAGCTGGACAGCGTAGAAATACGCCAGAGCCGGGAAAGGCACCTGCCCGATGTAAGCGGCACCTTTATTTTTGCCGGCAAAAAAACGTATGATGTATTGCCTAACCCGGGGAAAGCCAATCTGGCCGGCAGCACCATCCGCAATATATTTGCTACTGTTCCCGGTGTGAATGTCTGGGAAATTAACGGCAACGGCTTTCAGATCAATATCGGTTCGCGCGGTACGGATACCCACCGCTCCAACGAGGTGAATGTGCGCCAGAATGGCTACATCACCAACTCAGATATTTTTGGCTATCCCGAAAACCATTACTCGCCGCAATACTATGCGGTGCAGGATATTCAGATTCTGCGCGGCGCATCAGCCCTGCAGTTTGGCAGCCAGTTTGGCGGCATGGTCAACTTCAGGATGAAAGAGGGCGACTCTACCAAAACATTAGGCATTCAGAGCGAGCAGGCTGCAGGCTCCCAGCATTATTTTAATTCCTTTAACTCCGCAGGGGGCACCAGCGGCAAGTGGAGCTATTATGGCTATTTTGCCAGCCGTACCGGCGACGGGTGGCGCTATAGTTCGGCCTTTAACGGCCAGTGGTTTTACGGCAACATTAAATACCAGTTTAACCCGAAGGCCAGCCTGGCGCTGCAGTTTTCGAGAGTAAATTTCAGGGAGCAGGATGCCGGCGGATTAACCGATGCTCAGTTTTATGCTGATTCGCGCCAGGCTACGCGCACACGCAATTATTTTGCCCCCGAAATTAACATCCCGGCTTTACTGTTGAAATATAACCTCAGCAGCCGCAGCAAACTGGAAGTTACCTCGCACATGATTATCGGCCAGCGCAACAGCGTTCAGTTTTTAGCCAACCCCAATGTGGCCGATACGGTCAACAAAAAAACATTCACCTACAACCCGCGCCAGGTTGACCGCGACTTTTATACCGGATTTACTACCGAGGCCCGTTTCCTGACCCGCTATCAGCTGGGCGGCTTAACCAGCACCTTTACCTCGGGACTGCGCTACTTTAATGAGCATACCAAGCGCGACCAGAAAGGCGGCGGCACTATCGGCTCTGATTATAACCTGGCTCTTACCTCGCCTTTTGGCATTGCGCTTAACCTGCTCACCCATAACTATGCAGCCTTTGCCGAAAACATATTTCAGATTACGCCCGGATTTACCATTACACCGGGCGCACGTTACGAAATCATTAACTCCGGCCTGGATGGGGTAGTTGATAACGCTAAGGATCATGCACATTATCAGAGTCAGCGGCATTTTCCGCTGTTTGGCACCGGGCTGCAATACCAGGTATCGGGCAGCACACAGTTGTATGGCAACATTTCACAGGCTTACCACCCCTATACTTATGCCAACCTGATACAGGCCAATAACCTGGCCGTAATTGACCCGAACCTGAAGGATGTGCGCGGCTTTAACAGTGATTTAGGCTACCGGGGCAGCATCAAAAACATCATCAGCTTTGATGCCGACCTGTTTTATACTTATTACGGCAACCGCGTAGGGAACCTTACTGAGGTTAACGCGGCCAGGCAATCTTATCTATATACCACCAACATTGGCAACGGCGTGGCTAAAGGGGTTGAAACCTATGCTGATTTTTCCTTCTGGAGAATCTTCAATCCGAATTCTGATCATGACATCCGCATTTTCGACTCCTTTTCTTATGATCATGCCCGCTATACCAGCGGCTCCATTGCGGGTACAACCACCAACATCAGCCTGAAGGGTTACTGGCTCGAAGGTACGCCTACCTACATTAACCGCATGGGCTTAACTTACCTCGACAGGCATATAACCACTACAGTAAATTACAGCCGGGTAAGTAAGTATTACACCGATGCCAATAATACAGTGTTCAACTCAACGGGCCTGAGCGGCATTGTTCCATCCTATCACGTGTTTGACTGGTCATTCAATTACAGTTTCTTGACCAGATACCATGTGTTTACCAATATCAACAATGTACTTAATGCCAAGTACTTTACACGCCGCATTACCGTATTGCCCGGCCCGGGCATACTGCCTGCCGACGGCATTACCTTTAATGCAGGTTTTGGCTTTAAGATATAATACTCGCTGACAGACGATACTGAATTGCATTCTCTTTGGAACGATAAAGAAAAGCAGCAAGCTATTGAGCTTGCTGCTTTTCTTTCTATGATTTGCCTTGTGCCGGGCACAAACAATCTTTCCGATTTTTGAGTAGCTTTGCCAAACCATTATTAAACTCACTTTTCATGAAAATATTAGTGTGCATCAGCCAGGTGCCCGATACCAGCACCAAAATAGTGCTGAAGGATAATAATACAGCTATAAACACTCAGGGCGTTACTTTTGTGCTTAACCCGTACGATGAATGGTATGCCCTGGTGCGCGCCATTGAATTAAAGGAAACCAGTATTGCCGGTACCATCCATTTAATTACCGTTGGCCGGGCCGATACAGAACCGGTAATCCGCAAGGCGCTGGCTCTGGGCGGCGATGAAGCCATCCGCATTGATGCCGACAGCAGCGATACTTATGAAACGGCTGGTTATATTGCCGGATACGCCAAAGACCAGAGCTATGACCTGATTCTGTGCGGCAAGGAGTCTATTGACTACAATAACGGCGTTACCGGCGCTATGCTGGCCGAACTGCTTGACCTGGATTATACGGCTGCCATCGATATACAGGCAGCAGGCAACACTGCTACCGTAAAGCGCGAAACAGAGAATGGGGAGGAAACAGTTACCTGCGCCCTGCCGGTGGTTATAGCCTGCCAGAAAGGTGTAGCCGAAGCCCGCATCCCGAACATGCGTGGCATTATGGCTGCACGCAGCCGCCCCTTAAAGGTAGTTACCCCGGCTACCATAAACCCGTTAACCACCATATTATCCTACGAACTGCCGCCTGCCAAAGCCGGCATCAAAATGTTCGGCCCCGATAATCTGGATGAACTGGTAGAATTGCTGCACACGGAAGCCAGGGTAATTTAAGGTTGAAATCGTTTTAATTTCTATTAAATCAACAACAATGTCTGTATTAGTATTGGTAGAACCTACCGACGGAAATATAAAAAGAAAGAATTTTGAGGCCGTACAATATGCGGCTGCCATTGCTCAGCAAACGGGCACTACTGTAACTGCTATTGCCCTGGGTACTGTAAGCGATACTGAACTGGAAGGCCTGGGCGCTTATGGCGCCCAAAAAGTGCTGCACGTAGCCGACAGCCGCCTGGACGAACTGCACGACCGTGCTTATGCTGCTGCATTGGTAGCCGCCGCGCAGCAGGAACAAGCCCGCGTAATCATAGCCCTGCATGATGTTACCGGCCGCGCCGTTACGCCGCGCGTTGCCGTAAGGTTAAAGGCAGGTTTGGTTGCCGGTGCCCTTTCAGTACCCAGCCTGGCGCAGGGCTTCATAATCCGTAAAGCCGTATTTTCAGGCAAAGCCTACGCTGATGTGAATATTATAAGTGATATTAAGGTTATTACTTTGATGCCCAACACCTTCCCGCTGCAAAAGGGCGATGGCAAGGCTGCCATTGAAAAACTGGATGTAGCTTTTACCGAGAAGGATTTTGGTATAAGGGTACAGTCGGCAGAAAAGGTGACCGGCGAAATATCGCTGGCAGATGCGCAGCTGGTTGTATCGGGCGGGCGGGGCATGAAAGGCCCGGAAAACTGGCATGTGCTGGAAGACCTGGCCAGAGAGCTGGGAGCCGCTACAGCCTGCTCACGCCCGGTGTCCGACTCGCACTGGCGCCCACACCATGAGCATGTAGGGCAAACCGGCGGCACAGTACGGCCTAACCTGTATGTGGCCGTAGGCATATCAGGTGCTATACAGCATCTGGCCGGCGTAAATGGCTCTAAAACCATTGTCGTAATCAATAAAGATCCCGAAGCGCCGTTTTTCAAGTCGGCCAACTATGGCGTGGTAGGCGATGCCATGGAGGTGCTGCCCAAACTTACCGCTGCGGTAAAAAATTATAAGGAGCACCATGCCTGACATTAATCATGTATTTTTTGAGGGGCAGGTGCTGTGGTCTCAGATTGATGCCAACCAGCATATGCGCCACTCTGCTTATGCCGATTTTGGAGCGCAGGCCCGGATAGCGATGCTGGAAACCCTGGGCCTGAAAGTTTCCGCCCTGTTTGAATATAAAGTTGGCCCGATACTGTTTCGGGAAGAATTGATTTACCGGCGCGAGATTGGTATTAACGAAAGAGTCAGGGTAACCTGCGAACTCACTAAATCGCGCCCGAACGGCTCGCGCTGGTCGGTACAGCATGTATTTTACCGCAGCGATGGGGTCAAGGCGGCCATTATCAATGTAGATGGCGACTGGTTCGACACCGAGAAGCGTAAACTCATTGCACTGCCCGCGCATTTGAGCGAACTATTCATGCAAACCCCCAGAAGTGCTGATTACAGAGAAATATGAATTCAGCCCTGCTGTTTTAAGCGAGGCAATATTGCCATTACCAATCATGGTTGATATGCCATTGATATTTTAACTGCGTTTATCATGGCAGGGAACAAATTATAATATTCAAACCCATCTCAACAAAAAAGCACCTGTTACAGGTGCTTTTTTTATACCCAATGACCGGGAATCCAAACGGAACCGCGGCGGGTTTCGCGCCAGTGGCCGCGTATATATACGGCATTTGGGCGCGGCGGCGCTGCCCAGTAACCGCCATGCCAGGCATAACGGCCGCCCTGCGGCGCCCAGTCCTCTTCAACCCAAACATGCCTTGGCGACGGCGGCGGTGTGCGGCGCATAATATAATGCGGCCTTGCCGGGCGTACATTTACAATAATTTGTGCGTGGCCGGCAGCTGCCGTAAAGGTTAATGCCGCAGCCAGCGTTAAAACTTTGATTGTCTTTTTCATGATCAATTGTTAAATCAGTTGGGTTTAGGACGGCACGAAGCCGGACAAGGTTTAATTTTCGTTATCGAAAATTACAGCAACTGATTAACCCGCCTGAATTACCGACAAAATATTACCGGCCGGATCCCTGAACCAGGCGATTAACGGGCCGCCGCTGCGGAAGATTCCTTTCTCATCTGTCTTGAAGTGGTCATAGGTATAAATTTCGAACTTTACGCCCTTTGCCGTTAGTTCGTCAACTGTTTGCTCAACATCCTGAACCGGAAAATTGAGAATGGTAAATGTAGCCGGCACATGATTAGGCTTAGGGTAAACCACAATAGGGTTGCTGCCTGCAATGTGCAGATGAAACAGACCGGGTACAGCTGCATCCTGAACATCCAAACCCAAAATATCCCTATAAAACGCTTTGGCCATTAGCGGATCATCTACTGAAAATCCGCTGAATGCTTTAACGTCCTTAAACATAGGTTCTGCATATTTAAATTATACAACCGTGTAAGAAGAAACAGCACCCGCCTGAAGCTTCGCCTTCGCGCGGATATGGTAATAACTGCAGGAGGCAAACCCTAATGCCAGAAAAACCAGCATAGGAGCCCAGTTGGCTGCAGGCTTACCCGAAGATGCCACACAATAAGTGGCGCCCAGCAAATCAAAAACCAGCCCGGCATAAGCCCACTCCTTAAGGCGGGGATACCCGGGTACAAGGATAGCGATAGAGCCCAGAATTTTGGCAGCTTCCAAAAACGGCAGCAGGTAGGCCGGCATACCTATTTCCTTAAAGCCCTGCACAGCCACAGGCACGCTCAGCAAATCAGGAACGCCCGAGCCGAACATTACAAAAGCGAACAGCCCGGTCAGAATCCAGTAGATAATGTTTATTCTTCTCATGTGATAAAGTATTTAAAGCATTTTAAATTAAAATTTAAGCCGGTTCCTGCCGGCACATACCTGCAGGGTATGCAGGGCTTTATAAAAA
>CAXTAP010000090.1:9344-12794 GCA_964241965.1 uncultured Mucilaginibacter sp.
CGGCACCGCCGTAAGTAATCAAATCGCCGCCGGGCTTTGCTTTTAACCGGTTAACTTCCTCTTTTAAATCGCCGGTAATCAGTGCTGCATTCTTTGCCTCAAAGGAGCCCGGCGTTTCTGAAAATATGTATTTCGGGGTATTTACCATCTTCAGGGCAAAATCATCGGCAGTTTCTGCATCAGCCAGCCTGCCCTCCCAGGCCGGTATGAAACCTGCGGCCAGGTTGCGCCCCATCAGGATGCCATCAACCGGGGCAGTCAGGGCGCTGATGTACGCCTTCAGCCCGTCGTCCATGTCCCAGGTCATCCAACCCATCTCATTGTTGGGGCCGGCCGCAAAGCCATCTATGCTAAGCTGCATCTGCAGTTTCAATCTTCGCATAACAGGTTACGCAAAGTTTATGAATTGCTGTACTGCTCATCAAAGCTTACCATCCACTGTATGCCAAACCTGTCATTCAGCATACCAAAGTAAGCGCCCCAGAATGTTTTTTGCATAGGCATCTTTGCAACGCCTCCTTCAGCTAATTCTTTAAAAATGCGGTCGGCTTCGGCTTCGCTGTCTGCACTTATAGACAAGGAAAAGTTATTGCCTTCTACCATCTTTTCCCCCATATTGTCAACGGCATCCGTAGCCATCAGAATGTTATCCTTGTTAATCATGAGGGATATGTGCATCAGCTTATCCTGGTCAGCTTCAGCTACCTCGTAGCCGGGAATGTCCTTATAACGCTGCAGCGAAACAATTTCGCCGCCCAGCACGGCTTTGTACAGGTTAAAGGCCTGCTCAGCAGTGCCCTTATAATTAAGATAAGGGTTAATAGTCTTCATGATTCAGGGTTAATGGGTATGTTTTAATATTTACAAAAAGCAGCTTAAATTTAACTGCAAAATTGTTAAAGTGCAAAGGCTTTCAACAATTTTGAGCGGCAGCAACAATTATATTTCTTCTATCTCGATGCTATCCCAGGTTTGCTTGCCGTAATAATATATCATCAGCCAGAATACAGCCGCTGCGGGGATAATCAGTATCCAGATGACCGTTTCCCAGCGCATCAGAAAATAGTGCCCGAAACCTGCCAGCCCGATAAACAGCAGGATAAGCAGCGAAGTAATGATCCGCCCGCCGGATTGCCTGATTAATACCGGCTTGGAGAAGGGCAACCCCTTAAGCATAAACAGGGCAGACAGTATGCCATAGGTAAGACTTATCAGAAACGCCAGGATAACATCGTTAATGGCCTGCGGCCCCCATATAGCGATGATGACCACAGCTACGGCCAGGCAATAGGGAAAGAAGTATAACGTAACAATGGCCTTATACATACCGGCCAGTATCTGCCCCGGCTGTTTTACCGGCGAGGCATAATAAACCCAGGCTGCCTTAAACTTTTCACTGTAGGATACATTCATCAAAAAGGTGGACAGGATGAAGGTGCACAGGTAGATAAGCAGCACATAAAGCCTGCCGCTTCGCATTTGCTCAAAGCGGTCGTTTAAGCTGCTGCCTTTGGTGCTTAACGCAAAATACAGGAAATAGATAGGTACATAGGCAAAGGCCGGAAACACCTTGATTTTAAATTCGCGCAGCCGGGCAGCCAGCTTCCAGGTAATTTTAAAACCGGCGTTTTCCAGCGGCCTGGGCGCAATGAGGTTGGCAAGGCGGTCGCGAAAGTCGGTTTTTACGGGCCTGCCGGTTATAGCAGGCCTGCTGCGGGTATTATCATCAGAGGTGGCGGCCACTGCCAGGCGGCGATTGAAGCCGGGCGCCAGCACTGTTGCCACCAGCCACATCCCTGCCACCGGAACTACCAGGCCGGCAATTGCCATTAAACTGGTGATGATATTGGCCCTGCCGGGATGAATAAGCACCTCATTCAAAGCCGCTATCCATACCGGCGGTAAAAAACAGGCCCACGAGTGGCTCAGCAAATCAATTTCCTGTAAGGCAGCAACATTAATCAGCCTTGGCAACAGGTAATAAGCGCCAAATATTACAACGGAAAAACCGATTTGAAAATAGCTGATCACCTCCTTAAACTTTTCGGGGGTTACTGATTTCATGAGCAGCAGGTAAACAATGTTAACCAGGAGGATACTTAAAAAGGTAGCCTCGATAAGCTGTACCAAAAATACCGGTGATGCCGCAATGCCATCAATAAAGCCAGCGATAATGATACCGGGCAATCCCTGCAGCAAAGCCAGGCGCAGTACATAGATGCTGATATGCAGAATGCGCGATACCGCCATGGTACGGTCGGTAACCGGGCGGGGCAGGATGATATACTGGTCGCGGGTATCAAGCAAAACGGTGGTAAAATCCGAAATAAGCGTAAGCGCCATCAGCACCATAAAAATACTGAAGTAGGCAGCCTGCCCGGCCAGCGGCATCTTAAAAACCGTAAGCACCAGCCCGATGAAAAAACCCATCAGCAGCAATACAAAATTTACCGCCCAGGGACTGGCTACCTTGCCGTTTGCGGCCGTTCGCCGGCGGCCGGCCATTAAGGCATTGGGCCGGCGACTGTCTATCAGTAACTTAACTTTTAATATTTCATGCAGCTGCAGGGTATCAACGCCCATTCCTTCCAGCGCGGGGTTAAAGGCGGCTATAAGGCGGAGTAGTAGCTTGTTCATCAGGGCTTAGTCTAAAGCATTCATAATGGCATCCATTTCGCCGGTTGATTCCTCGCGGCCGGTAAGCTTGGCAAACACCTGCTCCAGCGTATCGGCGTGGTTTTGCTTGAGCGATTCGAAAGTGCCGTCGGCCACTATCTCGCCCCTGTTGATAAGCAGAATGCGGTCAGATACTTTTTCTACCACATCCATCATGTGCGAGCAGTAAAAGATGGTTTTGCCCTCCTGCGATAACCGCTGTATGAGTTCCTTAATCATGATTACCGCATTGGCATCCAGGCCGGAGAGCGGCTCATCCAGCACAATAATCTGTGGGTTGTGGATGATGCCGGAAATCAGCAGCACCTTCTGTTTCATGCCTTTAGAGAAGGTGTCCATACGGGCATCCGCATTGCTGCCCAGGCCGAAAGCAGTTAGCAGGCGCTGCGCCCGCTGCTGTAGGGCGCCCTCCTGCATGCCATATAATTTGCCTATAAAATCGAGGTACTCCATGGGCGTGAGCACTTCGTACAGTTCGGCATTTTCGGGTACATAGCCGATCATCCGCTTTATTTCCATCGGACTGTCGGCCATGCTGATGCCGCTGACGAGCACTTCGCCCTGAAAATCCGGGATCAGGCCGGTCAGTATCTTTACCGTTGTTGACTTACCTGCGCCGTTAGGGCCGATATAGCCAATGACCTGGCCGGGATAAATATCGAGCGACAAGTGCTTCAGCACCGTTTTGTCGCCATAGGCTTTGGAAAGATTGCGGATCTGTATTAAGGGGGAGGCGCTCATAACGGATTGATTTCCGAAATATACAAAGGTTTT
>CAXTAP010000091.1:0-12760 GCA_964241965.1 uncultured Mucilaginibacter sp.
CTTAGGGCAGCTTAACCTTATATAAACGGTAAGGGTAGTCGGTTTTATCCGTGCCGCCGTTATATTTCTTATCGCGGTTTATTTGTGAACAGGTAATATACAGGTAGCCGTCATCACCCAGGGCAAAGGTGTCTGGCCATATCAGCCGCTTATCCTGCACCAGCGTTTCCAGCCGGCCATCGGGCGTTACGTAGCGGATAGCCTTATTAGGCGAGTCGCTTAAATAAACATTACCCTGCCTGTCGGCCAGCATCCCGTGCGATACGCCGGTTTCGCCCACCAGCTGCACCTTTTGGGAGAGCTCGGCATCGCTCAGGGCGGGGTTAGCCAAATCGGCCGCGGCAATGCGGTACAGCTTGGTCTGGTTAATGGCGCGGAAGTAAAACCATTGGAAATCGTGCGTGAGCGCAATGCCGTTTACGTTGGAGCTGAAAGGCTTGCCGCTCTGGTCAATCACATCCCTGCCATCCAGGTGCAGCTTAAATTCCGGGTTGGCCTTGGTTGCCTTATCCTTGGTCAGCACCATGCGGCTCTTCCCGGTCTTCAAATCCAGTATCACGATGGATGCCGTTTTAGGTTCCGACAGATAGGCCAGGCGGCGTTTAGTATCTATCCGCACATCGTTCAGGGCTATTTGCTCGCGCGGTAAATCCTCAAAGCGGTAAATACGCTCTATTTTGTTGGTAGCTAAGTTAATATTCAGCAGCTTGATGCCGGCGGGTATGGTAGTTTCATCACCGGGATTAGCGGGATCGAGTATCCACAGGTGATTTTCATCATCCGGCCAGGCGGCCTGCGCATTCATAAAATGAGTTTCGGCCCGCAGCGAATCATAATAATTCCACTCCCGGTTGGGGTAGGGCTGCCGCTGCCCGTTAATCAGTTCAGCTACCCCGTACTCATACGTTTGGGTACGCGGAAAGGTAACAAAGATACGGCCGGTATACGTAACCGCCACCCCAATGGGCCGGTAATGGCCAAACCGGGCCACCTCCAGCAGCTTCGGCGATTCTTCTTGATCAGGCTGGGCCATAGCCTGCAGGCCGCTTATCATCATGGCAAGGTATATCATGTATTTAACTGGCATCATAGCATCACTTACCAAACTAAACATTTCATCGGCCAGATTAGTTTAAAAACAAATGCTTTAACTATTAATACATCTATGCGGTTAACTGTACACCTTCTGCCGGCATTGCTCGTTACTTGCCTTGCAGGCACCGGCTACGCACAAAGCAACCAGCCATTAACTACCGGCAGAATTATCTATGATGACAGCCAGCTGGAAAAGCTGATTCCCCGTACGACCAGACTTGAGATCATAGCTTCGGGCCTGCAGCATATTGAGAGCCCGCTGTGGCTGCGCGACAGCAGCTGCCTGCTATTCAGTGATACCAGGGCCGGCATTATCTACCGGTGGTCGGCCGCTAAGGGGCTTTCCAAGTTTTTAGAGCATACCGGCTTTACCGGCCGGCCGCCTTACAGTGAAGAGCCGGGCAGTAATGGCCTGGCCATCACGGCAAACGGTACACTGCTGATTTGCGAGCATGGCGACCGCCGCATCGCAGCCTATCCGTTAAATGGCCATTATGGCCGCCGGACTGTTACGGACAACTATAACGGCAAACGCTATAACAGCCCGAACGATGTGATTGTAAAATCCGACGGGAGCGCCTATTTTACCGACCCTCCCTATGGCCTGCCCATGAAGGAGAAAGATACCCTGCGCGAAACCGGCATCAGCGGCGTTTACCGTATGGGCGCCGACGGAAAGGTTGATTTATTGATCAGCGACCTGCCCTACCCCAACGGCATCGCCCTTTCACCGGATGAGAAAGAGCTATATATTTCAGTATCTGACGAGAACCATCCGCAGATTTTGCGCTATCCGGTAAAGGGCGATGGTACATTGGGCAAAGGCAAATTGTTTTTTGATGCGGCCTGCCTGCCCCGGATGCAAGGCAAACAGGTAACAGACGGCCTGAAGGTTGACCGCACTGGCAACCTCTGGGCCAGCGGCCCCGGCGGGCTGCTGGTTATCAGTCCCGGCGGCAGGTTATTGGGCCGCATAGAAACCTATGAGGTGATTTCCAATTGCGCCTGGGACGATAAGGGAACCACGCTGTATTTAACCGCCGGTTCATACCTGTACCGGTTGCAGGTTGGCAGATAATCGCTAAGCTTCAGGTACAATTGTTACAAAGCATTCTTTTAATAATTCAATAAATAACTTATCATTGTTTATCAGCGCTCAGCAAGATGCGCTGTGTATAACATTTTTTTATAAACCTCTATTTATTGCATTATGAAGATAGCCATGCTGGGTTCCGGCTTTATTGCACGCTTTTACGCAGAGGCGCTGGCCGGGCAACGCAGAAAGGATACACTGCACTCCGTGTTTTCCAGGAGCGCTGAACGGGCGCAAAAATTTGCCGCCGATTATAACATGCCGCACCATACCACCAGTATGGAAGAAGCCGTTAGCCACCCGGAAGTTGATGTGGTGGTAATTGCCCTCTCGAACGACCTGCACTTGCCGGCCGTTGAAGCCTGTGCCAGGGCCGGCAAGCATGTGCTGTGCACCAAGCCGCTCGGCCGTACCGGCGCCGAGGCCAGGCGGATGCTGGAACTGGTAGAGCAGGCCGGCATTATGGGCGGCTACCTGGAGGATTTATGTTATACGCCCAAATTTATCAAATCATTGAGCATGGTAAAATCTGGCGGCTTGGGGCGCATATTGTGGGCTAAATCCCGCGAAACACACCCCGGCCCGCACAGCGACTGGTTTTGGGATAAGGAGCAGTCGGGCGGCGGCGCTATTGTTGATCTTGGCTGCCACTGTATTGAAATTGCCCGCAGCTTTATCGGCAAAAATATTAAGCCGGTAGAGGTCATGTGCTGGGCAGCCACCCAGGTACACCCCATTGATGCGGAAGATAATGCCATCGGCATGGTGAAATATGCCAACGGCGCTATCGGGCAGTTTGAGGTAAGCTGGTGCTTCAGGGGCGGAATGGATCTGCGCGATGAAGTAATGGGTACCGAAGGCACCATCTGGCTCAACAACTTTCTGCGTACCGGGTTCGATGTATTCAGTACCGGCAAAGGCGGCTACGTGGCCGAAAAGGCCGAAAGCAGCACCGGCTGGCTGTTCCCGGTGGGCGATGAAACCCATGAGCTGGGCTACAATGACATGTTTACCGAAATGTTTAACTGCATTGAAAAGGGCACCCAGCCTGCAGAAACCTTTTATGATGGCTATGTAGTAAATGCGGTAATTGATGCGGCGTATGCCTCGGCTAAATCGGGCCGGTGGGAGCCGGTACAGCTGCAAGACTGGCGGGGCGATACAGACACCGCCTCAGGTATAGCCTACACCAGCTATGATGAGCAGTACTACGTTATTAAGGAAGAGATACTGCCCAATGGTGAAAAGAAGATTATTTTAAAGGATAAAACCACCGGAGAGGTTGTCCGCAGGGATTTATAATCAATCAGGCCGATGCAACTGCTGAAATTTGAAACCCGCCAGGAACTGAACGCAGCCTGCGCTGACCGTATCATCAGAGAGGTGCAGCACAACCCGCAGGCGCTGGTATGCGCGGCTACAGGCAGTTCGCCCACAGAGGTTTATGAGCAGCTGGCAGCCCGGAAGGATTTAGCCGCTGAACAACTCAGATTTACCAAGCTTGATGAATGGGCCGGCCTGCCTATGGATCATCCGGGCTCATGCGAGTATTATATGCAGCGGTATTTGCTGCAGCCGCTGCGGGTGCCTGCCGGTCGCTACATCTCCTTCAATAGCCAGGCCGAGGCGCCTGCCGGTGAATGTGCCCGGATACAGCAGTACTTAACTCAAAACGGTCCGATTGATTTATGCATCCTGGGCATAGGCATCAACGGGCATATCGCCTTTAATGACCCGGCAGGTGCACTGCAGCCCGGCGTTCATCTGGCCGGGCTCTCGGCAGCATCGCTGGCTCACCCTATGGTGCAGGGCGTTGCCGGTTTAAAATACGGTTATACGCTGGGCATGGCCGATATTCTGCAATCGAAAACAATTATCCTGATTGTGAACGGTCCGCATAAGAAAACTATTTTTCAGGAGTTTTTAAAGGGAGAAGTCAGCACACAGCTGCCTGCTTCCTTTTTATGGCTGCATGCCAATACTTACTGTTATTACTGTGAAAATTAACGCAACACATTAACATGGCCATTCCTACTGATTTGGTGAGCAAGGAGAATACTTATGATGCCATTGTAATAGGCTCGGGCATCAGCGGCGGGTGGGCAGCCAAGGAGCTTTGCGAGCGCGGCCTGAAGACACTGGTTTTAGAGCGCGGGCGCAATATAGAGCATATTAAGGATTACCCTACGGCGATGAATAATCCTTGGGATTTTCAGCACCGCATCAGGGAACCCAGGGCAGTGCTGGAAGAAAATCCGGTTATCAGCAAATGCTATGCCTTTGGCGAAGATACCCATCACCTGTTTGTGAAGGATGCTGAGCACCCTTACGTACAGGAAAAACCCTTCGACTGGATACGCAGTTATCAGGTGGGCGGCAAATCCATCACCTGGGGCAGGGCCTGCCAGCGCTGGAGCGATTTTGAATTTACGGCGCCCAAGCGTTTCGGCTATGCGGTTGACTGGCCCATCAGGTATGCCGATATAGCGCCCTGGTATTCGCATGTAGAAAAGTTTGCGGGTATTTGCGGCGACAAGGACGGGTTGGAAGCCCTGCCCGACGGCGACTACCTGCCGCCTTTCGAGTACAGTTATGTGGAAGCCGAAATTCACCGCAAGCTGAGCGCCCACTACAAGGACCGCTTTATGGTACGTACCCGCTGGGCGCATTTGACCAAACCGCAGCCTGTACACTTAGCGCAGGGCCGGGGCCAATGCCAGGCGCGCGATTTATGTACGCGCGGCTGTCCGTTTGGCGGGTATTTCAGTTCCGTATCTTCCACGTTGCCCTGGGCAAAAAAAACGGGGCACTTAACCATCAGGCCGCATTCGGTAGTGCATTCGATAATTTACGATGAGCAGCTGGGCAAGGCAACCGGTGTTCGTATCATTGATGCGCTGAGCAAAGAACCGGTTAATTATTTTGCCAAGGTCATCTTTCTGAATGCTGCCTGCCTTAACACTAATCTCATCCTGCTCAACTCAAAATCCAAACGCTTTCCGAATGGCTTAGGGAATGATAATGGCCTGTTAGGCAAATACATCGCCTTTCAAAATTACCGGGCCAGCGTTTCGGGTGTGTTTGAGGGCGCCGAAGATCATTATTATTACGGCCGCAATCCTACTAATCCCATCATTGCCAATTACCGCAACTTGCATAAGCAGGACACCGATTACCTGGGCGGGTTTTTAACCTTTGTTTATTCCTCCCGCACCGCGCTGGAAAGAACCGGCATTCCGGAGGGCATTGGCGGCGATTATAAAGACTCACTGGCCGAACCCGGCCTGTGGCGTGCCGGTATGTTTATGCAGGGCGAAACCATCCCGAAGGAAAATAACCACGTACGCCTGAGCGAGGACCAGAAAGACCCCTGGGGCATACCGCAGCTGATTACCTCAGTGGCTTATGATGAGAACGACGAAAAAATGATCCGGGATTTTTTGACCCAAAGCGCCGAAATGCTGCGCGTAGCCGGGCTGAAGGATATTGAGCAGCACGACAGCCGGCAGGCGCCCGGGCTTGACATTCATGAAATGGGAGGCTGCCGCATGGGTAACGACCCGGCTACCTCACTGCTGAACGGGCATAACCAGCTGCACTTGTGTAAAAACGTATTTGTAACCGATGGGGCCTGCATGACCAGTACCGGCAACCAGAGCCCGTCCATCCTGTACATGGCTTTTGCGGCCCGGGCGGCCAACTTTGCGGCCGACGAACTGGAAAAAGGAAACTTAACTTAAAAATATTTTTAGCATGACCAGCAGAAGAACCTTTATCCGCAACAGCGGCCTGTTAGCCTTAGCTGTGCCCTTCAGCAAGGCGCCTGTAGATCAGCTGTTCAGCCGGCAGCTGCCGGCCTACGGCATACAGCTGTATATGGTGAGGGATGCGATGGAGAAAGACCCGGCAGGCACCTTGAAACAGCTGGGCCGGATGGGCTACACCCAGATTGAAAGCTACAGCGGCAGCAAGGGCGTTTACTGGGGCATGAGCAACACGGAGTTCAAAAAAACCGCAGCCGGCTATGGCCTGACCTTGATTTCCACCCATTACCATGAAGATACGCCGGTGGAGCAGCAGGCGGCGCAGGGGGCCGAAGACGGCATGAAATATTTGATCTGCCCCTGGCAAGGGCTGCAAAGATATATTGATGACGTTAAACGCATTGCCGAAGAATTTAACCGCAACGGTGAAATTTGTAAAAAACATGGCCTGCGCTTCGGTTATCATCCGCATGATTATCCCTACAAACCAGTTGACGGCCAGCTGCCCATTGATGTAATGCTGGCTAATACGGACAAGGATTTAGTATATTATGAAATGGACTTTTTTTATCCGGTATCAGAAGGCAAGGACCCGGAGGCTTACCTGAAAAAGTACCCCGGCCGTTTTAAGCTCAGCCACATGCGCGATGTGATGAAGGAGCCGCTGCCGGAAGGCAACAAGGATGAAGCCGCCATTGATCTGGGGAAGGGCATCATCAATTACCCGCATCTGCTTAACGTGGCCTTAAACAACGGTATGGAGTATTTTTTTGTGGAACAATCGCGGTACGACCACGAAACGCAGCTGGAAAGCGCCCAGGTGAATGCCGGTTATATGAAGCGCCTGCGCCTTGGCTGATGGCGGCATATACTTTTAAACCCTGTTTGCCGGTATAGCTGATAAACTACCGGCTATACCCGGGGCCAGGGGTAGCTTTCTTGCAAACTTGATTGACAACCATTAACTTAGCTGCACTATGAAAAATGCCAAAACCTTACTTGCTGGTATTGTAATTTTTGCCGCCAGCCTGGCGGGGCTTCGGGCGAAAGCACAGAACGCTGAAGTAACCATTAGCGGCGATGTGGCTAAGCCCTTCAAGATAACCGCTGCCAGCTTTACCGGCATGAAAGCGGCTGCTGTAAAGATAAAAGATAATAATGGCCGGGAACATGAGTACAGCGGCATACCGCTTTACGATATTTTAACTAAAGCTGAGGCTGTGCCCAATAACCAGCTGCATGGCAAGGCGCTTACTAAATATTTATTGATAACGGCCAGCGATGGTTACCAGGTTGTAATTGCGCTGCCCGAAATTGACCCTGCCTACACTGACCAGGTGGTGCTGCTGGCCAACAAAGAGGATGGCAAGGATCTGGCGCCCAATTTTGGCCCTTACCGGCTCATTGTTCCCCGCGATAAAAGGCCTGCCCGCAGCGCCCGCAGCGTGGTAGCCATTGACGTGCTGACCGCAAAGAAACCCTGATTGCTGATGCCGGCTGCGCAGTACATCCCCAAAATAGCCGTTGTCGGGCCCGAATCTACCGGTAAGTCCACCATGTCGGCCTATCTGGCGGCACATTACCATACGGTTTGGGTACCCGAATTTGCACGGGAATATTGTGAGGCGCTCACCGGCGATTGTACGATTCAGGATGAGATCAATATGTTTCACGGGCAGCTGGCGCTGGAAATGAAACTGCTGCCGAAAGCTAACAGGCTTTTAATCTGCGATACCACATTTATCACTGTAAAAATATGGAGCGATGAGCTTTTTGGCAGCACCCCGCCCGAAGTGCTGGAAGAGCTGCCCAGGCACCGGTATGATTTTTACCTGCTGCTTGATATTGACCTCCCCTGGCAGGATGATCCTTTACGCAACTTCCCGACCATGCGCGGGCATTTTATGCAGGTATGGCACCGGGAGCTGCAGGACCTGCAAGCCAGCTATACTGTCATTTCCGGCACTGGTGCTGAGCGCTGTGGGCGCGCCGTTGCGGCCATTGACCGCTTCATGCAAAGTGCTTCCCTGTAACTGCAATCATCAACCAAAAGTCAAATTAAATGTTTAAACATATAACCGCTGCGGGTGTTCACATTAATCTCGTACTTTGCACTGAACAACAAAAACTAATAAAGTACTCATATGAAAATCTTGAACATTATTTCCAGTCCGCGCAAGGGCGCATCCAACAGCATTAAACTGGCTGACGGTATTATTGAAAAATTAAAGCAGGCAAACCCTGATGCAACCGTTAAGGTTAAGGATTTGACCAGCAAGCCTTTTCCTCACTTAGAAGAAGCGCAGCTGAATGCCTTCTTTACCCCTGCCGACCAGCACACACCCGAAAACAAGGAAGCTATCCGCCATTCTGATGAAGCCATCGCTGAAATTAAGGATGCCGATGTAATTGTTATTGGCGCACCTGTGTATAATTTCAATATTCCTTCAACCTTAAAAGCATGGATTGATCATATTGCTCGCGCAGGAGTTACCTTTAAATATACCGAAAACGGCCCGGTAGGTTTAATAGAAGGCAAAAAGGCATATATAGCGACAACCAGTGGCGGTGTTTATTCCGATGGCCCTTACAAATCTGCCGATTTTGTACCTCCATACCTGCAAACCATTTTAGGCTTTTTAGGCATCACAGATGTTACCCTGGTACGTGCCGAAGGTTTCTCAGTACCCGGCGTACAGGATACTGCCTTATCAAAGGCCCTGGATAACTTTAACGTGTAAATAATTATCGCGATTATAAACGGCAAAGGGCCTGCTGCGTTATGCAGCCGGCCCTTTGCCGTTTATGGTATTTTGCAACAGTCCAAGCTATAATATAAACTCAAATCTGTTACATTCAGCACCCTCCGCATTAGTTCTTCTCTTCTCTAACGCCCAATCCTTATCTCAGAGACTGTTTAAAAACAAAAAAACTTTATCATTTCGAGCGGCAGTGAGAAATCTTCTGTAAGCGACCGGCTCTGCAAGCGGCTTATTCGCCTGGCGAAGAGGATTTCTCACTGTCGTTCGAAATGACAGAGCAGGGTTTAATAACAACATATACTATTCCCAATCCCTCTCCCATAATTCAAATTATTTAATTATTTTCTGCGCTGCATGCAACGCCGCCAAAACTGCTGCGTCATTTAACCCAGAAAGCTGATCATAATTTTGGAAACTGTATATATCGATAAGCATTACCAGCTGGTGGCAGAATGCCGGCAGGGCAGCAAAAAAGCCTGCTACGAGCTGTACCGCCTTTACTCAAAGGCTATGCTGAATGTAGCATTCCGGGTAACAGGCAAGTTAGATGAAGCCGAAGATGTATTGCAGGAAGCTTTTCTGGACGCTTTCAGGCGCATAAAGGATTTCAGGCAGGAAACCACCTTCGGCCTGTGGCTGAAGCAGATTGTAGTGCACCGGGCTATCAACCTGCTGCGCAGGCGCAAACTGGAATGGGCCGAGCTGGATGGCGAACAGTTGGAAAACATAGCGGATGAGGAACCGGAAGATGACAGCGATATACAGTATAAGGCCGCCCAGGTAAAAGAGGCCATGAACGAGTTGCCCGACGGTTACCGGGTGGTACTCTCCTTGTACCTGCTGGAGGGCTATGACCATGAGGAAATCGGCACTATACTGAACATCAGTGAAAACACATCAAGAACACAATATTTGAGGGCTAAAAGAAAACTGGCCGAAATTTTAAAAGGAAAAGGAATAACACGATGAGCAAGCGATTAGAGGAGTTTATCAGACAGAACCGTGAAGAATTTGATGACCTGGAGCCACGAGCCGGTTTGTGGAGCCATATAGAGGAAAACCTGCCTGAGCAGTTTACACCGGCAAAAAAACGGGAAGCCAAAACCTTTACCCTGGGCTTTGTGCTGCGGGTAGCTGCCATTATTATTGTAGTAATGGGCATCGGCTTTATATTTTATTTACGAAGCGAAAGGCCGCAGGGCGTTGATCTGGCCGGTATTAACCCGGAGTATGCCAGGCAGCAAATGCATTATGCTTCGCTGGTAGAGGCCAAGCGCACGGAGGTAAAGGCCATTGCCAAAACCGATCCGCACCTGTACCGCGAGTTTAGCAGTGAAATTAACAAAATGGATTCTACCTATAAAAAACTGAATCATGATTTGGCTACCAGCCCTAACCAGGAACGCGTTTTACGTGCAATGATCCGGAACTTGCAAATACAAACCGAGGTGCTCAATCAGCAATTACAGGTAATAGAACAGTTTAATCAGTTTAAATCTCAAAATCATGAAAATCAAAGTATATAATTATTTATTGGCTTTAACAGCCTGCCTGCTGTTCGGTAACGCAGGCTATGGCTTGCAGCAAAACCCTGCCGAACCTGTACAGCCGCCCGTGCTGCCGGCCCTGCCTGCTGTGCCTATGTTTGATACTGCCCGGTTATCCGGCTTATCCAAGATGCAGTTCAAATTTGATCAGTTTGATAAAACGGACTGGAACAAGCAAACACTGGCCATGCTGAGGGAATCAAAGAAGATGCAGGAAAGCATGAAAAAAATGAGCCTCCGGATAAACCGGGAGTTTCGGGAAAGCTTTAAGAACTTTGACAAGGATTTTAACGGCCCAAGCCGTTCAAACATGCAGGATGATAATGATGCCCAGAAAGTAAAAACATATAGCAAGAGCTACCCTGCAGATGCCAATGACCAGCTGGATTTGAGCAACTCGTACGGCCGTATTACTATAAACACATGGGCCAAAAGCGAAGTTAAGGTTGATGTGGAGATAAAAGCCTTTGCCAGCAGCGAAGCCAATGCCCAAAAGGCGCTGGGCACGGTTAACATTGAGGATAGCAAGGAAGGCAATGTAATCAGCTTTAAAACCAACATCCATAATTCTTCCGGCTCGTGGAACCTGTTTGGCAACCATCGCAAGGTTGAAATAAACTATACCGTGTACATGCCGGTCCGGTTAGCCCTCAATGTTAAAAACTCTTACGGCGGCATCATTCTGCCCGATCTGAGCGGCGTGGTAAGGGTAAACACCTCCTATGGCAGTTTAACGGCGCAACGCCTCAGCAACCCGCAGTCCGACATTAACGGCAGCTACGGCAGTATCAAAATGGCGGGTTTTAATGGCGGCAAGATTAATTTCGATTACGGCAACGTTGATGTGGAAGATGCCAACAACCTGTCGGCCAATATGAGTTACGGAGCCTTAACCATCGGCAAGCTTACCGGCATTGTAAAACTAAACCTGGACTATGTTGGAAGGTGCACAGTTACCGAGGTTAATAACGACCTTAAAAGCCTGAACATCAATGCCGACTATTCAAACATGAGCCTGGGCTTGTCTGACCGTGCCGGCTTCAGGTTTAACGTAGCCACCGATTATACCGGCTTTAAGTATGATAACAGCAAGGCCACCATCACCAGGCAAACCCCTGAGCCGGGCGCAAGGGGTTACAGCTCATCCAAAACCTATCAGGGCACCTATGGCAGGGGCGCCCCTGATGCGCATATCACCATCAATGCCGATTATGGCAGCATAAAATTTGATTAACCGGCTCTGCCGACGATTTATCAGCCAAAACCCTTGCCATTGCGGCAGGGGTTTTGCTATTTTACAGCCTATGGAAATATTCGGCCAGGCGGAAACATGGATCTCATTAATTACCCTAACCGTACTTGAAATTGTACTGGGCATTGACAATATTATTTTTGTGGCCATACAGGCCGGCAGGCTCCCGGCTGCACAGCAGGCCAGAGGGCGCCGGCTGGGCCTGCTAATGGCGATGCTTACGCGTATATTGCTGCTTGTATCCCTCACCTGGATGATGAAGCTCACTGCACCGCTGGTTAATTTAGCCGGTATGTTAAACATTACCAACCCGGAATGGGTAAGGCGGCTGGCGTTTTCGGGCCGGGATCTGATCCTGCTGGCCGGCGGCCTGTTTTTGATTTATAAAAGCATCGGCGAAATACATGATAAGATAGACGGCGAAGACGAGGAAACTGCCGCCGCCAAAGGCAACTCCTTTTGGGGCACCATCTTTCAGATCGCCATATTGGATATCGTCTTCTCGCTCGACTCCGTAATTACCGCCGTAGGCATGGCCAGACATATTGAGATTATGATAGCCGCCGTGGTTATTGCCGTGGGCATCATGATGTGGGCCTCTACCCCGATAGCCAACTTTGTAAACAGGCATGCCACCGTTAAAATGCTGGCGCTATCCTTCCTGCTGCTCATCGGCTTCTCGCTTATTTTGGATGCCTTTGACCAAGAGATACCTAAAGGCTATATTTATTCGGCCATGGCTTTTGCCGTCCTGGTGGAGGTATTTAACCTGCGCATGAGGGCCAACAGGGTACGGGCAAAATCGGCCCGGCAGGCGCAGTAAATACTTTTTGACAACAATTTACTTACTTCTGCAGGTGTTCACGTTCACGGAGGCGTGAACACCCGTGAACGTTCATGAACGTTCATGAACACTGACACAATCTTGGCAATGTGCTGTAAATGAACCTCATAAATCAACCGCTTCGGATTATAAGCTATTACATTTTTGCATTTAAGCAGCTTTTACTGCCGGTACAGCTTATGCTGTGAACGTATGGCCTGCCTGGTTTTCGCATAATTTTTCACTTAAAGATACCGGCCGATGTGCTGCTGCATGTTGCTTTTGTTACATACAAAATAATATAAAATCAGATACCTGACCATCAAATCCGGCAGGCATTGATATGGTTATGCTCATGTTCATGCACACTTGTACCTCCTACTTGTGCCTGCCCACACCCACCTGCTCGCAATATTCCAATACA
>CAXTAP010000092.1:0-12662 GCA_964241965.1 uncultured Mucilaginibacter sp.
AATACAACACAACCCGTTACAGCAAAATAAGCAGCTAACCCCCAATATTTTCAGTTTGTTAATCTCGTACGCTTTATATCAATGATCGGGATTGTATGGGCGCACACCACCATTATTAGTCCGGCCTTATCCAGTGATGCTTACTTAAGCAGGGTGGGGCATATGGAGCTATATATACCGTTTAAGCAGCTGTTTAAATTCTCGGTTTTATGCTTTTTTATTATTTCTGGCTTTCTGCTCGGCGACAAAATTGGAAAAACCGACAGCATAAGTTATTATAAAAGGCGGCTCAATGCTACATTGAAGCCTTATTTAGTAGCTTTTTCCCTTTTTGTTGGTACGCTGCTGTTCAGGCTGTATGTTTTGCACCGGCCCGAGTTTAAATCTGTTACGCAAATTGTGAACTTTACGTTGTTTAACACGCTATATTGGTATCTCCCCAATTACTTAGTATGCCTGTTAGTGCTGATGTTTTTTAAGAATCAGCTCAAATCCTTATATTTTGGTTTAGCGCTGTTAATGCTTAATATAGGCTATATTTACCTTACCATCTACAGCGGCAAATTTACACTGCCCCATACTACAGGGATGCTGAGCTATTTATTTTATTTATGGCTGGGCGCAATCATGAGAAAAAAGGGCTGGGTTGATAAAATAAGAGGGCTTAATGCAGGCATACTATTAGCCATTACGGTTGCAGCCTACCTGCTTTCATGCCTGGAATCATACAGGCTGTACCTCGACCATAAGGATTACTTTAATATTCTCCGCTTTGGCAACCAGCTGTACTCGCTCGCCATGTTTTCACTACTGGTAAAAGTGTGCAGCAAGCAGGTTAATTTTGGTTTTTTCAACCCGCGGCAGGAAACCTATGGCATATACCTTTACCATGGTTTCTTCAGCATGTTTCTTCTGCCCAAGTTAATGACGTGGAGCTACCTGTATTTTCACATTCAGTGGTATTCCTATAATATATACATTTATCTGCTCAGCCTGCTGCTGTTTTTTGCGGCTTGTTACCTGTTAACCGTTTTGCTGGTTAAAATGCTTCTTCGTTTAAATATAGGCTATTTAAAATAAGCGGTAAGCCCATCAGGCATTAAGCAGCTTTACAAATAGCGAAAAGTTGAGGAACGACTGATAGATGAGCCTGTGACCTGTATTATTTACATGTGTGCCATCGCCCGAGTTGTACTGAGGCTTTATATTCCAGGTTTCATCGCTCAGGGTATTCAGATAATCATCCACATGGCCATTGAATACATTGTTCAGCTCATCATTCAAGGTTTTCAGCCGCTGCCTTGCCGCCTGGGCGGGAAAGTTGCGGGGCTGCGTACCAGTGAGGATATAAGGCACCTTCAAAGAATCCATCAGCGCTGTTATAGTTTTAAAATTGCTTATAATTTCAGCATCGCTGTATCCGCAAGCAATATCATTGGTGGGTAAGTTAACGATGATAAAATCGGGATGATAACTCAGGGCTTTGGTAACATTATTATTTACCGAGGGGTAACTGCGGTTTGCTTTTGGAGCATATCCTGTTGGCATAACATCATAAGTGCTGAAACCGGGTACGCTCAGGTTAATGATACTGCCTTGTTTGCTGGCAGTAACCGCGCTGTTCAGCCGGTTTACCCAGCTCGAATCCCCGCAGGAGGCGCCAAATCCGGCCGCTGTAGATGAACCTATAACAACAATGGTTTTGGGAGCGGAAGGCTTTGTTACCACAACAGGCTTAACAGTAGCCGTATCGGCAGGCACTCTTACATCGAGGTTAGTTGCTTTTTTGCAAGAGCCAAAAGCAATTATTAAAACGGCTGCAAATAAAAATTCAGCGTAAAATTTATTCATATATTAAAAAGGGGAATGCAGAAGAATAGGGTATTATTGAGATTATAGGTAAGGTTAATCCTGATAAAAAGGGAAATTGATTTTCTCAGTAAATGCAGCAGTACCTGGCTTCCCCATCACGAAAGGAAACGTAAAAGCATACTGAAGAATCAGCAATGAGTAAATCATTAACATGAAAATATATAGTGCAGTGAAAAAACGGCTGTTTTTTTGGAGACTGTTATTGTCTGAATAACTATTAGCTCGCGGATAAAGATAGGCAATCAATTGTTTGTATTTATTTTGTTACATCCAATTACAAACTTTAGGCCGGGTATGCATATTTGAAATTCAGCATCAAAAATTAATATAATAACACGTATTTCTGGGTAAAGGCAACCAACGCTTAATGGTTTGTTAAAGCACAGCTAATATTATCCTAACACAAAACTGTTGTTGTGTGAAAATATTTCCCAGGTGGGGAATAATATGCCTAAATGAGATAATTGCTGAACTCTGAATAAATGATGATCTGATGTTTAAAAATTAACTAGATTTCATCTTAATCCGTTACATTTAACGTAATTATCATCAATGAAAATTACGCTGAAAATGTACAGCCTGAGGATTCTGTATATTTTGTTTATCGCCTCAGGTTTAGTTTCCTGCAAAAAAGATATTTTTACTATACCAAAAGATGTAGAACTTGCAGACCCTTGTATTTTTAAACAAAAAGATACTTACTATATATTCTCAACGGGCGGCGGCATTGTGGAATGGACATCGGCAGACTTAATCAACTGGACAGAACAAAAAAATGTGTTCGATACTATCCCGGGCTGGATATATACTAATGTGCCTGGTTTTCAGGGATCACTTTGGGCGCCGGATATTTCTTATTATAACGGCCAGTATTATTTGTATTACTGCGCTTCTGTGATAGGGACAAATGGTTCTGTTATCGGCGTAGCCACCAATAAAACACTCGACAGGGCCGACCCGGATTATCATTGGGTTGATCATGGTATGGTTATAAAATCGGTTAACGGGGTAACACCCTGGAACGCGCTTGATCCCAATCTGATTACCGATAACAACGGCAGCCCTTACCTAGCCTACGGTTCTTTCTGGGAGGGAATAAAATTGGCAAAATTAAATCCTGACAGGCTAAGCATAAGTTCTGACCTAAGCAGTTTACCTACCATTGGCAGCAGGAGCGTTGGTTTCGACACCGATGTTTACGGGCTTGGCCCATCCAATAACCCGATTGAGGGAGCATTCATTTATAAAAGGAAAGGGTTTTATTATTTATTTGCTTCCATCGGTTATGCAGGGCGCGGGGCTGCAAGCAGCTACAAAATAGTTGTCGGGCTATCAAAATCTATCAGCGGCCCCTATATTGACGAAAAGGGCATTCCGCTCACTAATGGCGGGGGTACAGTTATCAGGGCCGGTGATAATGACTGGTATGCAGTAGGCCATAATGCAGTTGCCAATTTTGACGGAACCGATTACATTGTATATTTTGCCTATGATAAAGCGGATAATGCCAAAGCTAAATTAAGAATAGAAAAGCTGGTATGGCCTTTTAATGCTTTTCCGAAGGTTATAACCAGGTAGTAAAACCTGCATTACCGGAAAGGCTGACTACTAACAGATCCCTAAGAAGCTGTTTTAATAGCTGCTGGCGAAAAATTATCCTGTAAAAACAATACGGAATGTAACTGGTTCAAATTAAATAGCCATATAACCGTATCAACGCAAAGTGATTAACCGATCTATCGCTTTATAGTTAATTTTCCTAAAGCAGTGTACTCCTTGTCAGGTTAATGAACAGTTGTTGTAACCTGCTATACTATAATATTTTCCTGCAATAAAACTTTTTAAATAAAATTTATGAAAAGAGTTATAGGCGCCCTTGCATTGCTGGCACTTTTTGGCTGCAAAAAGGAAACAAAAGAGGTTAACAAGGCTGATAATACTGTTTTGCCGGTACTCATGATACCGGCCGACTCCGTTAAGCTTAACCCCTTTGGCAGCGCGCCTTTATCTGCATTGCTGCATTATACTACTGCAGCTTCGGGCCACACTAAAATTGTGGTAAAGGGCCAGGATGGCGATGCCTCCGACATCAGCCAGGAATTCAGCGATAAGGGATTCAGCCATTCTGTGGCCATATTAGGCCTTTACTCTGATTTCAAAAATTCGGTAGATGTTTACCTGGTGGACGACAAGGGAAAAAATCTGGCTAAAACGACCCTGACAATCGTTACCGCTGCGCTCCCGGCGGCCGGTATGCCCGATTACATCCATGTTGATAATGCTGATTACGCCGGTATGGAGCCTGGCCTGAACCTGGTTAGTAACTTAAGCAACCTCCCGGCTGCACCACAGTTTCCGTACATCATTGATAATTATGGTAAAATACGCTGGTACCTTGATTTTACAAATAATCAGAATTTAAATAAGCTTTTTTATGACTGTGGTATTTCGAGGCTGCAAAACGGTAACTATTATTTTGCCGACCGTGCTTCGGGTAAAATATATGAAATTGACGTGCTGGGCAAGGTAATCAACAACTGGCCGTTTCCGGGCTATGATTTTCATCATAATGTTACTGAAAAGCCAAACGGGAATTTTTTAATAACAGTTGATAAGCATGGCAGCACTAACACTCAGGGAGTAGCCACGTATGAGGATTATGTGTTAGAGATAGACAGGACCACAGGCCGGATTTTGAACGAATGGGACTTAAAAAAATCACTGGATGAATACCGCAGGGCACTGAGCGCCGACCCTGCGGATTGGATACACGTAAATGCGGTTATTTATGACCCCAGTGATAACACCATAATAATATCGGGCCGTGTACAGGGAGTAGTTAAGCTTACTTATGACAACCACATTAAATGGATTTTAGGGCCTCACAAAGGATGGCGAAGCAATGAAAGGAACGAGGATTTGAACCAATACTTATTAACCCCCCTGGATGCCGGAGGCAATAAGATTACCGATACAGCTGTAGTAAACGGTTATGCCAACCATGCCGACTTTGAGTGGAACTGGTATCAGCATTGCCCCATATTGATGCCGAACGGCGACTTAATGATTTTTGATAACGGCGGCCCCCGCAATTTTAACCCGGCATCACCGCTTTACAGCAGAGCGGTTGAGTTTAAGATAGATGAAGCCGCCATGACGGTTAAACAAATATGGGAATACGGCAAGGAGCGCGGGCAGGATACTTATTCCATGATTATTTCATCGGTTAAATACATGAAGGGAACAAACCATGTTCTGTTTTCACCCGGCTTTTATGTATTTAACGGCGTTAATTACGGCGGGAAAATTATTGAAGTTGATTACGCAACTAAAAAGCTTATCTACCAGATGAGTATTGGTGCGCCCAGCAACTTTGGCTGGCACAGAACAGAGCGGCTGCCGCTATATGCAACCGCCGCAGGTTATCCATAAATTATAAGCAGGCATTTTTATAAAAATTTATTATATAAGGTAACATTAAAGCAACACTGCATTTAAATTGCTTTAATTATACTAATTTTATAAAAATTCATAGCAGCAGGTTGTAAATCCGGTATAATATGAAATAAGGAGGCATAACACTTTAAAAAATTATACTGCATGCTTACCTGAACGGGCTTTTCATTACCTGAATAATCCTGTTCATTATTTAACGTTCCGCAAACTTGTATTTTTTGAATGAAATATAAATTTATTGATTTTGTTCGGTTCTGGGCAATGACGACGATCATCTATGAGCATGCCATATTCCTCATGGACGCACAGTGGCAAAATCAGCATCAGGATATTATTCGCCTGCTCATCCTTCCTGCTAAATTCGGCACCATTTCTTTCTTTACCATCTCCGGGTTTTTACTGGGAGATAAGCTGGCAGAGCAAAAGCCGGGGCATTACTTAAAACGGCGGTTTGATAACACCTTTAAACCCTACCTGATTGCCTTAAGCGCTTATGTGCTGATTACAGGGTTTAAGTTCTTCGAGGTAGGAAAAGGCGATCATTTTGATATTGCTTACTTTCCCTATCAGCTGTATGCGCAGTTTTTGCGCATACTGTTTAACTCTGCCTACTGGTTCATCTGGGTTTATTTTATATCGCTCTCTGTTATCCTGATTTTCAGGAGGTATTTAAATACACAGGCATTTCCGGTTATTGCCTTGGCAGTAAGTGTTTTTTATGGCATTAATGTTTACTTAGGGCTTGTGCCTGTTAAACATACCACTGCAATTTTTGCCTATGTATTTTATCTCTGGTTCGGTATGTTCCTGAATAAAAATCAGGAGTATGTTTTCAAAACGCTTTCCAGAATTTCTGTAAAACTGATCATTGCAGCAGCCTTTATTATTTTAATGGCCGATTTGTATGAAAGCACCTGGAGTACCGACCCTGATGTTACCCTCAATACCATCAGGATCACTAATCAGCTGTATTCAGTGGTTATGTTCTTTCTGTTGCTGAAGCTGAGCAAATATAACTTGCCTTCCTTTTTTATACCCAGATATGAAACTTATGGCATATACCTGTATCATATGTTTTTTATTACGCTTTTTTCGCAGCTGCTGTATCATACCAGGCTCAACAGCATGCTTCGGGCTGCCGATTTAGCTATATTCATCAGTGTTTATATGCTCATATTTTTTATCGTTTACATGGGCACTACCGTATTTGTTAAAGCGCTGAACCATACATCGCTCTGCTGGCTCACCGGCATGGGCAGCAGGAGCTTAATACAATAGCTGATTACAAGCTATAGCGCGTTGATGTGCAGGCGCTGGCCCTGCTTGCTGCTGCCTGCATTAAGGTTCTTTAAACAGCAGTCAGCCTGGATTCGAAAAAGGGCTTGCGGGGGCGGTTGATCATTCGTTTTTCAATCTGCTCGGCCATCCACTGAAAGTATTCGTTTAAATACGGGTCATCTCTCTTTTGCCTCATATCTGCTACCAGCGGCTTAAACCGCTCCCAGGTGGTGCTCACAAATGACCCCAGAGTTTTATCAACCAAATCAATGTTAATCAGCCGTTCTGCCAGCAATAATCCCAGCGATTCCATCTGCTGAGACAGGTGAATAAAACAGATTTGGTATTCTGCCGGCCAGTTAAGCCATTCCTGGTAATTTAACGGGACTTCGGTAACCCGGCTTAGCTGATGAAGCAATTCCGCAAATTCCCGGGTCTGGAAACTATGCAGGGTATCTACCGTTAACCTTTCCCTGCGATCCTGGCTGGCTGTTCTTACCTGAACGATACCAAAAATAACGGCAACAATTACTGACAGTGTAAGGGCAATATTGGCAATAAGGGAAACTAACTCGTTAGGCATAGGGCTGAATGTTGGCTGTCAATAAAGGGCATTGTAAAATGATATTCTTATAAATGGTTTTCTTCCGATGAACAGAAAACATTTAGCATTAAAACTAAATAATTTCCCTCAGGAAGGCAAACCTGATGGTGTTATGTGCAAATAGTGATTGGGCGGGCAGCGTGTGCCAAGATAAAATGCAGATAACAGAAATAAATTGTACTCAAACTGAGTTTTAAATTGGGTGTTAACCTTATTGATTAAGAATATAAGGAATATATAAGCTACGATTGAAATGAGCAAATTTGAATATCCGAAAAGGATTTTGTACATGTGTACAGGCAGCAAGTGCAGCAAAAGAGGCGGAAAGGATGCTTACAAAATGCTCAAAGCCTATACAAAGCAACAGCCTGCCGAACGCAGCATAGAGCTGATTAAAACAGAATGTACAGACAGATGCAAGTTTGCACCCGTTTGTACATTGCAGCCAGCTAACATCTGGCTGAAAGAGTATCATTTCAATGAGCTGCTTAGCTTATTGGAACAAAAGCCTTAAGGCTTACTGTAGTATTTAATTTTACCAACATGCTTGTCAATTTCCCAGTGCCCGGTACCTTCTTCGCCAATAACTTCAAATAGTTCCAGGGCCCTGCGCGCTTTGTATTCCTCCTCGCGCTGCTCTTTTAAGAACCAGTTTAAAAATTCCATAGTTACAAAATCCTGTACCTTTAAACAGCGTGCATAAATATTGCTGATGGATTGGGTAACGCTAATTTCCTGATCCAGCGCTTCCTCAAATACTTCACGGAAAGAGTCATATTCCTGTTTAATATCAATTACATCAGGAGTAACGGCATTACCGCCCATATCTAATATATACTTAAAAAACTTAAGCTGATGTTCCCGCTCTTCTTTAGACTGTTTCATGAAATAATCAGAAGAATAATCGAAGCCATTACGGTTGCACCACGAAGCCATAGCCAGATATGCAGAAGATGAATAAGCCTCTTTTTGAACCTGCTGATTCAGCAATAGTTCAATTTCCTGGGAAAGTAAGGTTTTAACCCGGATTAAATCTCTCATGGTATTATTGTTACTGTCAGATAGTAACAATAATAATGCTAAAAGCCGGAAACTTGTGAATTAATAGCAGAATGGAATTAATCTAAATCAGGAAACCCTTGCGAACTACGCGTTCGTTAATAATTTGATTAAGTTCAAGCATAACAAACGTGCCATCTAAAATCTCCTTTAAAGCAATTATTTGCAGCAACGTAAGCACGTAGCAGTGTTCGCAGGCACAAATAAAAATAATTTCTAAATCTGCTGATTTGGAGCTGTTTAATAAAAGCCTCTCAATGTTCACCCGGTTAATGGCTTTGCGCAGTTTCAAAAGATTGCGGTAGTTAAAACGCGCTGTTTTACCTGCAAAATTTATGTACCAGCAACGTTTGGTGTCACATTGATATATACCACCGTTAACGGTACTAAAAACTTCAGCAATAGTTTTTTTATCTTCAATCAGCAATTCCATCAGCACCACAAATATTCAATTTATTTATAATTAATCCAAATAACACAAAAAATTATTTAAATTAGTGTTTAATCTGTTGGCGGTAGTAAAAAACTATAATCTTACAGATGCTCTACCTTAAAAGAAGTATAAGCATATATAAATAGTTCTGTAAGTGAATACATAAATGAGAGCATCTCAGGAAAATCAAAACTGTTTCAGGGATAATGATAAAAACAGCAGGTAAGCCATAGCTAAATTTTTATCAATTATTGACACACAAATTTTCAAAAGACTATATTTGTATGCTTGTACAAAGCTTTTGTAACACGCCCTAAAGGCGGCATAGTAACTTGCCGCAATGCGGTTGAAGAACAGTTGATGGGATAAACAAAACCTTTATTTCGGGATGTAGCGTAGCCCGGTATCGCGCCAGCATGGGGTGCTGGAGGTCGTGGGTTCGAATCCCGCCATCCCGACAACAAGCGATACCAATTTAAGTTAAAACCCTCTGAATGGTATAATTCAGAGGGTTTTTTGTGAATTTTCTATACCAAAATTAAATAGTGCGGGGGTTATTTTTAATTTGTTGCAAACAAATTAATCCAATAAAGTCCAGGTCCGTTTGGCCTGAACAGATTGTATTACCTGCTGCTCAGCTACTACGATGTTCTCCTTGCGCTGGCCGATGTATTCGAGCGAACTTAACTTGTTCCATAAAGCCGTAAGGACTCTCAGAAATTCATCTACCGAATGCATGGATGGCTGAATGTCATGGTGATTATAAACAACCTCAATAAGCCGGGCCAGCAATTCTTCAAAGTTACCGGGGGTAACATCCTTCCACTCATAAAAATACTTCAGCAATTCCTCGCGCTCCGCATCTGGAATGCTTTTCACAGTACTGAAAAACAGATGAGCCATCTCTGAGAAATACCCTACCAAATATATGGGCGGCTGCTGGTAAGCCATATTGCGGTAGGTAAAAAATATGCGGGCAATATAATCCAGCATTTTTTCACAAAGCAGCTTTACGTTGCGGCCAATAGGAGATATAGAATCCTTTGAGGTAATCTTATCAATGATACGGAAAGACAGGAGCTGAAACTCATTCAGCTGGTTGCTGAAGCTTTCGTAATAGGCAATCAGTGCCGGGTGGCTCAGCACTGAGGCGCAGGGCGGAATATAAGTGCTGATGACCTGTATAACGCCGTTGCTGCGGGTAAACTTACCAACCTCTGAGTAATAGTTGGTTTTGGCATTAATTTGTGCCGCAGGCAGTATAGTTATATTATATTGCTTATCCACTACGGGGTAACGCAGCGGCATCTCGTCGGGATCAGGGTTGCCGGCCGGTACCCGCTCAAAGGGGTTTACCGACAGTATTACATAAAAGGTTTCTGTTACGTCGGCGCTGCTGCTTTCCTGGCTGAAGTAATAATCAAAGGTGTGTTCCTAGCCAATACCGGTTGAACCGATGTTTATGCGCAGCCCGTTGGCAGTAAGGGCATTGCACTGGCTTATTTTTACCTGCAGGTGGCTTGAGGCCTTTGCCGTAATGGTCACATCCAGCGCTGTGGCAGCGCCGCTGAAGGGGGCAAGCAGGCCAAAATTATTACCGTTTAAAAAGAGCGAGTTGCTGTCCCGGCTGATATCCTGTATAAAGTTGTCGGTATTGACAAAGTGGCTGCTCAAAATTTTCATTCCGCAACATAGTTTACTGATTTATGTTTTAATGGCGAGGTCATAAGCTAATGCAGGATAAGTGGAGTTATAAGTAAACGGCTTCGTCTCCGATGCGCATACGTTCGTTTTCAATTTCCGATACACGCTTGGCATAAATGGCATATTTTTCAGTAATCTGGTTCTGCTCAATGTCTAAGTCCGGGTCAATAAACATCCGCTGCTTAAAAAAAGAGGGCTTAATGTAAAATATCCACCGGTAGCTTTCTCCGCTGCTCAGTTTGTACTGCACCGGTGAGTTAGGGAACTTGAGGTTATAATCATCAATGAATTTTTGAAACCATACGCCAAAGTTCATGTTGCGCGGCGCTTTGGCCTTTACTTTTAAGGGTTCCTGGTCATCAGTGTTTTTATATAAGTCAAGCTCTAAAATCAGCAGGCGGTTAAGAAAATCAAAGCAATATCCGGGCAAAGTGTAAGTATTGCCTGAATTTGTATAAGGCCATCCGGCTCTTGCATATCTACCTTTGCCTTTATTCTTAAAGTCATGATCAGATGAGCAAGCACCGGACGACCGGCGACATTAAAGATATTAAACTTGGCAGCACACAAAGAGCAGCCTATGCACAAGCATTCGGAAAACATTAATGATGTGAAAATCTTAGGTTCGCTTTTGCTTCAAAGGGCGCTTATAATTTGTTTAGCTGCTTATGCATAAATTTTTTCGGCGTAACTTTTGTCTGTAATGACTCTTCGCGCACAATGGTTGCAAAAAATCAACCTGCCCGGCAACTAATACCGCCGTTTAACTGTTAGCTTACGGTTGCTGGCAATATCCCATCATCGCCGGACGTTGAGGATAAGTATTTTCCGGAACTAATTTATATTTATGAAGATCAGACGCTCTAAATTCGGGCCGTACTTACCGGCATTGCTTGTTTCCTGTTTACTTGTCTCCTGCAAAAAGACCTCGTCATCTCAAAATACAGCAGCGGTAGTCAGCATATACGAAACCACGCCGGATCAGTCAAAGCTCTTGGCCAGACAGCCGGATATTAATTTTACGGCTGATGCAAGTACGGCAGCCAATACAATAACCGTGGATGAAAACACTTCTTTTCAGGGTATTGACGGCTTCGGTTTTGACCTGACCGATGCCAGCGCCTATGTAATTAACCGTTTACCTGCCGCCCAGCAGGATGCCCTGCTGAGGGAGCTGTTTGCTCCCAATGGCGACGGCATCCATAGCAGCTATTTGCGGATAGCCATAGGCGCAGAAAGCCTGAGCACCAGCAATTATACTTATGATGAGGCAGGCGCCGGCACGGATTACAACCTGACCAGTTTCTCGCTGGCTCCATCCATGCCTGATCTGATTCCTGTACTGAAAAAGATTGTTGCCATCAACCCGGCCATTAAAATTCTGGCCTGCCCTTTTACGCCGCCCACCTGGATGAAATCAAACCGGAGCTTTACCGGCGGAACCCTGAACAGCGCTGCCTACAACGCTTACGCTAATTACTTTGTTACCTACATCCGGGCTATGAAAGAGCAAGGCATACTCATTGATGCGGTAACGCCGCAAAATGAGCCTGATAACAACACCGCAGACCCAAGCATGAGTTTTCCGCCGGCTGATGAGGCAAATTTTATAGCAAACAATTTAGGGCCTGCTTTTAAACAAGCCGGATTAACCACAAAAATTATTTGCTATGACCATAACTGTGATGATCCTGCCTACCCGAAAACCGTTTTAGGCAATGTTGCAGCCTCCGCATATACCGACGGCTCGGCATTCCATTTCTATGCCGGCAGCATCACCGCACTTTCCGACGTTCATAATGCCTTCCCTGACAAAAACATTTATTTTACGGAGCAGTACACCTCATCAGAAGAGACATTTGCTGGTTATCTGAAATCGCAGACCAGTAATCTGATCATCGGGGCGACCAGGAACTGGGCCCGCAATGTCATCGGCTGGACACTGGCCGGGGATGCCGGTAACGGCCCTCATAAGGCCGACGGATGTATGAATTGCCTGCCTGCCATTACCATTGCACAATCCATAACCCGCAATGTTCAGTACTATGTGTTTGCCCATGCATCTAAGTTTGTGCAGCCCGGCGCAGTACGGATCAGTTCAAACGTAACCAGCGCCATACAAACGGCAGCCTTTAAAAACACTGATAACAGCAAGGTGCTGATTGTTTTAAATTCCGCAGCTGATACGGAAAGCTTTAAAATAAAATGGGGCAACAGTGCAGTTAGCTACTTATTGCCAAGCGGTTCGGTAGCAAC
>CAXTAP010000093.1:0-12583 GCA_964241965.1 uncultured Mucilaginibacter sp.
AATAATTAGTTTTTTGTAAAAGAAAATCCAGATAGGTAATCAGATTATTAACAAATTCCTGAAATAAATATTAATGTAGCAGGTATATAACCACCTTTTTTGCGCCGGGAATGAGCTTCCCGCCTACTTGATGATAAGCCAGCCGACTAATGAGACCGTTTTTGAGCCTTCAGCCTTAGCGCATAACGCTGATTTTACACCCTGTTAACTTACTGGTTACACAGGTTAGAGGGAATCGATATGGTAATGGTTAAGTAAGTACAACAATACACCGTTGGTCCAGCCAAAGCCGTCCTGCAGGGGATATTCACCGCCTCCTGCCTTTATGCCGGTATCCATCACATTATATTTTTCCATCAGTTTGCCGGTATCGGTAAACACACGGATATTGGTTTGTGCCCAGCGCTGTGCTATGGTACTGGCCAGGCTGCTCTGCCGGTAGTTGTTTAAGCCGTCAATGGCCATGTATTGCAGGGGCGCCCAGGCATTCGGGCTGTCCCACTGCTGGCCTGAGCGGCTGGAAGTAGTTACCAGGCCTCCGGCTTTTAAAAATTTATTTTTAAGTGTGGCAGCAGCTGCAACGGCCTGGGCACGGCTTGCTATTTTAAATTCAAGCGGGTAAGTGCCCGCCAGTGTTAATTGCAGCGATTGCTGCCTGAGCTTCCAGTTATAGTCTGCAAACCATCCTGCCTGCGGGTTCCAGCAGTATTTCTGAATAGCTTTTTCGCGCATCAGCGCCTTGCTTCGGTATTGGCGGACTTTTACCGCATTGCCCTGTAACTGATAAGAGCGTGCAATGGAAAGTTCCAGGTGGTATAACAGGCAGTTCAAATCAACCGGAAGCAGGGCGGTTGTTTGTATGCTTTCAAGCTTTCCTGAGGCATCAAACCAGCGGGTGCTGAAATCCCAGCCCGACTCTGCCGCGGCGCGTACATTACGGTAAAAATCGGCAGGCTGCTGCCGGGTTAATTTAGCGGCATTGACATCCTGCTTGTAGGATTCCTCGCGGGGCAGGTCAGAATCGTCCCAGTAGCGGTTCAGCAGTTCGCCGGCGGCCAGGCGTACCACGCGGCGATGCGCCTGGCCGGGCGCAAGGCTCTCAGCGCCGTTCATCCAGAAAGCATATTCCTTTAACAGTTCAGGCTGGTACCTGATTAATATTTTTTCACCTTCATCCTTCGCCAGCAAATCAATCATCATCGAAAAGAACGGGGGCTGCGACCGGGTGAGGTAGTAAGTGCGCGTTCCGTTAGGAATAAAGCCGTAAGTATCCAGCAGGTAAGCAAAATTGCCGATCATGTTGTGCATAATCTGCGTTTTATGGCTTTCCTGCAAACCAAGCATGGTAAAGTACGAATCCCAGTAATAAGTTTCGCGGAAACGGCCGCCGGGAATAATAAAATCATTAGGCAGCGGCAGCAGCGAGGAATAGCGCGAAACAGTATCATGCCGGCGGTACAGCACCTGCCAAAGCGTATCAATATGGCTGCGGATGCCTGCGGCAATATCACTTGTAAATACATTGCCGGCAGTGCCGGGAACAATAAAGTTGTTTAATACAAATTGTTTAAGATCAAAATCCGGAGCGCTTTTGCGGGCCATGTAATCCTGCATAATCAGTACCGGGTTGCGCCTGGGCGTGGCATCCACAAAGGTTTTATTATCCGGAAAAACATCGTCTGATTGCACCGCCTCAAACAGGCCCGGAAACAGTTGCCTCGGGCTTGGCCTTTGCGGCCATGCCCGGCTGAAACCCAGCAGCAGGATAACTATCAGCAGTAACTTTTTCATTCTATAATTGGTTAAGGCTCAGCGAAGATACTTATAGTGTACGCTGTGGTAAATATATTCAGATAATAATTTATAAAATTGTTTTATAATAAATTTTGACCGCAAACATGCTTATAACAGTTTATGCTGAATAAATTAACAGGGATACTTGGCGCCGGCTTAATTTTTTTACACCCGAATTTGTTCGCCGCCGGTATTGAAAGCATCGGAGTGCCGTATGTGCAAAATTATACCAAGGCAGCTTACCAGTCGGGCAACCAGAACTGGTCGGTCACCAAAGATGAGCACGGTATTATGTATTTTGGCAATGCAGAAGGACTGCTTTCCTTTGACGGGCGTTACTGGCAGCTGCACACCCTGCCCGAAAAGCAGATTGTACGCAGCGTAGCTGCTGATGGCAAGGGAAGAATATACACCGGCGGTTTTGGCGAACTCGGTTACTGGCAATCTGCAAAAGGCCTGCTGATTTATCATTCTCTTCTTCAATTAATTCCTAAAGCGCAGTTACCTAATGAGGAAATATGGAAAATTTATGCAGACGGCGAAGACATTTATTTTCAATCCTTCGGGTCTATTTTTATTTTACATCAGGGTAAAATAAGAGTTATAAGGGCATCGCATCCTTTCCTATTTTTGTTTAAGGCGGGCAGCCGGCTGTTTACCGAGCAGGTAGGCGTTGGCTTATTTGAATTAAAAAATACCAAGCTGTATCCAATAGCCAACAGCGTGCTGCTCAGCAACAGCGGGGGAATAATGTCAATACTTCCCTGCCGGCATAACCAGTTTTTAATAGGCACCGCCAGGGGGGGCCTGTTCATTTATGATGGCCGGCAAATTACCGCCTGGAGCATACCGGCCAATGATTTTTTAAAAGCGAACCAGTTAAATAACGGCGCTATAGTATCAGATAAATACTATGCTTACGGTACAATTTTAAACGGGATTGTTATTATAGATACTGCCGGCAAAATTGTGCAGCATATTAATAAATCCAGCGGTTTGCAAAATAATACGGTGCTTAATCTATATACCGATAGTGAGCAGAACCTGTGGGCCGGGCTTGATAACGGTATTGACCGCATTGAGGTGAATTCGCCCTTACATTTTTATCTGGACAAGACCGGCAGGTTTGGTACGGTATATTCAAGCATCATTTTTAAAGGGAAAATTTATCTCGGCACCAATCAGGGATTATTTTACAGCGACTGGTCGAAATCTGTGGCTTCAGGTTTGTTTCAGCCTGTCGATTTTAAACTTATTCCCGGCTCGCAGGGGCAGGTATGGGATTTATCGCTGCAGGATAACCGCCTGCTGTGCGGGCACAATGACGGTACCTTTGAGGTGGACGACGGCACTATACATAAGATATCAGCAGTTAATGGCGGCTGGCTTGTTAAGAAGCTCAAAAATAACTTGCTGATACAGGGAACTTATACAGGCCTGGTGATTTATAAAAAGGATGCAGCCGGCCGGTGGATATTCAGCCATAAAATACAGGGTTTTACAGAGCCTTGCCGCTACATTGAGCAGGACGATAAAGAGCAGATATGGGTTAGCCATGCTTATAAAGGATTATATAAAATAAAGCTGAGTGATGATTTAAGAAAGGCTGTGGCTGTTAAGTATTATGATAATCATCATGGGCTGCCCGGAAGCTACCACATCAACATATTCTCTCTTGATAACCACATCGTGTTCTCATCTGATGCCGGTTTTTATACTTACGATGAAATAACCGACCGGTTTTATCTGTATCAGCAGTTGAATAAAATGCTGAAAAGCTTTGCCGCATCCAACAAAATCATTCCGGCTTACGGTAAAAAATACTGGTTTATCAATCATGGTAAAGTAGCGTTAACAAACTTGGCGGTTCCCGGCAGGCTCAGTATAGATTCGAACCAATTTAATATCCTGAACGGGCGCATGGTGCAGCATTACGAAAACATAAGCCGGATCAGCAACCTGGTTTATTTAATCAGTGTGGATGATGGTTTTGTTATATTCAATGACCAGGGTAACACATCAAGCCCATTGAAATTACCCGGCGTACTAATCAGAAAAATTGAAAACACAACTGACACAATTACTACAATTACAGACAACGGAACCCCTGCAAACCTGAATATTGCAGCGCAGAAAAATAATATACGTATTACCTATGCTCTGCCTTATCACGGGCAGGTTCAGCCTAAATATCAATATTATTTAGAAGGTTATACCGATCATTGGTCAGAGTGGACAACCCAGAGCCAGCGTGAATTCACCAATCTTAATCAGGGAGATTACACTTTCAAAGTTAGGGCCAAGCTGAATGAGTCTATTTCAAAAGTTACATCGTTTACGTTTACCATATTGCCGCCCTGGTATGCAGGCAAAATAGCACGGGCGGTTTATATGATACTTGTATTGATAACAGCCTATTTGCTGCGCTTATTGTATTCAGCTAACATACGCCGGCATCAGTTACAGATACAGCAGAAAATAGCAGCTGAGAATGATGCCTACCTAAAGCAGCAGGCGGCAGCTAAGGAGCAGGAAATTATCAGAATCCGAAATGAGCAATTACAGCTTCAGTTAGCAAGTAAAAGCAGGGAATTAACCGGTTCGGCAATGAATATTGTGTCAAAAAATGAATTGCTGCAAAAACTGCGGACTGAGATTACGGATTTGAAAGACAGTGCCGGAAAGAAGTTTCCGGCAGATCAGCTGCGTAAAATATACAGGGTAATTGATGAAGGCTTAACTAATGAACAAGACTGGAATTTGTTTGAAAACACCTTTAATGAAACGCATGAAAACTTCTTTAAGAAATTAAAGAGTCAGCACCCAGATTTGGTGCCCAACGATTTAAAGTTGTGTGCTTACCTGCGCATGAATATGAGCAGCAAGGAGATGGCTTCTATGCTGAACATATCATTACGTGGCATAGAGATACGGCGATACCGTTTGCGTAAAAAGCTCGATATAGCCCATGATAAAAATCTTAATGAGTTTCTCATAGAGCTGTAAACACTACATCATTACCTCTCCATTAAATATTGTAATAAATACACTATGTTCATCTAAGTGTAGTAGTGTAATTATGTCGATAAATATATAAACTATTGACTATCAATATTTTTGTTAATATTTAAATTTTGTTTGTGAAAGTATTTTTGAATTGATGTATTAATGTTGAGTACACAAAATTGTTGTATATAATGTATTGTGCACAGATTTGCACTGTTATAAACCAATTAATACTTACTTAAATACACTCTTATGAAGAAAAACTTTACCCTCTTGAGGTTGGTAATGTTGTGTTTGCTTTTCTCAGCCTTTGCCAATGCGCAATCGCCACTTAAAGGAACAGTTACTGATGCATCTACAGGTGAAACACTGCCCGGTGTAACTGTAGCTGTACAGGGCACCGCAACAGGCACACAAACCGGCGCAGACGGCGCATTTACCATCAATGCAGCGTCTGGTTCTACACTGATATTTACCTATATTGGTTACACCAGGCAGGTTGTAGTAATAAGCGATCAAACTAATCTATCCATCAAGCTACAGCCTGAACAAAAAGAATTGCAGCAAGTGGTGGTAATTGGCTATGGTACCCAGCGTAAACGCGATGTCACCGGCGCCATTGGTAATGTAAGCGGTAATGAGGTTGCCAAACAGCCGGTGCAAACGCCAACGCAGGCATTACAGGGTAAAGTAGCAGGTATCCAGATTATAGGTTCGGGGCAGCCTAATTCACAGCCGCAAATCCGCATTCGCGGTACGGGCTCCATATTGGGCGGTGTAAACCCGCTGTACGTTGTTGATGGTATTTTAACTGATGATATCCGCAATATTAACAACAATGATATTTTGAGCATTGATGTTTTAAAGGATGCTTCTGCTGCCATATATGGCGTTAGGGGGGCCAACGGCGTTATTATCATTACTACTAAAAAGGGTAAAAAGGGCCCGCCGGTAGTAAGCTATGATGCCAATGCCGGTTTCAGGGAGATATCAAACACCGTAAAACTGGCCGACCGCAGCCAATATATCGCCTATCAGCGTGATAATAATGCAGCCAGCCTTTCGGCAGATGCCGCACCGCTTACCATTCCGGGTACTACCAACTGGTATGATGCAGTGCTGCGCAAAGGCTTTGAAACCAGTCATAACGTTTCAGTATCGGGCGGCGGTGATAACAACACCTACTTCATCAGCGCTAACTATTTGGTGGATAACGGTATTATTAAAACCAATAATTTTCAGCGGTTCAGCCTGCGGGCAAACAATGATGTAAATATTTCCAAAAAGCTGAGATTTACCGAGCAATTATCCTTAAGCCGGGGCTCAGAGCGCCCGGTAGATGCCTCTATTTTGAGCAATGTGTACCGTGCTGCGCCGATTATTTCGTCAATTGACGGCAGCGGCAAATATGGAAACACTTCTGCCTGGGGTAACGTAGGTAATCCTTTACTGCAGCTTAATAAGGTTAATAATTTTACCGGCAGTAACCGGGTACAGGGTAACGTAGCTTTGGAATACAAGCCGGTTAGCTTTTTAACCCTGCGCTCGGCGTTCAATGCTGATGTGATTTTTGATAAGCAGCGCAACTACGCCTATCAATTTGATGCTGATGCTAATACTTTTACTGTAGGCGGCGGTAACCAGCGGCAGCCAAACAGTTCTCTTTTTGCCCAGCAGGATGAATTATACCATTACACCTGGGATAACACTATAACCTTTGATAAGCGGTTTGATAAGCACCATTTCACTGTATTGGGCGGTTATGTAACCGAAGAGCAGCGTTCAAGCTTTATTAATGGGTCGCGTATCAATGTGCCTGCCGACCCCAATGAATGGTTTTTCAGCCTGGGTAACCCCGACCTGAATTCAACCAGCAATAACGGCGGCGATTTGATCAGGCGCGTATCCTATGTGGCGCGTTTAAATTATGATTACAACGGCAAGTACCTGTTAAGCGCTTCGTACCGCCGCGATGGCAGCTCGCGCTTTGCTGAGAAATATGGTAATTTTTACACGGTTGGCGCAGGCTGGGTTATTTCAGAAGAAAGTTTTCTGAAAGATCAGGATGTGCTTAATTACCTGAAACTGCGCGGCAGTTTTGGCGCCTTGGGTAATGATAATATATCAACCAGCCAGTATATCAATACGGCAACCATTAATTTACCTTATTATTTCAATAATGGCCAGTTAGGGCTAAGCACTGCTTTCACTGATATTAAGGATACCGGATTACATTGGGAAACAACAAAACAATATGACTTGGGCTTTGAATATGCTTTTTTACATAATCGCTTAACAGGTGAAGTTGATTATTACCACAAACAGGTTAACAATGCATTAACCACTATTTTGATACCGGCCATATTCGGAGATACGGATGGCTCCTATGTAACCAACGGCGCTTCCTTTTTAAATAAGGGATTTGAATTTGGCATTAAATGGAGTGATAAAATCACCAATAAGTTATCCTACAACATCGGAGGGAATATTACCTATAATAAAAACACGGTCAACAATTTAAATGGCGGCACACCTTTACTGGGCGATGCAATTAACGGGCAAAGTGTTACAGTAACCAATACAGGCCACCCGATAGCCAGTTATTATGTGCTGCAGGCTACCGGTGTTTTCCAAACTCAGGCAGAGGTAAATGCTGCACCCGCCAATACTTTTGAAGCCAACCATGTGGGCGGCTTAAAATATGCCGATATTAACGGCGACGGCAAAATTGACGCTAATGACCGTGTTTATGCCGGCTCTTACCAGCCTAAATTTTATGGCGGCTTCAATGTTGGCCTTACTTATACCAATTTTGATTTAAGCGCTGATTTTTATTACAACTGGGGCAATAAAATTTATAATGGTAAAAAGAATGCCCGTGCCGACCTGCGGGATAATGTTGAAGCCGCTTATGCAGATAACCGGTGGACAACCGGCAATCCGTCAGCAACAAACCCCAATGTGATAACCTCAAGCACACCGCCTTCTACCTATTTCATTGAATCGGGCGCGTTTCTCAGGCTGAACAATCTTACCCTGGGATATACTGTGCCTACCGAACTTTTGAAAAGGGCTAATATTTCGAGGTTGCGCTTTTATTTTACATCACAAAATTTATTTACAGCTAAACGCTACAGCGGCTTTACGCCCGAACTGTTGAACAGCAATGTGCTTTCACAGGGTATAGAGCAGGCTATTTATCCAACCACGCGGACGTTTGCCTTTGGTGTAAACCTTTCATTTTAAATCATCATGAAAAATAAATATACAATAAAACTCACGTTAGTAGCCGTTGGCCTTATTACAGTATCAGCGGTGCTTAATGCCTGTAAGCGTTACCTGGACGTAAGTCCGCAGGGGCAGATCACCCAGGCGCAAATCAACGCAGACCCTGTTTCAGCGCGTGATTTGGTTACAGGCATCTACAACATATTCTATATCGGCGGCTTTGATCCCGATATTGATAGTTTTCAATACGTTATCATGACGGATATTGCCTCTGATGATGCTGACAAAGGCAGTTCGCCAAATGATTACGGCGATGCCATGCAGATTGATAACCTTTCAACTGCAGCCAGCAACGGAGTTATAAACAATGTTTGGAAAGGCTATTACCAGGGAATTGCAAGGGCAAACCAGGCGTTAAACGGCCTGCAAAATGCACAGTTTGATGCCACCACTAAGAATGCTTTAATCGGCGAAGCCCGCTTTTTACGTGCCTATTTTTATTTCAACCTGGTGCGGTTTTTCGGCGGGGTGCCCCTGCTCGATCATATTCCGGCTGCCAGCGAAGCTAATAACCCACAGTTCCAAACCCGTGCCACAGCCGATGCCATCTATGCGCTGATTATAAGCGACCTTGATTTTGCAGCAGCTAACCTGCCCGATAAAGGCGCTACCGATGTTGGCCGGGCCAACAAATCGGCCGCACAGGCGCTGGAAGCCAAGGTTTACCTGTATCAAAAAAACTATCAAAAGGCGTATGATCTGTCGCAGGCCGTAATTTCGGGCGGTAAATATTCATTGGTGAAGGATTATTCACTGATATGGCGCGAAAAGGCGGTAAACGGCGACGGTGGTAACAACAACAGTGAATCTATCTTCGAGATTCAGGCCGGCATTAATAAGGATTGCAGTGCAGGCATCAATTTGTACACCGTATCGCAGGGTCCGCGTGCCGGCGGTAAATTCGGCTGGTCCGATCTGGGGTTTGGTTTTAATAATCCGTCGCAAAGTTTGTTAAATGAATATGAGGCCGGTGACAAGCGTGAAGCCGGGACTGTGATTTTCATTCATCCCAGTCCAACCGGAACCGTGCTGTTTGATGGTTTCCGGGTGCCCAGTCAGGATTCTGTACAAAACAGCACCTATAGTTACAAGGCTTACCACAGCCGCAGCGCTGAGTCAAACTGCGGCGGCAATACTGACCGGCTGCCCAAACAGGTGCGTGTTCTGCGTTATGCCGACGTTTTGCTGATTCATGCAGAAGCTGCCCTGCAGCTGGGTAAGGCAGATGCCGCTGCCGACCTGAACCCGCTTCGGGCACGTGCAGGTTTGGCGCCCCGTTCATCATTTACGCTCAATGATATCTGGCATGAGCGCCGCGTGGAGCTGGCCGAGGAGCATGACCGGTTTTTTGACCTGGTGCGCCAGGACGCAGTTCAGCCGGGCCGTGCTGCTGCTGCCTTTACCGCTCATGGCAAAACCTGGAGCGCCGCCAAAGCCTTGTTCCCGATACCACAGCAGCAAATTGATTTAAGCGGGGGGCTGCTAAAGCAAAATCCCGGTTATTAATTTTATATAGTTGTTTGATGGAGCGCCCGGCAATAAGCAGCCGGCGCTCTTTTTACTTTTTTGAACCTGCTTTCAATGAACAAATTATTCTGCTTGCTGCCGGCGCTGTTAGCAACCTGTAACAGCCTCGCCCAGCCTAAAACTTCCAGACATAGCGGCTCCATGCCGGAAGGCGCCATCAAGCCGGTGGGCATCATCAAAAACCTGTCAGACAGTGCCCTGCTCGATGTGGTGCAGCGCCAAACATTTCGTTACTTTTGGGATTACGGGCACCCGGTAAGCGGCCTGGCCCGTGAACGGAGCAACCATTCTTTTGATTATGGCGATGAAGTAGTTACTACCGGCGGTTCCGGCTTTGGCATTATGGGGCTGGTTGTAGCTGCCAGCCGGCATTGGGTTACCCGTGAGCAGGCAGTTAACCGCCTCTATAAAATTGTTAACTTTTTGTGGAAGGCCGATGCTTTTCATGGTGCTTTTCCGCATTGGCTGGATGGCAATACAGGTAAGGTAATCCGCTTTGGCCGTAAGGATGACGGAGCCGATCTGGTAGAAACTGCTTACCTGATGCAGGGCCTGCTTACTGCCCGGCAGTATTTTAACGGCAGCACATCAAAGGAAAATGAAATTCGCAGTAAAATAAACTGGATGTGGAGCGAGGTAGAATGGAGCTGGTTTACCCGCGACGGCCGGGAAGCTTTATACTGGCACTGGAGCCCCAACAACGGCTGGGCCATGAACTTTCCGATTCATGGCTTTAATGAATGCCTGATTACCTACATCCTGGCAGCCTCTGCCGACCGTTACCCGGTAAGCGCTGATGTATATCACCGCGGCTGGGCACAAAGCAATTTCTTTTTAAACGGCAAAACCTTTTACGGGCATAGGCTGCCGCTGGGATTTGACTATGGCGGGCCGCTGTTCTTTTCGCAATACTCATTTTTGGGTTTAAACCCTAAAGGCCTAAAAGATGAATATGCTGATTACTGGGAACAAAACGTTAACCACACCCTGATTAATCACGACTATTGCGTGGATAATCCTAAACATTTCAAAGGCTATGGCGAGAACAGCTGGGGCTTAACGGCGAGCGACATTAAGGATGGATATGATGCGGCCTCGCCCACTAATGATAAAGGTACCATAGCGCCTACCGCAGCCCTGTCGGCATTTCCCTACACGCCCGAGTATTCTATGAAGGCACTGCGCCACTTTTACTATGACCTGGGCAGCCAGCTATGGGGCGAATACGGCTTTGTTGATGCCTTCAATGAAGGGCAAAGCTGGCATGCCAGTTCTTATCTGGCTATTGACGAGGGGCCGATTATTGTGATGATTGAAAATTATCGCAGCGGTTTATTATGGAAACTGTTTATGAGCTGCCCCGAAGTGCAGGGCGGCCTGAAAAAGTTAGGTTTCCAATATACTGCCATGCATTAAAGTTTGAAAGTATTTGTCAGCTTATTAATACCTATGTTATGTGATAAGCGATACCATCAGGGCAGAAGCAGCAGCTTTCTGCCCTGATTTTTTGTGTTGTTTACTGCCTGCGCTCAAAAAAATTATCTTCCATAAAATTGATTTGAATCTGATATAAATTATATTTATAATTAAACTTTGCAGCGGTATTGCAATCAAAAACAATGTTATTGCAAGGTCATCAGCATGAAGGATTTTTATCAGATTTTGGGTACAGATACGCAATGCACCCTAAACGAAATCAGGGCGGCCTATGTAAAGCTTTCAGAAAAATATCATCCTGCCCTTACACAGCATAATCATTACTTCAGCAAACAATTTAAAGAAATTAATGAGGCTTACGAGGTGCTGAGCGACCCTGTAAGGCGCAGCCGTTACGATGCTGCCCTTCAAAAATCAAGGCCAAACCAATATCTGCAGGAGAAACGAAAAATTAAGCGGTATTACTCCAGGGCTAAGGGTATTGATGCAGCGTTTACAGCCATTTTAATCAGCTTGACACTGATATTCGGCATTTATGTTTACAGGTCGGTAAGGAGCATAAAACCAATCAGGCCGGCGGCCACCCCGGTTGCCGTTAATGTTGCAGCCATTCCCCATATCAGGCACCATCAACGGAGGCATACTCAGATTAAAACAGGCAGCCGTTTTGTTAAGAGCGATACCGCCGCTGCTACTGCATCCGCCCTGGTTTCACCAAAAGTAATCGGCGGTTACCATGCACAGCCCGTTGCGGTTACTGCGCCGGTTACTGCCGCCGCTGCTACAGCACCCATAAGGGAAGATAAGGCAAGCAGCACTGCAGGCAGCCTGTACACTACATATCTAAATGGCAACGAAACCGGGCTGATACATCTGAGGGAGGAAAGCTATTTTAATTCAAGCATTCTTACCGACATCCCAACAGGGTCGCGGGTGGCTGTACTGGAAAAAGGCAGTTACTATTATAAAGTGGCTTTTGGCAGTGCAACTGGTTATGTGCCTAAGTGGACCCTCCGGGATAAATAAATGATTTTGAAGATAACGAATCCTTATTGAGGCAGATTTTGCCCGATCCTGTTGCCGTCAAAAAAAGAGCTTTACTTAATAACTGCAATTTGATACTATTGTGAATGATTAAATTGAGGCTGACTGTAACTTCCCTTATCTGCTTGTACGCACTGTGCACCTCAAAGGCCAGCGCACAGGCAGATACCAGCAAAGCTAAAGCACAAACATATCTGCAGGTTTATTATTCGCTTACCAATACCCCCGGAACACTTGGCGGTAAGTCTAATTTATCCATCGAAGCAGGCAGGCAATGGAATGTATTCAGTTTGGGCGTTGATTTAGGCAAAACAACGCTGGAAGCCATGCACGGCAGGGATACTTCTGTTTATTTCGAGATCAGACCGAACCTTAATATCTTTCAGCAGGGCAGGTTTACCAATACGATCACCGTGGGCGTAGGGTACGTTTTTTCGGCCAGCAATAATTTTTTAAGCGAGTTGACTTCCGGTATTGAATACAGCGC
>CAXTAP010000094.1:0-12502 GCA_964241965.1 uncultured Mucilaginibacter sp.
GCCCTGGCCTGAACCTTCCGAGCTTTATACCGATGTTTATGTAGAGGATAACTACCCTTTCATCAGAAGCTAACCTGTAATAACTGTAAAATACAAAAAAGAACTATTCATCAAATTAATATATGGCTGAGGTAGTTAAAATGCCAAAAATGAGCGATACCATGACCGATGGGGTCATCGCAAAATGGCATAAAAAGGTGGGCGATAAGATAAAATCCGGCGATGTACTGGCCGAGATTGAAACTGACAAGGCCACGATGGATTTTGAATCATACCAGGATGGCACCCTGTTGTACGTAGGCGTTGAGGAGGGCAAGTCAGTACCGGTTGATGCCGTTATTGCCGTGTTAGGCCAGGATGGCGAAGACTATAAAGCTGCTTTGAATGGTGCTGCGGGCTCAGCCGCGCCTGCTGAACCGAAGGATGAAAAGCCTGCCGAAGCGGCAGCCCCTGCGCCCGAAAGCAAAGCTGCCCCTGCTGCATCCGCACCAAAGGTTGATCTGTCAAGCATTCCGGCGGCGGTAATCCGTATGCCGCTGCTGAGCGATACCATGACGGAGGGCGTTATCAACAAATGGAACTTTAAGGTAGGCGATAAAGTGAAGGCAGATGACTCACTGGCTGATGTGGAAACCGATAAGGCCACCATGGAAGTAGTGGGTTACGAGGCCGGCACCTTATTATATATTGGTGTAAAGGAAGGCGAGGCCGCCAAGGTAAATGGCATTATTGCCATTGTAGGCAAGGAAGGCACTGATATTACACCCCTGCTGCAGGATGGCGGCGCCCCGTCTGCCGCAGCCGCCGAAACACCCGAGGCACAGCAGGAGCAAACTGCGCCCGAAACCGGGGAGCAAGGCTCAGCCGCTGATGACAGCCGTGTTAAGGCATCGCCTCTGGCCCGTAAAATAGCGAAGGATAAAGGCATCAACCTGAATGATGTAAAAGGCAGCGCCGAGGGTGGCCGCATCATTAAAAAGGATGTGGAGGAATACAAGCCATCGGGCAAGCCTGCTCAGGCTGCGCAGAATGTGGACGGGCAGAAACCTGCGCCTGCACAGCAGCCGTTAGGCGCTACCCTGGAGCAGATTCAAACCGAAGAAGCGGCCAGCGCCAAAGCCAAGGAAGGCGCTGCCAAAGCAGGCCAGACCATCATCAGCCCTGTTTACATCGGCGAGGAAAAATATACTGAGAAACCGGTTACCCAGATGCGCAAGGTTATTGCCAAGCGTTTATCTGAAAGCCTGTTTACTGCGCCGCATTTTTATCTCACCATGTCTATTGATATGGATGCTGCCATTGCTGCCCGCACTAAAATTAATGAGGTAGCCCCGGTTAAAATATCATTTAATGATTTTGTGGTGAAGGCCTGCGCCGTTGCCCTGAAGCAGCACCCGGCCATCAATTCCTCCTGGAGAGGCGAGGTAATCCGTTATAATGAGCATGTAAACATAGGCGTAGCCGTTGCGGTTGATGAGGGTTTGCTGGTGCCGGTAGTACGTTTTGCCGATGGTAAGTCATTAAGCCATATTTCTGCCGAGGTAAAGGAGTTTGCCAAAAAGGCAAAGGATAAGAAGCTGCAGCCGTCTGATTGGGAAGGTTCTACCTTTACCATTTCCAACTTAGGTATGTTCGGTATTGAGGAATTCACCGCCATTATTAACTCGCCCGACTCCTGTATACTGGCCGTAAGCGGCATACAGCAGGTTCCGGTGGTTAAAAACGGCGCTGTAGTACCCGGCAATGTAATGAAGGTAACCCTAAGCTGCGATCACCGCGTGGTTGACGGCGCTACAGGCGCATCCTTCCTGCAAACCCTGAAATCATTGCTGGAAGAGCCGGTTAGGTTATTGATATAAATTCAATTCAAATTCAGATAAAGCCTTCCATCATTAATGATGGAAGGCTTTTTTGTATTTTGATTATTTTTTGCAATTGTATTATTTGTGATGCGTCATATAACCAAGCTCTTAAAATTAAAAAATGTAATAAAATATGACTTTCGCCGGGCACGTCATTAATTTTAATAAAAACGTGCATTGGACAGGCGGGCCGCTGCCAGCGGGTATTCGGGTACTCAATCCCTTTCAGGATTCGCCTGAGGCAAAGCACTGTTCGCAGGAATTTTACCGCAAATATTATGACGATAATCAAAAGCGCCACATCATTTTAGGCATTAACCCCGGCAGGTTCGGCGGCGGGCTGACCGGTATCCCTTTTACCGACCCCAAGCGGCTGCGGCAGGAGTGCGGCCTGGTTTACCATGGCAGGGATAAGCATGAAACATCTTCTGTTTTTGTTTATGAAGTGATTAATGCCTTTGGCGGGCCGGAGGCCTTTTACAAGCGGTTTTACATCAATTCTGTTTGCCCGCTGGGTTTCACAACGGCTGACAACAAAGGCAGAGAAAAAAATTATAATTATTATGACAGTAAGCAGCTTACCGAGGCAGCTTATCAATTCATTACAGACAGCATTCGCCGGCAGCTTAGCTTTGGCATCAGTACTGATATTGGTTTCTGCTTTGGTACCGGCAAAAATGAAAAGTTTTTAAAGGAACTCAATGCCCGCCATCATTTCTTTGAGCGTATTATAGCGCTGGAGCATCCCCGGTTTATAATGCAGTATAAAACAGCGGCCAAGCAGGCATACATTGATAAATATCTGGCCGCGTTTCACCAGATAAATGCAGATTAAATAAATTACTCAGGCAATGGGTAAACCTTTTACTGCCTGAAAATAAGGAGCAGCAAAACAGGCCTCTCCGCAATACATGATCGTGTTGTATAGGCAATCAGCTTAATAGCTCAACAAGGGCATATACCGCTGCCGCAACAAGGGCGGAGACGGGTATGGTAATAATCCAGGCCCAAACCAGATTGATGGTTACGCCCCAGCGCACGGCAGACACACGCTTGGTTAAACCCACCCCGATAATAGAACCGGTAATAGTATGCGTAGTAGATACAGGGATACCCAGGCGCTCCGTCATGAACAGGGTGATAGCGCCTGCCGTTTCGGCGCTTACGCCCTCCAGCGGGGTTACTTTGGTAATTTTAGTGCCCATGGTTTTCACAATCTTCCATCCGCCCGACATAGTGCCCAGTGCAATTGCGGTATAGCAGGTGAGCGGAATCCAGTCGGGCATGTGATCGCCGTTAGTGATTACTTTGGAGGCTACCAGTGTTACATAAATAATACCCATTACCTTTTGTGCATCATTGCCGCCATGTGCAAAGCTCAGCGCGGCCGATGATACCAGCTGGGCGCTTTTAAACCACCGCTCGGCCGCTGCCGGGCGCGAATGCTTGCTGAGGTGCAGGATAATAATGGTGATGATATAGGCAATAACCAGCCCGATAAACGGGGCCATTACAATATACATGATGATTTTGATAACGTAATAAGAATTGATGGCTGCAATGGGGTTTACATGCATGTACAAAGCGTGTGTCATCCCGGCGCCGGCAAAGCCGCCAATCAGTGTATGCGATGAGCTGGAGGGAATGCCGAACCACCAGGTGGTCAGATTCCAGGTGATGGCCGCAATAAGTCCGGCCAGTATTACCTGCATGGTAATAAAGTTTTCGTGCACGGTTTGAGCTACCGTTTTGGCTACCTTATGATCTTTGATCAGAAAGAATGCCAGAAAGTTAAAGGCTGCCGCCCACAGCACCGCCTGAAACGGAGTTAATACTTTGGTAGATACTACTGTGGCTATAGAATTGGCTGCATCATGAAAACCATTAATGTAATCAAATATAATGGCGAGGCCAATTACAATAAACAGCAGCGGTGTTAACATGTGGTTTGGGTTGAAAAGGTGGATGTTTAAGCGTTTTTAACCAGGATAGATTCCATCACATTGGCGGCATCCTCGCACATATCAGTGGCTGTTTCCAGTGCGGCCAGCACTTCCTTGTATTTAATAATCTTTAAGGCATCCGTTTCATATAAAAACAAATCGGCAACGGCGCGGTCAAAAACATAATCGGCCTGGTTTTCCACACTGTTGATGCGGATGCAGGAATCGGCAATATTGCGCACATTTTTCAAATCCTTCAACTCGCGCACGGCTTTCTCCAAATCGGTAGAGCCTTGCAGAACCAGGTCCGACAGCTTTTGGATAGGCTCAGAAATTTCTTCGATATGATATAAATTCATGCGGTTGGCCGAGCCATGTATATAGTCGGCTACATCGTCTATAGCGGTGGCAAGGGAGTGAATATCTTCACGGTCAAACGGGGTGATAAAGTTTTTACCCAGTTCAAGATAAATCTGATGGGTAATTTCATCACCCTTGTTTTCCAGCTTGTCAATCTGCTTGTAAAGCTCTTCGCGCGTACCCATATTTTTTGAGTTTACGGCTTCTACCAGAATAGTAGCCATAGCCACCACATTGCTGGCAGCCTGCTCAAACAGAGGGAAAAATACCTTCTTATCCTTAGGTACAAAGTATTGGAATATACTGTTTAACGACATAGCGGATTATGCTTTAGGCAAAGGTAAGTGTTGCAATGTTAAGTTTGTGTTAACTCTTTAACACGGGTATTACCTGAAACGGCGACTGCTTGGCCTTTTTCAAAGTAAAGCCAAAGGTTGAGCCTAAACCTTCTGTACTGCGTACATTGATAGTTTGCTCATGTGCCTCCACAATATGCTTTACTATAGCCAGCCCCAAACCTGAGCCGGCAATCTGGCGAGAGCGGCTTAAATCGGTACGGAAAAAACGTTCAAACAAACGGGGCAGGTGCTTTTCCTCAATACCAATGCCGTCATCAGTAACCTCAATCAATACCTGGTCGTGCAGTTCAAACAGGCTGACTGATGTATGGCCGCCCTCATTGCCGTATTTTAAGGAGTTATCTACCAGATTAACCAATACCTGCCTTATTTTTTCCCGGTCGGCATTTACAGTAATGGCATCATCATATTTCTGCTTAAAAATCAACTTAATCTGCCTCGACTGTGCCTTAATTTCCATCGATTCAAATACCTCCTTAATCAGGTCGTTAATTTTAAAGCGGGTATAATTAATCGGTATCTCGCCCGATTCCAGTTTGGATATCTCATCCAGGTCCTTAATCAGATAGCTCAAGCGGTCAACGTTGCGGGCAGCCTTGGTTAAAAACTGCTGCGCCATTTCCTTGTCCTCCAGCTCATCATCCTGTATGGCTTCAATGTATCCCTGTATGGCAAACAGCGGCGTTTTAAATTCATGCGAAATGTTGGATAAAAATTCCCGCCTGAATTTTTCCTGCCGGCGCAGTTCGTCAATTTCTATCTTCTTCTCACGGGCCCAGTCCTGCACTTCCTTCTCCACATCATTAATCGGGTCGGTACTAATATGCTCGCCCAAGGCATCGCGCAGGTCGCTGCCCAGCTTCAGGTTGTGAATCAGTTTATAAATTAATTTGATTTTAGAGTAAATATATTTCTCAATCAGGTAATAAAATACAATGAAACTGGTAATGAAGCTGGCCGTAAGGGTGATGGCGGCGTCGTACCAGCTATGCCTGAAATAATAATTTACCGCCGAAATAGTGATGGCTACGGCACTGGCATTAATAAAAATAAGTACCCTTAATTTCATGCTATAAAGTTATCACTTATAAATAATTAACTGCCAGCGAAAAGCCCATTTCCACCTGAGCTGATAATTTTTGATACCGGCCTCAGCCAGCAGGTTTTTCAGCTCGGCCCTGGTAAAGCTGCGCTTCACCGACAGCGGCCCGTCAAAGGCCATGGTTTTATTGCGAAGGATATACCGGCATAAAAAGCCAACCGCATAGTAGGGGAGCCAGTGCCGGTGCAGATCGGTAATGATGATGCCCCGCCTGGCCGACCGGTACATGTTATTAACAAGTTTTACCCAGCCATCATCAGCAAAATGGTGGGTGAACAGGCTGGAAATAATAATGTCGAACTGCTTTGTTTGCAGTGCAGGATCCATGACATCTGATTGCAGGTAGTCGATACTATCATAACCGGCGGTTTCCCTTTTAGCAAAGGTAATGGCTGCTGCGGCAGCATCTACGCCGGTTAGCCGTACGGGCAGGCGCTTTTTTGCAAACCGGCAGGCAATAGCCTTTAAGGCATCACCGCCGCCGCAGCCCCAGTCGCTGATGTGGTTGTTAGCCTCTGCCGGAAATTTTTCAAGTGCATCAATCAGCATGGCGTGGCCGCCAAACCAGGCATTCAGGTTGCTCAGCCCTTTAAGCACAGGGTCAAGTTCAGCCGCCGGAAGCTCAAAATCATCCATGATTTCCTGCTCATCCGCCCGGTTTTTCAAATTAATCATTTACAGAAATTCTTTTAAAATTTTGATAGATTGGTTAAGACAGATCAGAACATACACTGTGATAAACTGCCGCCTGTTATAACAAGCTGTTTATACTTTTAAATCAGGCAAATGGTTTGCCATGGGTTTTACCTATAAAGTACGGCGCTAAGGCAGGCAGGCGGTTCATAGCCGTAATGGCCATATTAATGCTGCGGCTGCTGCCGAACAGGCTTTGCAGTTTGCGGCCCAGCCAGAGGCGGCGGGCAAACTGCCGGCTCCAGGCGGCGGCATAATCATGCTCCAGGGCGGCCCTGCCTTGCGGTGTAAAGGGCTGCTGCGGCCGGTAGTGCCTAATGATGCGCTCGGCCAGTATCTTGGAGGAGTGAATGGCCATCGTCATGCCGTTACCGCACAGGGGGGCAATCATGCCGGCAGTGTCGCCGCTCATCAGGATGTGCTGCTCCACCGGCTGTTTCCGCTCAAAGGATATTTCATTAATTACTTCCGGTTTATCCATCAGTACCTCGGCATGGCTGAAGAGCTCTTTCAGATAAGGATTTTTGCAGATGATATGCTCCTGTACCTCATCAAGGCCGCCGTAGCGGCGTACATCATCACGGTGCACCAGTGAACACATGCACCATTTGCCGTCATCCACCTTTACCACACCGCAATAACCGTCTTTATAATTATTCAGCTGGATTAAATCATCCGGAAAATTAATTTTCACATGCACCTTAATGCCTACATACGGGCTGCGCCGGCTGATGAAACCGCGCTGCAGCTGCTTGTCTAAGTTGGACCGCTTGCCAAATGCGCCTATTACCAAAGGTGCGGCCAGTACCTGGCCGGGCAAGGCAACCTCGAAATGGTTGCGGGTAAAGCGCACATCCTGAACCGGTGTATCCAGTATAAAATTAACGCCTTCGGCCGCAGCCTTCCGGTACAGGTAATGATCAAAAGTGTAACGGCTTAACCCGAAGCCTCCCAAATCAAGGGGCTGCGAGAACTTATTACCGGTGATTGAGGTGACCTCCAGCCGGTTAATGCGTGATACCTTCAGCGCATCCAGGTCAATGCTCAGCTGATTAAAAAAGGGAATAACCTCATTGGAAATGTATTCGCCGCATACCCGGTGAAAGGGATATGTTTTTTTTTCAATAACGGTTACCTGTAAGCCTGCCCTGTTCAGCTGCAGGGCGCTGAACAGGCCGGCCAAACCACCGCCTGCAATAATAACATCATTATACATATCGATGCTTACTGCATTGTTAAAACCATACCCTCAACCGTTAAACCAGGGCCAAAGGCGTAACCGGCAATATGTTCATTATGCAGGCCGTCGGCTTGCAGCATTTTTTTCAGCACAAACAAAATAGTGGCCGATGACATGTTGCCATGCCGGCGCAGTACATCATAAGCAAAGGCATTGCTGTCTTCGGGCAGGTCGAGCGCCTGCTCTACGGCCTCTAAAATTTTGCGCCCGCCGGGATGCACGGCATAAGCCCCTATTTGCTGCGGCTGCAGGCCGGCCTTAGCCACCATGCGCTCAGTAATGGCCTTGATATGAAGGTGAATCTGCTTGGGTACCATGGCAGTTAAAATCATTTCAAAGCCGGTGTTGCCAATGTACCAGCCCATTTCGTCCCGGCTTTCGGGCATAAACTCCGAATAAAAGCTGTTAAGCTGCAAACTCCTCTTACGGCCTGTCCGGTTGGCGCTGTTTTCCACAAGGGCCGCTGCTGACCCGTCAGAAAACAGCGAATTGGCTACCAGATTATCCATCGAGGTGTCATTCTGAAAATGCAGGGTGCACAACTCAACGCTTACCACCAGTACCTTAGCTTGCGGATTTGACCGGCAAATGTAATCGGCTGTTTTAAGGCCGTTAATAGCGCCATAACAGCCCATAAAGTTAATGCAGGTACGCTCAGTGGTGCGGTTTAAATTAAGCTGCTCCACCAGGTCAATATCCAGCCCGGGAGCATACATGCCGGTACAGCTTATGGTAATCAAATGCGTAACCTGAGGCAGTATATCGGTATCAAACTGTGCTGCACAATTGCGGGCGGCCTTAGCCGCTAACTGAACAGCCTGCTGCTGATAGAGTTTTAAGCGGTTTTTAGTAGTAGCAAAAAACGGCTCACCGGGCAGGCTTTCAAAAAAGGTATATTCTTCGGGGTTTGCGTTTTTTAAGTCTGCTATTACCGTATAGCGCTGGTCAATGCCCGAGTACTTATAAATTTTCGACAGCCACGCGGTTTTGCGGTCGTCAAAATCAAAGGACTTGATCATGAAGCTGAGTGCATCCTGCTGTGAAACACAAAACTCGGGGTTTGCCGTACCTATGCCACTAATGCAGCTGCTCATAAAAAACTTGTTAAAATGTGGTTTGCACATCAACAGTTATTGTGACGTCATCGGCCAGCATCATGCTTTTGCCTCCTATGCCAAAGTAAGAACGCTTGATGGCGAATGTACCCTTGAACGCTCCCTGGTTACCTGTTTCTGTATAAGTAAAAGGTACATTTACCTGCTTTGTTTTATCTTTGATGGTAATATTGAATACACCCAGGTAATTGTTTCCTTTTTCGTTTTTCACTGATACTGACTGCATAACGATTTTCGGGTAACGGGCCGCATCAAAATAATCTTCACTCTTCAGGTGATTATCGCGCATGGTATTATCAGAATTAAGGGTGCTTACCTCAATGCTGGCCGATATGCTGCTGCTTTCGGGTTTAGCCTTATCAAAATTAATAGCTGCCTGCAGGCCGCCAAAGCTGCCGCTGCTGTTAAAGCCCATATTTTTAACCTGATAAGTAACAGAAGATTTACCAACCGTTTGCTTAACCTGGGCAAAGCCGCTAATGCAGGTAAACAGTAACAGGAGCAGGGCAATGTTTTTCATGTAAAATTAATAACAGGTAATTAAACTTTTTATTTCGAGCAGTTAAAATTGTTACTCAAAGGATATTTAGCAGGGGTATTAAAACTCAATATGCACCCTCAAAGAAAACACGCTGACCGGTCCGCGATCCTTATTATAGGCAGGGTTGATGATAAACTGATAGTCGGGGCTGAGCCAGAACATCTTTTTATAGGCGTTCAATTTATAATAAAGTTCGCCGATAAGTTCGGGGCTGTAATTCAGATGCCCATCGCCGATGATAAAGCCATAGCCGCCGGCTGCCAGGTAATCGCGGTGAGGTTTGGACAGGCCGTTGCCTACAAAGGCCAGCGCCAGCTCATCGTCACTACGCTTCCAGTTACTGCCTTTCAGGGTTGCGCCAAAGCTCACTGAGCGGTCAATTTCGGTAAAGGCCCAGGTTTCGGTATGCCCGTCGTTAAAGCTGGCCTTGGCAAATACCCCGAAGTTTCTGTTCAGGTACTGGTCGGCACTGATGCCGAATCCATACTTGTGATGGCCGTAAGCCAGCACGGTATCAACTACCGGCTGCGTACCGGTTGCTGCTGCAAAAGCCAGGGCATCGAGGTACTTGCCCATTTTACCGTTATTGCGGAAACCCAGGATGCGCACGGTGCCCTTTTGGCCATTAACGGTATAGCGTTTTTCGTACTCAATAGTATTGGTATTTCCCTTGCTTATGCGCTCGTCCCAGGTGGAGCCGTTGGCGGTAGTGGTGGTCATGGTAAAGGCTAAGCGCAGCGTCCAGGTGGGCATGCCCAGCTCGGAGTATAAACCAATAACATAGCCGCGGGTATTGGCCGGATAATCCCACGCCCCGTTGTCCATCAGCGACCAGTTCATAAACTGGCTGCGCGGATCGTGGCTGAATTCATTATCATCAAAATAATCGGCCATGCCCCATTTACCTGCAGTAACAGAGAAGTAACGTTTGCTTTTCAGGCCGCCCAGCTTGTTGGCCTCATCGGCTATAGTATCCTTGTCTGCGCCCCATTCAAAGTTTTGGGTTAGGTATAGCCGGGCAATATAGATTTTGGGCGAAGAGCTGCCCACCCGGAACGCCTCACCGTTTGGAAAGCCGGCCACTCCCAGCGTTTTGCTGAAGCCCGAACCGCCGGAAATTTCCGGATTAAAATACGCTTCTGCGCCTTTCCATAAGCGGGCTCCGCCGTAAAGGGTGGATGTTAAGGTACTGGCAGCTTCGGTTTTGCTGAGCAAGCTGTTATCGCCGGTATATTTTGCCGAAAAGGCCGGATGATCCTGCGTGATGATGGTTTGCTGAAAGTGGAAATTAAAGCGTTGCTGCTTTACAGCGGTATCTGTTTTTTCATTAACGCCTGGCTGCAGGCCCTGGTAACTTTGGGCCAGGGCGGCAGGCAGAATCAGTAAACATGGTATGCTTAGAAGTAGAAGTTTTCTCATCCAAAGTAATATGGGCGTAAAAATAGTTTTTTAATTACAGTTTGCCCTGCCACTCGGCATAAAACTGCTGCAAATAAACTTCCATAAACTGGTGCCGCTGCCGGGCCAGCTGCCGGCCGGTTGGAGTAAGCATTTTGCCCTGCAGCAAAAGCAGCTTTTCATAAAAATGATTGATGGTAGGCGCTGAGGAAGATTTATACTGCTCCTTACTCATATTCAAATCAGGCAGAATGGCAGGATTATAAATTTCGCGTTGTTTAAAACCGCCGTAGCTGAAAGCGCGTGCTATGCCAATGGCGCCGATAGCATCAAGCCGGTCGGCATCCTGCACTACGGCCAGTTCGGGCGAGTAAAAGCCGGGCTGATCAAAATTTGCCTTAAAGGACAGATGCCTGATAATTTGCTGTACATGCTCAACCGTTGCAGCAGCTACGCCAAGCGTTTGCAGAAAATTACCGGCCATGCGAGGGCCAATTTCTTCATCGCCGTGATGGAATTTACTATCGGCAATATCATGCAGCAGGGCGGCCAGTTCTGCTATGAACAGATTTGCAGGCTCGGCAGCGGCAATCAGTTTAACATTGTTCCACACCCGGAAGATATGCCACCAATCATGCCCGCCTTCGGCATGAAGCAGGGTTTGTTGTACATAAGCAGCCGTTTGGCTGATTACCGATTCGTTAGAAAGCATGATAAGCTTATATTTACAGTTTGCCGTAAATATAAGCCAATCATGATGTGCCTGAAGAAAAATATGATTTTACTGACTAACTAACTGGTTGCTTTGAATAAGATCCAAAACATCAACGCCCAAGATATCAGCAATCTGAAAAATGCGTTCTAATGTGATTTTAGTGTATCCTAATTCAATCTTACTGTAGGCGTTTTGTGAAATATCCAGCTTCACGGCCAGGTACTCTTGTGTGTAATGCAGTTGTTCTCTTATTTTTCTGATATTTGAGGCTACTGTTTTAATTTTAGCTTCAGTTGTTTTCTTCATATATATAATTAAACTTATAGGGTTTAGTCATATACGGAATAAACTGAAGCTTGGATTTGCGGATATATAATATAAGTTGAAACATTTACTGCTTAATTACCGGCTAAATCATAGCGCACGGTAACGGCCGGCAGCAGGGTAGCCATATCCAGCGGAACCTGGTCATAGGACATGATGGGCTTGCGGCCGGTATAAAAATTATACAACGATTTTTGCGTATGCGCTACATTGGCAGCCGGTGTATTAAAGGCAACAGTAAACGGAATAATAAAATCGTGCAGTTTCTCATTATCCGGAATAATCCACTTATGATCTGATTTTTTGATGGCATCAATGAGGGGCTGCGCCAGCAATACATCATCTGCATAGTAAATAATAATTTTTTTGATGGTACCCTTCTGGTCGGCAGTAAACTTAAATATTACCGTACCCGAGGCTGCCTTCTGCGCAAAGTCGGGGCCGATGACGATATTGTTCTTAAAGTAGTCCATCATTACCTGCTTGCCTCCCTGAAACGGGAAAGCCAGCTGAGGCTGTGCTGCGGCGCCTAATGCGGTAAATAAAACGGCAGCAATAATCAATAGTTTTCTCATGCTATAGTTTTGGCTCTCTTTTGCTGCCTGCATATAAATCATACTCCATCAGGCGGCAATCGAGCTTGCCATTGTAAAATTCAAATTTATGAGCTGCCCGCAGGCCAACTCGTTTGGCCAGGTCGGGGTTACCGGTAAACACATATCCTTTATAACCGCCGCAATCCGTCTTCATAAAATCGCCGATGCGCTTGTAAGTAGCCTCCAGTTTGGTATGTGTACCCAGGCGCTCGCCATATTCGGGATTAAACATAATAATGCCGGGCATTTCGGGT
>CAXTAP010000095.1:0-6828 GCA_964241965.1 uncultured Mucilaginibacter sp.
GCTATGTTCAGGCGGCAGTATCCAAAGCTCGAACAGCGGATAGCTCAGAAGCATACTGCTTCGTACCTGGGTATTACGCCGGTATTTTTGAGCATGATCCGCAAGAAAAATCTTTAGTAATTTAGTTTATAGTCAAAACGAAAACTGACCTTACGATTCCTGCCGGAAGCAACTGACACGATGATGTCAGTGTTCATGAACGTTCATGAACGTTCACGGGTGTTCACGCCCTCCGTGAACGTGAACACCTGCGGGTTGTATAACGTAGCAAGATGTTTGACTGCACAGCATATTTTTTTCCTCAAAAAGCCTCGCCGATGTTGAGCCTTACCGTAGAATAATCTTTACTGAAACCGTAATCAATGCCGATATTGGTATTGGAGTTTTTATTGAATTTTACCCGCAAACCGGTACCGGCTGCCGGGTGCACATATTTAAACTGCCCGGTAACAGGTTCGGTAACGGAGTTGGCGTTGGCAAATACTACAAAGCCCAGCAGGCCGTTGCGGGTAATATCGCGGCGGTATTCTGCCTCCACATCAATAAAGCCCCGGCCCCGGTAACGGTTCTGGGCAATGCCCCGGCCCGAGCGGTTGTAGGGGTCCCAGCCAATACTGGGCAGATCGAGGTAGGGCGCGCCCTGGTCGAGCGTTGCCCAGTAATAGGCCCACAGCGCCAGCACGTTTTGCTGCCGGATGTGTGTAAAAGAGATATATTTGCGCACATCAACGTACAGCGACTGCCATTGCCGCGTACTGCCGAACACCGGCGAATTGTAGCGGTATATGATATTGGCATAGCAGCCCGGCAGCGGGTTAAGTGAATTGTCGCGGGTATCATACAGCAAATTGAGGGTAGGGCCCGATGAAAATGAGTTTTGCCCCTGCGCCGTACCTAAGTGATAATCGGTAAATTTTTCGAGGTTGGTATTGGCGTTTTCTGCCTCAATATCAATCCGGTAATCCAAATCATAACCAAAACCGATCAGAAAATAAGGGGTGATGCGCCGGAGCAGACTCTGATACAGGCGGATATACTGGTAATCAACCAGCAGTTTCTGGCCGGAACTGTTATGGCCGCCCAGGCCCCAGGTATTTTGCGGATAAACCAGGAAGCGGGTATCGCCGCCGATGAACCACTTATTATCATGCAGCCATATGCTGGAACGGAACGGTATGCCATAACGGCCCTTAAAGTTGAAATACGGGGTGAACGATACGCTGGACAGGTTAGTGGTTTCACGGCTGCCTAGGTAAAAGCCGGCTGTAGTTGAGGTAATGAGCGCCGTGCCCCCGCCCGGTATAGCTGAGGGTGTTGGCAGAAATGAAAAATAAATGGCCCGGCCCGGCTGGCGCTTTATCCGGCTGCGCCGGGCATCAAATACCGACTTAAACACATCAATTAAATCCCGCTTCCCGGCTGTGTCAGGTAAGGTGCTGATGGAATCGGGCTGCTGGATAGTAACAACTACCTTTTTGGGCTGGGCGAATAAAAGAGTTGTAAAAGCAGTGCCCAGTACGGCCAGCAATGCTTTACGCATACCTAAATCTCATCAGCATCATTATCAGGTTTATTGATTATGGCTAATGTATGTAATTTTAATGTAATTATTTAATTTACGGCAGGATGAATGAACAGAAAGAAATGCTGCAGCAGCATCAGCGTCTTGGCATCAATGATTTTGCCTTGCCGTAAAGCCTCCCGGGCTTCGGTATAACTCATGTGTACGGCTGTAATATCTTCGCCCTCGCCCGGTTTGCCGCCGCCCTTATACTTTTTGTCAGAGGCAGAACAGGGCGCTGTAAATAAATAAATCAGCTCAGTAGTAGCTCCGCCCGAAGTATATACCCGGCCGGCAGGCCGGGGATCGTCAATATGGTAGCCCAGTTCCTCCTGTACCTCGCGGATGATGGCCTGTTCAGGTGTTTCACCCTCATCAATCAGTCCGGCGCAAGCCTCCGTAATGTGCCCGGTATCACTGGTATTCAGGTAAACCGGCATCCTGAACTGCCGGGCAAGCACCAGCATTTCCTGCGCATCATCATACAGCAGCACAGCCGCCGCATCGGGCCTGAAATAAACTTCGGCAGCCATATCATGCGCCCTGCCTTCCATATCAAACTTCTGGTAGGTGATGTATTCCAGCCGGTATTTCCGCTCAGCTAATATCTCTTTGTTTAAAATCTGAATGCCGGCCATAAGGAAAAATTAAATTTGCGGTAACTGTGTAAACAATAAAGCCTGTAGCATAACGGGTACTACAGGCTTTATTGTTTTAAATAATTTAGCTGCGCAATTAATGGCGTGCATAAGTGTGGCTGTAATGGTGCGCGCGGTAGTAGGCATGCCTTCTCCTTACTACATTTTTATGGTGCTCGTTACCAATAACATAGCCGCCGCCGGCGCCTATAGCGCCGCCAAGCAGTGCACCGCCTACGCCGTGGCCGATTAAACCGCCGGCAACAGCGCCGCCTGCACCGCCTATAATGGCGCCCCGGCCCTGATCGCTCAGCTTGCGGTGCTGTGCATCAGCGCTGTTAAAAAATATCAGCATCATAAAAATAGTGCTGAGTACTAACCATGTCTTTTTCATAAGTTTTAGTATTGAGATATAACAGATTATATATTTACAAATAGCAGGCCAAAAAGTTCGTGGCTTTTGCCTGCTGCAGGTATGACTGTATTAAATCAAATAAGTTTAATCGGTATCATTCAGCATAATGCCATAGCGTACAGGCATTATTTAAACAGTGCGTTAATTTGATTGTAAGCATAGCCGCCCGGCTTGAGTTCTGCAATTGATCTGATTGAAAATAATTTTCCTTAAAAATTATTACGCTTCAGCTGAGTAGGAAATTTCAGCTTATATTGCTATATTTAATGCTTTATAAACCAATAAATACCACCTTATGATACTTACCTCACTTGAAGCCGTTGAATTGCAGCAGTATCTATTCATGAATACCTTTAACCAGTTTTTTCCGGGCGGAGAAGATAACGGGTATAACGATGACGACGATGAACAGTTTGAAGATGAAATGGAAGATGAAAATGATCTGAACGAAATCCGCGTGAACGATGACTTACACGAGCCGGACCCGGATGATGATGACCACCTGCCCGATGAAGACCTGCAGTAACCTGCAGTTAGGCTGTAAATAAACATACCGTGTAAGTGTGCAGAACCCTGTGAAAATCATGACTCACAGGGTTTTGCGTTTTGAGGTTAGTCCGGTTAGCGCCCCGGCATATTTTTGATAAAAAATTTAAAATCTGTCAGGTTAGCTTCCGGGCAGCCGTAATATGCCGGGTTTAGTTATCTTAGCGGTTAACGATTTGCAGTGTACCTGCTGAAATATTGAGCAGCATTTGATAATAATAAATACGTAACAGCCGGCATTGCCCGTTAAACAGCGTTAATAAAAGTAATGAGCAGGGTATTTACCATAGCAGAAGGTCTGGAAAACCTGGGCGCCATGAAAACCGGCGGCCAGGGCTCGGTGTATAAGGGCAGGCGGCAGGCCAGCGTTTATACGGCAGTTAAGCTGCTGCCCACCCCGGTACTGTCAGCCTCGGATCAGGATAAAAATTACAGGAGCTTTCAGAGCGAGGTAGAAAAATTATATAAGGTCAACGAGCAGGCCTCGCCTTATGTGGTCAAGATATTAGGCTCAGGGCTTACCGAGAGCGGTTCATTCCCTTTTATCGAAATGGAGTACATCGAGGGCCCCGACCTTTCGGAGCTGCTGCAGGCGCCGCACCCCAGGGTGTTTGCCCTGCGCGAGGCCATAAAGCTGGCCGAGCAGCTGGCCTCAGCCCTGGCGCACTGCCATAAGGCGGGCGTATGGCACGGCGACCTGAAGAGCAACAACGTGCGTTACAATACCCGGAGCGGCAACTACGTGCTGCTTGATTTTGGCCTGGCGCTGATGAGCCGCGAGGAGCGCCGCACCAGCCTGCGCCATGCCGGGGCCATTGAGTTTATGGCCCCTGAGCAAAGCGAGGGCGAGATGCTGCCGCAAACGGATGTTTACAGCTATGGAGTAATCCTCTATGAACTGCTGGCCGGGCAGGTACCCTTTCCGCTCGCCGGCAGCAGCGAGGCTGCCCGTAACGGAGTGATGCTGGCCCACCGGGAATCCCCGGTGCCGGACCTGGAAGCCCTGCGGCGCGGGCACCTGCCCCCGGAGTGGACGGAGGCGCAGCAAATGCGGGAAGCGCAGGTACCCGGGTGGCTGTCGGCCATTGTTTACCGCTGCCTGAGCAAGGAGCCTGCCGGGCGTTATCCCGACGGCGTAGCGCTGCAGGAGGCTGTGGCCGGGGGCAGCATGGCGGCGGCCGAGGCAGCCCTGTCAGGCACGGTAGCTGTACCCCATAGTGCAGGTGTTACAGCCGGGGAGGCCAATGCTGCCGCATTACAGGCAGAGAACGAGCGGCTGCAGGCAGCAGTTAACCAGTACCGGCAGGAAAAAATTGAGCAGGAGCAGCAGCGGATAGATAATTTCAGCACTCCAAAGGTTTCCATATCAAGGCCGGCATTTGCGGCGTTGATCGGCTTGCTGATGGTGTGCGCAGCATATACGGGTTATAGCTTATTTTACAGGCCGCAGGCCCGGCCGCCGGCTGCCTATACCGGCGCTGATACGGTAAAGGCTGCGCAGCGCCCGGATACAGGCGGCAGCATACCTATGGAAAGCAATTATGATACGCGCCGGAGGGATACTATGCGCAAGGCTGCTGCCGATAGTATTACCAATACTGTTGAACAGGTAGAAGCACAGCAAAGGGCACAGCAGCGCAGCCGTGAGCAGGCTGCCGATACTGCCTCGCGCCAGCAGAGCGATACAGCCACGGTGCCGCCCGGTAACCGGTAACCCGGCGGCTAAGGTCAGGCGCTTGTTAAAACCGTGTATAAACATGAGTAATAAGAGAACTGTATATTCAGCGCTGCCGGCAGCGCTGATGATAATGCAGAAAGTAACCGCAGCAACATTTAACTATGGAAACTAAACCAAATTTCTGGCAGCGCATCGGTGTTCAGCCCTGGTTTCTGACTCAGGAAACACCGGCTCAGGCTAAGGAAACGGCCGGCCTGACACCCGAAGGTATCTATCAGTACATTGTAGAAAAATTCAGGGATTCCATCGGGGAGCTTTCCTTTGCACAGCGTGTTGTATTCTATCATGAATTCATTATCAGTTTTAACGCTGAGGATTATCATGAGTTTATGCAGAACAAACAAGGTATTTTCGGGCTTATTGTGCAGGAATCGGTTAAGCGGTTCTATGAATTGCTGCGCGAATACCGTGAGCAAGGCAAAACGGTAGCGCCGTCAGGATCCAAATGGGTGTTCCGGCTTGTTTCCCACCCGGACTATGCCCGCGGCGATAAGGGGTTCATCGGCAAACTGCTGCCGGATAACTCCGTGCAGCAGCAGGACAACCTGCGGGTTACCTTTATACCGCGCCAAACCGGCATAGCACAAACTTTTGACGTAAACCACGACGTGCTGAAGGGTTTTACTTACTATAGCGAGGGTTACTATGAACTGCCTTATGAGGAAGACCTCAAAGCTGATGCGGCTGCCGATAAGGGAACCGTTACCTATGCCCGCCTGGAAACTATCTTCCCCGAACAGCAGTTTTCGGGCCGCAAGGTGGAATATCTGATGAAGGATGAAGAAATCATTATATCGGGCAAGGATGAAACGCGGCATGACGCGCACATCTTCAGGATACCTTCGGATTGGGTAGATGTGCCGCATTTAAGCATCCGGTACAACAAGGCCGACGGAAAATTTTACCTGGCTTCCTTCGGGGAAATGACTACCTTAAACGAGGTGCTGATTGCGCGAAGCGATATCAATATGCCCAGCTGGGCAGAGCTGCCTGTTAACTCGCGTATGCTGCTGAACGGCATCATCGGTGTAAACCTGTTTAAAGCCTGAAATTATGCTGTCGCAGATATTATCAACCGGGCTGTTAGCTGTTGCACTGGTGCTGCTGGCCGCTCATTTTATTGATATTAAACAATTCGGCAAACGCAATGGGTGAAAACTTTTTCGGGCTGACGGATGCTGGCCGCGTACGCAGCAACAATGAGGATACCTTTATTGCGCAGCAGGTACAGCAGGGGCAATTCATACTGGCAGGCGTAATAGATGGCGTAGGCGGATATGATGGCGGCGAAATAGCCGCCGGAATTGCTGCCGCGCAAATCAGCAGGTCGTTATCGGGCATTACGGCTGGTCCGCTGCAAGCCATGGTTGAGGCTCTGCAATCGGCCAATGAGCGTATATGCCAGAAAAAGCAGGAAGTCAAGGAACTGGGCAGTATGGCCTGCGTGGTTACCATTGCCCTGGCCGATGTTAAAAACAATCTGTTTTTTTATGCCCATGTCGGCGATACCCGCTTATATCTGCTGCGCGATCATTCGCTTGTTAAAATCACTAAGGATCACTCCTTTGTAGGTTTTCTGGAAGATTCGGGCCGGTTAAGCGAGGCTGCCGCCATGAACCATCCTAAACGGAATGAAATTAACAAGGCGCTCGGCTTTGATGCTGCCATTACCAGCGAAAAGGATTATATAGAAACCGGACAATCTCCGTTTTTGCCCGGCGACCTGCTGCTGCTTTGCAGCGATGGCCTTACCGACATGGCCGACAGAAGCGAGATAACCGCCATATTATCTGCCGATACTGATTTATCTCAAAAGGCACAGCAGCTTATCACCGCAGCCAACCGCAACGGGGGGCGCGATAATGTAACGGTGGTGCTTGTAAAAAATAATAAAGTGCCGGCGCAGCCGGGCGTTATCAGGCCGCATGCC
>CAXTAP010000095.1:6928-12428 GCA_964241965.1 uncultured Mucilaginibacter sp.
AACCATAGTAAGGGCGATACCCTGCTGCTTTCAGCTGCCGTTTTCACCCGGCCGGTGGTATTAAGCGATACCCTGAAGATTAACCGGGATACGCTGTACCTCAATACCAAAGGAACCATTGAACTGCAAAGAGATTCTGCATATCAGGGTCCGGCCATTGTTTTGGGTTCATTATGTAAGCACATTGTGCTTAATGGTATCGTGATTAACGGTTTTCACACCGGCATTACCGCTGTTAATGCGGTATTGCAGCTAAAAAAGGTACAGTTTGTCCGCTGCATTTACCCGGTACAGGTCAATTATGCAATCAATACGCAAAAGCCTGTTTCGGTCAACATGCCGGCTTTAAAATACCAGGCAGATACTGCAGTATCAACACCGTTTAAACATGCAGAAAGATAACGTTCAGGCTGCCGGCAGGGGTAAGGAACGTGTTTTCTTACTGCTGATAACCATTTTATTAGGTTTGTTTTTTGTACGGCTCTACGGTGTTTTGCAGCAGCGTTTTGCTGATGTGCCGCAGCGGCTGCAGGGGGGAACCATAGTGAACCTGAATGCGCCCGGCCCTGCCGCTCACCTGAAAGCACTGCTGGAGAAAGGTTATTACTTTGAGGATAAGCGCGACGTGGCCCTTATTGAGGGCATAGTGGCCGGCCGGATGGGCAGCGGCCAGAAGATTGATAACATCGGCGAGCTTAACAAGCGCAAATATGAGATCCTGGCTGATGATGCCTTTGCCCGGGGGGGCGCATCCTTTAAGAAAAGAGTGATGGCCTCCCGTTCCCTGCTGGGCTATACCGGCGATGATTCAGTTCGTTTTATACAGGAGCAGCGGCATCCGCCGGCCCTGCCTGCCAGTGTTGATGCCGCCATGGGCGAGCATGGCATCACCGGCAAAATTCAGCACGAAGGAGAGGCCGTGCCCGGCGTGTTGGTACGGCTGGACATGATTTTGCCGCAGGACAGCCTCTATACTGATAATCCAGCAGGGGAGGTGCATATCACCGCCCGGAACAGCCCAACCCTAAAAAGAACCTACGCGCCCGACAGCAGCGGCCGCAGCCGTTTACAAACCTTAACCGCCTTTGCCCGTACCGATGCCGGCGGCAGCTTTGCCTTTGAGCATCTGCCCGGAGGCAAAGCCTACAAAGTGCTGCCTTTGCAGCCCGGCTATCAGTTTGGCGCTTCGCAGGGGATAGAAGGGCTGGAAGATGATGCAGCTATGGTGTTCCGTCAATCGCCCCACACCATCCGGCTGCTTTCCGCGCGGGATTTTAATGTGCTGAAAAAAGAAAAATCCCTTATTGTACGTACGCCGCACCAGTTTAACCAGTGGTACATCATCATTGTCATCAGCTTTTTTGCCGGGTTTTTATTGGTGCATCTGTTATTATCATGGAAGTTCAAGGCCGCCGATCAGCTGATTCTACCCGTCATAATGCTGCTGACAGGCATGTCTTTCCTGACCCTGCTCAGCTTGCAGGACCCCCTGCGCGACCGGTTTCTGGCAAAGGATTCGCTGGCCTATCTGGTAATCGGCCTTGCCGGGATGTGCGCTTTGCTGTTTTTTCAGCTGCGCCGCTTCACGGCAGACTCGGGGGCTTACCGGCTGCTGGTATTTAAACAAAACCGCAGTGCTGCCAACGGCTGGCCCTGGGCAGCATCGGCCATGCTGCTGCTGGCGCTTACCATCGGGTTTGGCTCGGGGCCTGAGGGCAGCGGTGTAAAGGTAAATCTGTTGGGCTTTCAGCCCAGCGAGATTGTAAAGTACCTCATCATCCTGTTTCTGGCAGGTTTCTTTGCGGCCAATGAGCGCCTCATCAGTGAATATGCCAGCTGGGCTAAGCGCTGGTCGTTTTTCTCCTTTGCCTTAGTGGCTATCCTGTTCACGCTGCTGCTGTTCCTGCTGCTGGGCGATTTAGGGCCGGCCATGGTAGTGTGCTTTACCTTTATTATCCTGTTCTCCTTCTCGCGAGGCGATTTTACGCTGATGGCCGGCGCTATCGTTATTGATGTGCTCATCTCATGGCTGTTTAAAAATGTATGGCTGTCGGTTTTAATCACTGCGCTGATGGCCGGCGGTTTAATGCTGCTGAGGCGCCGGCAGCTGAGCGAGTCGGCCGTGATGGCGCTGGTTATCATGGCAGCATTTGTCACCATAGATCAGGTTCCTCACCTCGGCAAAATATTTCCCGGCCCCGTGCAGCGATTAACCGACCGCAAGGCCATCTGGCAGGATGCCTGGAATAACGAGGTTTATGGCGGCGATCAGGTCGCCAACGGCCTGTGGGCCATGTCGGGCGGCGGCATAACCGGCCAGGGTATCGGGCAGGGCTATGCCAAAACCATTCCCGAAGCGCATACCGATATGATTTTGCCCTCTATGGGCGAAGAGTTCGGCTGGACGGGTATTATATGCATCTTCCTGCTGTTCCTGCTGTACCTGCACCGGTCCATCATCATCGGGCGGGGTACGGGCACGCCATTTTTGTTCTATCTGTGCGCCGGTATCGGCCTGTCCACCTTTGTGCAGTTTCTGCTCATTGCCGGCGGCTCTACCGGGGCGCTGCCTTTATCGGGCGTATCCCTGCCGTTCCAGAGCTATGGGGGGTCATCGCTGGTAGCCAACCTGCTGGCCTCCGGCTTTTTGCTGTCGGCATCTATGGTCAGAGGTACGCCGGTACAGCTCAGCTATCTCACCAGGCAGCAGGATAAAAATCTGGTGCCTGCCTTATTAGCTGCCTGTATGGCCATTGCCCTGCTCAGCATTAACGTATCGCGATATTTGTTTAACAACAAGAAGTGGGTAGTGCAGCCGGCCCTGGTGGCCGACAAGAGCGGCGCGCGCATGTTCAGTTACAACCCCCGCATTGCTATCCTGATGAACAGGCTGCAGGCCGGCAATTTATACGACCGTTCAGGGCTTATTCTGGCCACCAGCAGGCCGGAGCTCATCAGGCGGCAGCTGGGTAAGCTGGAAGCTGCGGGCTTAGGCGGCTATAACCTGGATTCAGCCGAGCATAAGCGTTCAGACCGGTATTATCCCTTTGGAGAGCAGACCTTCTTCTGGACGGGCGATGCCAATACCGGTGTGTTCAACGGCAGCCCGAATGGTTATTTTGCCGAGTACGAGCACGCTGCCGACCTGCGGGGCTTCCGGATGCCGGCCATCAATTATAACGTTACCGCCAGCCGTTACAAGGAAGACCGCTTTCTGCCAGGCGGTGTGCGGGAAATGACTGTGCTGAAAAAGGATTACCGTGCTGTGGCTCCTCTGCTGCTGGCCGGTATCAACAGCGCCGAGGTGGACGCCTTCCGTAACCGCAACCGTAACGTGCAGCTTACCATAGATGCCGGTTTGCAAACCCGGATTCAAAAATCCATAGCGGCTGATACGGCTTTGCAGGATAACCGGGTATCGGTAGTTGTGATGGAATCAAACACCGGCGATGTGCTGGCTTCATCAGTTTATCCGCTGCCGCCGGTGCACAACTGGGAACAGCTCACCATGACCGCCGCTGAGCAAAATACGTTAAGCAGCTGGATGACTACGGTTGATTTGGGCTTCACCTATGCTACGCAGCCGGGTTCAACCGCCAAAGTGCTTACGGCTATGGCAGCCTTTAACAAGATGGGTATGGCCGCCGCCGGGCAAACCTATCCTGTAAGCGCTGAGGAACGCATACGCACCAAAGGCATAGAGCCTGATGAAACCGGCATCATTACCATGGAGCAGGCGGTGGTAAAATCAAACAATGTGTACTTTATCAAGCTGGCCAATCAGCAGCACCTGCAGGAAGATATGGCTTCGCTGTACCTCAAAACCGGCATGTTTCTGCACGGTGTTGGCGGTTATTATTACGGCAGGCAAAATTTAAGCGTGGAGCAGGAAGACAAATGGCGAACGCTGTGGCGCAAAACCGAATTCAATACTAAACCGCGCTATGATCCTAACAATATTCATAAAACCCGGGCCAAAGGTATATCGGGCATGGCCTGGGGGCAGGGAGCGCTTATTGCCACCCCGGCTGCCGTAGCCCGGCTGGCAGCGGGCGTGGCTAATCATGGTATGCTGGTACCCAACCGTTATGTGCTGAAGGTAAGCGATTCGCTGTTAAGCGTTAAGCCCGGCATTAAACTTACTAACAGCCCGCAGTACGCCCGGCTGCTGAAACGGTACATGATAGCGCAAAGCGCCCTTAAAAAATATACTTTAGGTATAGCCGTAGCCGGAAAAACAGGTACGCCCGAACGGATATGGAAAGGGCAGGAGATTAATGATGGCTGGTACGTATTCTTTGCGCCAAAACCCGGTAATACCGGCAATATTGTGGTTTGCATACGCATTGAACGCACCAAAGGATCATCAGACGCGGTAAAGCTGGCAGGGCAGCACGTGATACCATATCTGTTGAAAGAGGGCTATATTAAGGACATTGCGCGTGATGCTGATGATGAGCAATTTTAAAATGATTTGTTGATAAATTATTTAATTATATTTAGTAAGATAAAATAGATTATTGAAGCGCCTGATAGTTTCTGTTTTTAGATTTGACTAACAATGATTAATACTACTCCATGTTCGGTTTTTTAAAAGGTAATACAAACGAGCGGCCCAATGATATTAAGGGCATACGCCATGCCTTGCTGCGCTTTATCAAGGATGAATTGCAGAAGGCAGAAGGCGGCGAGGGCGCTCACATCAAAGGGCTTTCTGTTTTTTTAACCGGTAACGAGGCCGAAAGGCGCTTGTATGAGGCTGCTGTTTACCTGGATGAGGAAAACCGGTTTAAAGATGAAGTGCAGAAAATTGCAGATGATTATGCTTTGAATCTGCCCGGTAACTGGACGCTGGAAGTGCTGGTACAAAGGGATTTTCCGCCCGAAGCCGCAACGGCGCCGGATGTGGATGCTGCACTGTTCATAAAAACCGGCAAGCACTTTATCAGGCATACGGCAACAGCTTATGTAAGGATACTCAATGGGGAAGCTGAAAAAACAGTTTACACCCTCACTTCAGGGCCGCAAAAGGTTAATATCGGGCGCGATACAAAGGCACAGGCGGCCGACGGCTTTTTTCGTACCAATCAGATCGCCTTTCCTTCGGCATCGGTTAACCCGGCTAATAAGTTCATCAGCAGGCAGCATGCACACATTGCTTGGAACGATGAGGCCGGCTGCTTTGTGATTTATGCAGATGAGGGCGGCATTCCGCCGCGTAATAAAATCAAGATACGTTCGGCCGGAGGCGGCGAAGAACCTGTTAAGCTGCACTCCGCCGAGATCGGGCATCACCTGCGCGAAGGCGATCAGGTTATCCTGGGCGAGGCCGCGGTAATTGAATTCAGTTACGAACCCGAAACTACCTAAATGAGCAGAATATTTACTATAGTAGAAGGTTTGGAAAACCTGGGCGCCATAAAAACCGGCGGCCAGGGCTCGGTGTATAAGGGCAGGCGGCAGGCCAGCATTTATACCGCCATTAAGCTGCTGCCCACAC
>CAXTAP010000096.1:0-12297 GCA_964241965.1 uncultured Mucilaginibacter sp.
CTAACAATGTGCTGGTTAACCCCGGCGAATACGGCATGGCCATTGCCGGCGGCGACCACAATTCTCTGCTGAATAATATAATTTATGGCAAATCACAATATTTTACTAATGTGGGCCTGTATGTAAATTCAATAGGGGGATACAAAGTTACCAATGCTACGGTTACAGGCAATTCCATTAATTTCTACAACAGTTCCAACTATAATAACAACTGGTGGCTATCCTCCAATGCCGATAAGCCAGCCGGCTGGGATGGCCCTACTAACGTGTTAGGCGCCAAAATCAGCGAAGCTATTTTACCGTCAGTTATCATAACCGATAATTGATACGCCCTTTACAGTAAATAAAGGATAGTTTACATACATTAAATTCCTGCATTGCTACGCTGAACAATGATGTAAAATACTTTGCCGCAGGCTTGCCTGCTCAGTAAAGTTTCCCGGCATCATTTAGCGTGGCAATATGGATTTTATTAATTTAAAGGGCCTTTGCGGTTAATTCCAAAGGGTAGCGGTTACCCCATCCAATGATGCTTAAATTTTTACCTGTCATTTCCGCTGTAACCTGAAAACGAATTGGTCAGATCAGCAGTTTTCGCAGCACCGGCCAAACGGCACTGGCAATAATCTGGTAGCCTTCGGCAGTTGGGTGTAAACGGTCGGGCAGGTTGAGGTGCATTTTGCCGGCTACGCCTTGCAAAAAAAATGGCACAAACGCCATCTGGTTATCATCAGCCACCCTTTGAAATACCGCTCTGAAATCGGTAGCCAGCTGGCCGGGTATAACCGGCGGCAGCTGCATCCCCATCAGCGCCAGCTTAACCTGCGGGTATTTAGCCTTAACCTGAGTAACAATAGCCTGCAAGTTTTTGAGCGTACTTTGCGGCGGTATGCCGCGCAAAATATCATTAGCGCCCAGTTCCAGCACAAACACGTCAACCGGCTGGCTGAGCCAGTAACCGAGGCGTGCCAGGCCGCCTGCGGATGTATCGCCGCTCACGCCGGCGTTTACTACCTGGTAGTTGAACTGTTCGGCATTAAGTTTTTGCTGCATCAGTGCCGGGAATGACTGTTCAGCCGCCCTGCTTAACCCATAGCCGGCGGTCAGGCTGTCACCCAGAAATAGTATTCGTTTCATGCCCTGTAAACCCCGGTACATTAAGGTATGTTTGCGGTTTTCGCATGATGATATTCCGTTAATGAAGCATTTAAGTCACTTTAATAAAGCCAGCCGGAAACCTATACCTCTTTATTTTTACGGGATGTTCCGGGTTTGATTTTTTTAAGTTTGCTTCACTACATATCGATTTATAATTAATTTTACTGATCACTCAATGACTGACAATAAAGAGCATGATACCGGTACTGATGAAACCGACCATACAAACCAAATCATGGCTGATGGCAGGCTTGGCAGTATAAATAAAAAACAAAGCATAAATTGAAAGAAAACGGCTCGAAATCAACAGAAAAAACCGAACTGCTGGCAAAACTGCAGCACAAAGCGGAGGAGCTTTTCAACAAAGAGCCTGCATTGCCGGCCAGCACGGAGTTTCTGGAGGTGCAAAAGCTGTTTCATGAACTGCAGGTTTACCAGAACGTTTTAGAGGTGCAGAACGACGAGCTAAGCATCGTAGCCAATGAACTGAAGCTGCAGCGCACCACTTTTGCCAACCTGTTCGAAATGGCGCCGGTGGGCTATATAGTACTCAACCGCAAAGGCTGTATAATTGATATTAATAGAACAGGCTGTGAACTGTTCAGCACAAACAAACACCAGGTGCTCGGCAGCCCGCTGCTGAGCTGCGTACATCAGGACGATGCCAGTGCGTTTTATACCTTTTTCCGGCAAATGCTTAACAGCCCGGGCGAGCAGAGATGCCAGCTGCGGCTGCTGCGCTCGGACAAGGTAGAATTTTATGCGCAATTAGACGGTATATGCATTGAAAACACCCCGGCATCCACCTGTTACCTAATTATTACTGATATTACCGAGCAAAAGCAGGCTGATATCAGGCTGCGAGAAGCCAGCCGAAACCTGAAAATGGCACTGGATGCCTCATCAACCGGTGTATGGGATATTGACATTATCACCGGCAAGATACGCCTTGATAACTTCAGCTGTTCATTATATGGAATAAACCCCGGCGATTTTGACGGCCGCCTGATTACCGTATTATACCGTATTGCTAAAGATGACCGAGCAAAGGTATATACCAATCTTCGCACGGCCATGACAGGGAATAAAATATTCAGCATTGAGTTTAAAGTTGGTAAGTTGCCGGATATTAAGAAATATATTTCCGCCCATGGCCAAATGGTTACCGACCAGCAGCATAGCCGGAGGTTCGTAGGCATATTTACAGATGTTACCGAACGAAAGATGATGGAACAAAACGCCCTTACCCTAAGGGATAACCAGCATAACCTTATTACCTCAGCATCACTGCAGGCCGAAGAGAATGAACGGAAGCGCATCAGCGAAACCCTGCACGACAGTACAAGCCAGATGATGTACGCTGCAAAGCTGAATTTGCAGCAGATTAAGGGGCTTGACCAAGATCCCTATCTTAAGCAGGCCAACAGCCTGATTGACCAGACTATCCGCGATTTGCGCAATATATCGTTCGAGCTGGCCCCGTCCATACTGAAGGATTTCGGACTGGCCATTACGCTGGAGGAACTGTCGAGGCGATTATCTAATGATCATCTGGCTATTCAAACCAAGGTTACAGGTGTAGGCGCGAACCTCGACATTAACATTGCGCTCAATATTTACCGCATTATACAGGAGCTGGTAAACAACAGCATCAAACATGCCGACGGCGACAAGATCAAGGTAGAAGTTACCCGTAAGTCGGATGTTATTGCCATTACCGTAACCGACAATGGCAAGGGGTTTAATGTTGCCAGTATCAATCAAACCTCGGTAGGTACCGGTCTCAGCAGCATCCGCAAGCGCTGCAACCTGTACAAAGGGAAAATTGACATCTCTTCGGCCCCGGGCGAGGGTACCAGGGTGACGGTTACCATTAAGCAAAACGCATAAACCGGCAGCTTAAACATTGCTTTTCTGATCTTTGATATCAGCTGATTTAAAAGGACACAGGTATCTGTACCGGGCCGCGAAGAAAATATCGGGTAAGCGGGGCCATAAAACCAAAACTGTTTTGATGCGTTCATCAGCAACGCACTAAATATAAATCAATAAATTATGGAGCAATTTGCATTGCTGGCCCGGCTGGAGGCCAAACCCGGTAAAGAAGCCGAGGCTGCCGAATTTTTAAAGAGCGCCCTGCCCTTGGCGCAAGGTGAAGAAAAGACCGTAAAGTGGTACGCCTGGCAAATCGGCCCTTCTACCTTTGGCATTTTTGATACCTTTGAAGCCGAAGATGGCCGGGATGCACACCTGAACGGCCAGATAGCCCAGGCCCTGATGGCAAAGGCACCCGACTTATTTTCAAAAGATCCGGTAATTGAAAAGCTGGATTTGCTTGCCGTAAAATAAACTGGTAGTCATGGCCATTTAATAATAGCCATTACCGTAAAACGGTAATAATTATCAGGCTTTACAGGCTGATAAGCATAGCTAACAATGTGTCCATCTTCTGACGATTACAGGCTGTGCCAGCCTTAAACAGGTGCGCGCTGCTCTTATTGAACCCTATTTATAATTTTGCTGTTTTGCTGCGCAGCCAATGGTCGGCCATTACCAGGGCGGCCATGGCTTCTACAATGGGTACGGCACGGGGCACTACGCAGGGGTCATGGCGGCCCTTGCCCTGTATCTCGGCGGCATTGCCGCCGGCATCAATGGTGGGCTGGTTAGTCATGATGGTGGCTACCGGTTTAAAGGCCACCCTGAACTCAACCGGCATGCCATTGCTGATACCGCCCTGTATGCCGCCCGAAAAGTTGGTAAGCGTTTTCACGCTGCCGGCAGCATCTTTAATAAAAACATCGTTATGCTCCGAGCCCAGCATCTCGCTGCCGCCAAAGCCGGATCCGTACTCAAAGCCATGCACTGCATTAATGCTCAGCATGGCCTTGCCCAAATCAGCGTGCAGCTTATCAAACACCGGCTCACCCAAACCGGCCAGGCAGCCGGTGATATGGCAGCTAATTTTACCGCCAACGGTATCGCCCTGCTTGCGGATGCTGTCAATCCGCTCAATCATCTCGGCAGCGGTGGCCGGGTCGGCGCAACGCACAATATTGCTTTCGCGCATGGCAACAAAGGTTTCCGCATCAGTAATATCCACATTGGGCGCGTTAATTGTACCCACACTGCTCACATGCGCTATGATGGTGATGCCTGCCTGCTGTAACAGCAACTTAGCTATGGCGCCGCCTGCTACGCGTGCAGCCGTTTCGCGTGCGGATGATCGCCCGCCTCCCCGATGGTCGCGTATGCCGTATTTTACCTGGTAAGTATAATCTGCGTGTGACGGGCGGAATACATCCTGATTATGGCTGTAATCCTTTGAACGCTGGTCTTCATTGGGTATCAGCATGGCAATGGGCGTGCCGGTAGTTTTACCTTCAAAGATACCTGACAGGATTTGTACAGTATCGCTCTCCTTGCGCTGCGTGGTAATTTTCGACTGGCCGGGCCTGCGCTTATCCAGCTCCGCCTGTATAAATCCGAGGCTGACGGGTAAGTTCGACGGGCATCCATCTACAATAACCCCGATAGCTGCTCCGTGAGATTCGCCGAAGGTGGTAATACGAAATAAATCACCAAAAGAATTACCTGCCATGCTGAAGAATTAAAGAAGATTAGACAAAGGATGATAGCATTGGATGGCAAAGATGTAAATTTTTGCAAATAATCAGGCGCAACAAAAAAATGTCATGCTGAACGGCAGGGAGGAACCTGTATTTAACTTACTGTATACAGGTTCTTTGCTGCCGCTCAGCAAAGGTTATTTATTTGCGGCTATGCCGATATGGCATTGATAATATCATATTGGGTAATAATTTCAATTCTGCCCTGCTCATCTTCCACCAGCACCGCAATGTTTTCCTTATTGATCATGGATGATATTTTATCAATGGAAGTATTCAGGTCAATAAAAGGAAAAGGCGTACTGGTAATTACCTTAACCGGCTGCGATTTCAATGATGGGTTTTCCAGCAGTGAATCCAATATATCGCTTTCGGTAATTTTACCAATCACCATTCCCTGTTGTGTAACAGGTATTTGCGAAATATTAAGGGTTTTAATGGTGTTAATGGCTTCTAAAACGCTTTTTTCACTGTCGATGGTTACAATATCTGTATTATCTTTTTTGCTGATAATGTGGCGGGCAGTCAGTTTTTCATCTTTCAGGAAACCCCGCTCGCGCAGCCAGTCGTCATTATACATCTTACCCATATAACGCGAACCATGATCGGGGAAGATAATGACCACCACATCGCCCTCCTTAAACCTGTCCTTCATCTGTATTACGCCTGCCACCGCCGAACCAGTGGAATTGCCGGCAAAAATACCTTCCTTGCGGGCAATTTCGCGGGTCATCAGGGCGGCGTCCTGGTCGCTCACTTTTTCAAAATGATCAATCAGCGTAAAATCAACATTCTGGGGCAAAAAATCTTCGCCGATACCCTCGGTGATGTAGGGGTAAATCTCATTTTTATCAAAAATGCCGGTTTCCTTATATTTTTTGAATACGGAACCGTAAGTATCAATACCCAATACCTGAATATCAGGGTTCTTTTCCTTTAAATACCGGGCCGTGCCGGATATGGTGCCGCCGGTGCCTACGCCCACTACCAGGTGCGTAACCTTACCCTCGGTCCCCTCCCATATTTCGGGGCCGGTTTGCTGATAGTGCGCCTTAGAGTTGGACAGGTTATCATACTGGTTAGGCTTCCATGAATTGGGCACCTCACGCTCCAAACGAGATGATACGGAGTAATAAGAACGCGGGTCCTCCGGCTCCACATTGGTAGGGCATACAATTACCTCGGCTCCAAAGGCGCGCAAGGCATCCACCTTTTCCTTCGACTGCTTATCAGTAGTAGTAAAAATGCACTTATAACCCTTAATTACCGCTGCAATGGCCAGCCCCATACCTGTATTACCCGATGTACCCTCAATGATAGTACCGCCGGGTTTCAAACGGCCATCCTGCTCGGCATCCTCAATCATTTGCAAGGCCATACGGTCCTTAATAGAGTTGCCGGGGTTGGTTGTTTCAATTTTGGCTAAAACGGTAGCCTTAACATCCCTTGTAATCTTATTTAGCTTTACCAGCGGCGTATGGCCAATGGTTTCCAGAATATTGTTGTACCACATCGTACTGCAAAGGTGCAAATTCGCCTTTAGTATTCTGACAGGTTTTGGTCAAAAATTCTACTTAAACGATAGATTTTTCGGGCATGGCCTAAAACTTCAAATGCTTAACTGTAAGCCCGTTGTTGATCAGCTGCTTCAGCGATTCAATGCCAACCTTCAGGTGGGTTTCTACATACTGCTCAGTAACCTTGGAGTCGCTCTCGGCGGTTTTTACGCCTTCGGGTATCATGGGCTGGTCGGATACCAGCAGCAGCGCCCCGGTAGGTATTTTATTGGCAAACCCGGTGGTAAATATGGTAGCGGTTTCCATATCAACGGCCATCGCCCGCAATTCCTTTAAATACTGTTTAAATTTTTTGTCGTGCTCCCATACCCGGCGGTTGGTGGTATAGCAGGTACCTGTCCAGTAATCTCTCGAAAAATCTCTTATGGTAGTTGATATGGCTTTTTGCAGGGCAAATGAAGGCAGCGCGGGCACTTCGGCCGGCAGGTAATCGTTGGAGGTTCCCTCGCCTCTGATGGCGGCTATAGGCAGTATCAGGTCGCCCACATTATTTTTTTTCTTTAACCCGCCGCATTTACCCAGAAAAATAACGGCCTGCGGATGAATGGCAGTCAGCAAATCCATTACCGTAGCAGCTACCGAGCTTCCCATACCAAAATTAATGATGGTGATACCATCGGCAGTTACGCTTTGCATTGGCTTATCCAAGCCCATGATGGGCGCATTATTATGCCATTGCGAAAACAGGGACAGGTATTTAGAAAAATTGGTCAGAATAATGTATTCGCCGAAATCATCAAGCGGCCGGCCGGTGTAGCGGGGCAGCCAGTTTGCTACAATGGCCTCCTTGGTTTTTAAGCCTGATTTCACTGCGCTTTGCACTTCCTTTATCTTCTTAGACTGCTGTACAATAGCAGGATCCTTTTTTACGTCTTTTTCTTCATTCATAATTTCATGGAATTTAATTTAACATTGCAGCCTGCCGGGGGCTGCTTTTTATACAACAAACCCCGGCTGCAGCAGCCAGGGCACGTTTTATAACAAATATACGGCTTAACTATTTACCTGCTGTTAAGCTACCTTCAACTTTTTAAGATCAGACTTTTCAAATTTTTCCATCGCATAATCCAGCGTAATGGTGAAACGCTTGACATCCTTTTTGGATGGAAACTCAAACATCGCATCAATCATGATAGCTTCGCAGATGGAACGCAAACCGCGCGCGCCTAATTTAAACTCCATAGCCTTATCCACAATGAAATCGAGCACGTCCTCATCAAAATCAAGCTTAACGCCTTCATAATCAAACAGCTTTTTATACTGCTTTAACAGCGAGTTTTTAGGTTCTGTTAAAATGTTGTGCAAAGCCTCCCGGTCGAGCGGGTTGAGGTAGGTCAGCACCGGCAGGCGGCCAATCAGTTCAGGGATCAGGCCGAATGATTTTAAATCCTGAGGGGTGATGTATTTATAGAGGTTTTTCATGTCAACCTCGTTATCATCATGCTTTAACTTGTAACCTACCGTTTGCGTACGCAGGCGGCTGGCAATTTTACGATCGATACCATCAAACGCACCGCCGCATATAAACAGAATGTTGCTGGTATTTACGCTGATCATTTTCTGGTCGGGGTGCTTGCGGCCGCCCTGCGGCGGTACATTCACCATAGTACCCTCCAGTATCTTCAGCAGGGCCTGCTGCACACCCTCGCCCGATACATCACGGGTAATGGAGGCGTTATCGCTTTTCCTGGCAATTTTATCTACCTCATCAATATAAACAATGCCCTTTTCGGCAGCGGCTACATCATAATCGGCAGCCTGCAGCAGGCGCGTTAATATACTCTCTACGTCCTCACCCACATAGCCGGCCTCGGTGAGCACCGTAGCATCAGATATGCAAAAGGGCACGTTCAGCACCTTGGCAATGGTTTTGGCCAGCAGGGTTTTACCCGTACCGGTTTCGCCCACCATAATAATGTTCGATTTTTCAATCTCCACCTCATCCTTATCCACACGCTGATTTAAACGCTTGTAATGGTTGTAAACAGCAACGGCCAGTACCTTTTTGGCATCATCCTGCCCTATTACGTACTGATCAAGATGGGATTTAAGCTCGGCAGGCTTTAACATGGCCGGCACCGAGGGAGACGACTTTACCTTGCGTACTTTAAGTTCCTCGGCCAATATTTCATTGGCCTGATTTACGCACTTATCACAGATATGTGCATCCAAGCCCGCAATCAGCATCAGGGAATCCTGCTTTCCTGCTCCGCAAAACGAACACCTGATTTCTTTGCTGTTCTTGTTCATCTCTGAGTTTGATGGTGTGATGGGTAATCAAATATATCTAATACAAATAACACTAACAAGTACGGCAGGTACTTGTTAGTGTTATTTTACATTTAGTGCAGAATTATTTCTGGTGGCTGCCACGCAGAATCTCATCCACCATGCCGAATTCTTTGGCTTCTTCGGCAATCATCCAGTGGTCGCGGTCTGAGGCTTCCCAAACCTTCTCGTAAGGAGTACCGCTGTGCTTTGAAATAATTTCGTACAGTTCCTTTTTCAGTTTCTGTATTTCGCGGGCCGTAATCTCAATATCAGAGGCCTGGCCCTGTGCACCGCCCAGCGGCTGGTGAATCATTACCCTGGAGTGCGGCAGCGCAGCACGCTTGCCATCGGCGCCGGCACATAATAATACGGCAGCCATTGAGGCGGCCATACCAGTACAAATGGTTGCTACATCGTTAGATACAAACTGCATGGTATCATAAATACCCAGGCCTGCATATACCGAGCCGCCCGGCGAGTTGATGTAAATCTGGATGTCGCGCTTGGCATCGGCCGACTGCAGGAACAGCAGCTGTGCCTGGATGATGTTGGCAATGTTTTCATATATGGCATCGCCCAGAAAGATAATGCGATCCATCATTAAACGCGAGAAAACGTCCATCTGCGCTACATTCAGCTGGCGTTCTTCAATAATGTAAGGGGTCATGTCCACCGGGGTGGCAATACCTGAGGGCATTGTTTTATGCTCAACGCTGGAGATATATTTATCTACAAAAACGCTGTTGATACGGTGATGCTTTACCGCATATTTCCGGAATTCATTTTTATCGATGTTGTTCATCATGGTTTAATTATTAGTGTTTGTTATAATGGGAAAACAGTTTAAAGGTTTTAACTGGTTACAGTGTTAATTACAAAAAAGAAGCGGTACAACACCGTCTTCAGAACAGAACCCGGCTTTTGTAAAACCGGGATTAATAATAAAAGCAACCCGGTGCCGGGTTGCTTTTATTGGTTTTTATACATAATGCAGCGCTTGCAGCGCCGTTATTTACTCGCCTAATTTACCAAAATCAGCATGGCTTATTTCCTGCTTGTTCAGGGTTAGCGTGCCTTTCAGATACTCAAACACTTTTTGTGCCTTTACCTCTTCAAAAATGCGGTTGGCATTTTCCTGGTTCTGCATAAACTGCACTGTGTACTGGCCTAACTGCTCCTCGGTCATGGGCTGCTGGCTGTACATGCGGAATTGCTGATCCAACCGTAATTTAGCCAGCTGGAAAACATCCTCGTATTTAATTTCGATGTTATTGTCCTGCACAACCTTATTGGCAATCAGGGTCCATTTCAGGTTTTTTGCAAAATCATCATACCCGGCGGTCAGCTCTTCATCGCTCAGTTTCGGGTTAGTGGCCTTTAACCAGCGGCGCAAAAACTCGTCGGGCAGCGGGAAGTTGATTTTTTGCAGCGCCAGGTTATAAATATCATTTTGCAGCCTGCGTTCCGAGTCCTGCGCCATCATACCTTCCAGCTCGTCCTTAATTCTGCTCCTGAATTCTTCTTCGGTAGTAACTACGCCTTCACCAAATATTTTATCAAAGAACGCCTGATCCAGATCACTTTCCTCTAAACGGTTAATGTTTTTAACATGCAGTTTAAAGTTCGACTTCAAATCGGCTGCGGCGGCTTCATCTATTTTAAGGATGGCGGCTACGCGGGCAGCATCATTGCTGTAAGCTTGCTGAATATCAAATACCAGTTCATCCTGCTTTTTCAAACCAATGAGCTGCGCCTTAACGGCTTCGTCCTTAATCTGATCCAGGCGGATGGATGTGGTATTGGTTATTCCACCTTCAAAAACAGCACCATCCGGCGAAAGCTGGGTTAACTCAGCATAAAGCACGTCATCATCTGCCGATACGTCAGGGTTTGTCATCTTGCCGTAGCTGCGGCGCAGGTTTTTGATGCGGGCTGACAGGGTTTCACCATCGGCTTTGATGTCATACTGGGTCAGCTGATCAGCGGATGACAAGTCAATGGTAAACTCAGGGGCCAGGCCAATATCATATTTAAACTCAAAGTTATCTGCAAAATCCCAGTTATAGGCTTTGTCATCATCAGCATCGGGCAGCGGCTGGCCCAGTATCTCGATATTATTTTCGGTAATATAATTATTCAGCGTATCGGAAAGCAGGTTATTCACCTCATCAACCAAGATACTTTTACCATACACTTTCTTGATGTGGCCGGCGGGCACCATACCCGGGCGAAAACCCGGCAGCTTAGCCTTTTTGGCGTTGTCCTTTATAGCTTTATCAACACGGGGCTGATAATCTTCTGCACTGATATTAATGGTGATAACCGCGTTCAGGTTATCCTTTTTTTCCTGTGAGATGTTCATCTTTTTATACCGGATTTTATAACTTACACATCATCCGCGCTTAGCACGGCTTTCAGAGGCGCAAAGGTACAAAAAAAATTTATTTTAATTTTGGCAGATTTGATATGATTGGATCCAGAGTTTAATCAGTCAGCTTTGTTTTTAACCAGCGCCTTACCGGTTCATCATACAGCTTTAAGCAGGCATAGGCCAGTATAATGGCTGATATAAAAGTAAGCAGCCCGAAAGGCAGCGCCTGCCTGAACTTAACGCCGTGATGATTGCTGACCCAGCCGGTATATATGTATATCAACGTGTAATGCGTAATGTACACAGGATACGAAATATCGCCCAGAAATTTGCTGAACCGGGAAGCCGGTTTGCTCCCGGACTTAGCGCCGGCGCCGAGGTAAACCACCAGCGGAAACAGCAGTATAATACTCAGCGACTCGTACAGCCCGTTCAGCCATAAGTGCGCCGGGCCGCCTATACGGGGCATGGCCAGTATAACCAGCAGCAGCAGGCTGCACCACATAAAGGCATTTTTAACCTGCGTTAGTTTCGCCGTGCGCGAAAGCAGTAAACCCGCAAAGAACGGATACATTAAGCGGGTAAAACCAATGCGCAGCTGGTCAGGCTCCAGCGCCCAGCCGCCAACCACATCACCCGTTTGGGAAGTCACGGTATATTGAATAAGCGCCCCTCCTGCTATAATGACAAGAATGGCAAGCGCCGTTTTAGAAAACCTGCGGACAACCAAAGCATACAGTATATTGGCAACATATTCATAAAAAAGCGACCAGCCCGGGCCATTCAGCGGATGCATCTCATGCCAGCCCCTGACATCTGCCGATACCGGCAGCGGAATGAGCGTAAAGCCCACCAGCATTACCAGCAGTACCTGCCACAGGGGTACCGTGTGGATGCCCGGCCACAGGGTGCTGTCCTGAAAATAAAAGCAGGCTGCACCTACCGCCATACCGATAATTACCATAGGCTGCAGCCTGGCCAGGCGGCGCTTAAAAAAGCCGCCGGTGCTGAGCTTTTGCCAGCGGTCATCATAAGCGTAGCCGATAACGAAGCCGGACAACAGAAAGAAAAAATCGACCGCCAGGTAGCCGTGATTGATGATCAGATCGAGATGGCTGGTGGAGTGCGCCTCCAGAATATGGAAGGCTACCACCGTAAGGGCTGCCACACCACGCAAACCATCCAGCACCGGATAGTGCGGCTTGGTGGCCGGTTGTAAATTGGATTGCATTACAAAGGTTTATCAGTTAGTAAAGGCTAAAGATAGTACTTGCGGCAATACAATTGGCAG